>DASXGB010000170.1:0-2672 GCA_036489325.1 Caulobacteraceae bacterium
CCAACGACCTCGGTCAGGGCGCCTGGGCAGCCCTCGCGGCCGGCCTTGCGGACCGGGCCGAGGCTCTGAAGCCGGGTCTCGTGGCGACCATCGCCAGCGATCTCGATGAAATCGCAAGGGCCTGGCCGAAGGGTCTCCCCGAGGGCGTCGTCCACGCCGACTGGTTTCCCGACAACGTCTTCTTCCGTGACGGGCGCTTCGCCGGGGCCATCGACTTCTATTTCGCGGCCGACGACCTGCTCGCTTACGACCTTGGTGTGGCGCTCAACGCCTGGTGTTTCGAGGCGGACGGCAGCTTCAACGTCACGTCGGCCCACGCCCTGATCGAAGGCTATGAGCGGCGCCGCACCCTTTCGGCGCTGGAAAGGGCGGCGCTGCCGACGCTGGCGCGCGGCGCGGCTATGCGCTTCTTCCTCACACGACTCGCTGATTGGCGCGACGACCGCGCGGCGGCGCTTGTCCGGCCTAAGGACCCGCTGGAATACGAGCGCAAGCTGGCCGCGCACCGCGCCGGCCTCAACCTCTTCGCGCCCACATGATGACCGGGCGACCAGTGGTCATCTTTACCGACGGCGCCTGTCGGGGGAATCCGGGCCCTGGCGGCTGGGGCGCGGTGTTGATCTTCGGCGACAACGAACGCGACATCTGGGGCGGGACGCCGGACACCACCAACAACCGTATGGAGCTCACCGCCGCCATCGAAGCCCTGCAGGCGCTCAAGCGCCCGTGCCGGGTCGAGCTGCACACCGACAGCCAGTACGTGAAGAACGGCATCACCCAGTGGCTGAGCCTTTGGAAGGCCAGGGGCTGGCGGACCCTATCGAAGGGAGCGGTGAAGAACGAGGACCTGTGGCGACGGCTCGACGAAGCCGCCGCGCGTCACGACATCGACTGGCGCTGGGTCAAGGGCCATTCCGGCCACGACCTCAACGAACGCGCCGACGCGCTGGCGCGCCGAGGGATGGAAGAGACCGAGGCGGCGCTTATTCCGCCGCCCGCATGACCCGCTTCGCCGTGGCGGGCACAGCCGGCGTTCCGAATCTGGGCGTGACGACCCTTCCCATCCGCGCCACCAGCCAGCGCTCGATATCGTCGACGATCTCGTAGACGACCGGGACCAGCAGCAGCGACAAGATGGTCGAGGTGATCAGCCCACCGATCACCGCAATGGCCATCGGCTGGCGGAATTCCGAGCCCTTGCCGAGGGACAGGGCGGTGGGCAGCATCCCGGCCATCATGGCCACCGTGGTCATGACAATGGGCCTTGCCCGCTCGCGACACGCCTCCATCAGCGCTTCCCGCTGGCTCTTGCCTTCGCGCTCCCGCTCGATGGCGTACTCAACGAGCAAGATCGAGTTCTTGGCCGCCAGGCCCATCAACATCAGGAAGCCGATGGCCGAGGGTATCGACAGGGCCGCGTCGGTAAGCAGCAGCGCCAGCAGGGCGCCGCCGACCGCTGTCGGCAGGGCCATCAGGATGATCACCGGTTTGAAGAAGCTGCGGAACAGCAGCACCATCACCGCATAGACAAGCCCGATTGCCGAGCTGAGGGCGACGATGAAGCCAACGATCAGCTGAGTGAAGGCTTTTTCCTGTCCCTGCTCGGATCGGCCGACACCGGGCGGCAGGTGTTTCATGATCGGCAGCTTGCTGATCCTGGCGGTGGCGTCGCCGACCTGCAGGCCGCCGGTCGTGTCGGCTATGACCGTCAGATTGCGCTTGCGGTCGACGCGGTCGATCACCGCCGGGCCGGCCTGGAACGAGACGTCAGCGACACTGTCGAGGGTGGTCACGCCGCCGGACGCGGTCGGCACGCGCAGATTCTTGATCAGGCTCAGGTCCGTGCGGTCGGCGAGCGGCAAGCGCACACGCACGGGGATCCGCCGTTCGCCCTCGTCGAGCTTGGAGACATTGGCGTCGATGTCACCGGCGGTGGCGATGCGGACCGTGTCTGCGATGGTCTGGGCTGAGACGCCCAGGCGCGCCGCTTCGTCGGTCTTCGGCTTGACCAGCAGTTCGGGGCCCGGCGGTGGCGTGTCGGAGCGCGGATCCGAGAGGCCCTGGACGCCGCGCATTTCCCGCTCCAGCTCGAGGGCCGCGGCGTCGAGATTCTGGCCAGTCTCGCTTGTCAGGATCACCTGCGCGTCGGCGACGCCGAATCCTGAAGTGTCGAATGTCAGCCGGGCGTCCGGGATCTCGCGCAGCTGGGCGCGGATGCGGTCCCGGATTTGCGGGACGGTGGCCTTGCGGTCAGGCTTCAGGATCGCCGCCACCGCCCCTTGGTTGGGCCCGGCCGAACCGGAAATGCCACCGCCGAATCCCGAAGAGACATTCTGTCCGCCCATCTGGGTGTAGACGTGGGCTGTTTCCGGCTGCGCCATCAGCAGCGTCTGGAGCTTGTCAGTCACCGCATGCATGTCGGCCAAGGTCGCGCCCGGCGGGCCCTGCACGTTGATGTAATAATCGTTTGGATTGCCTTCCGGCTGGATCCCCTTCTTCAACGGCCCGAACAGAGCCATCGACGCCACGAAAATGACGAGACCGATAAAGGTGGCCAGCCAGCGGTGGTCGAGGGCCCATGCCAGCGGCCTGGTGTAGAACCTCGGCAAGGGGGCGCGGATCCTGGGAGGTTTGGGTTTCAGGAAATAGGCGGCGAGCAGCGGCGTCAGCAG
>DASXGB010000311.1:0-7409 GCA_036489325.1 Caulobacteraceae bacterium
GCGGGTGCTGGAGGCGACCCAGGTCTATCGCGCCCGACTCGACAGCGGCCAGGCGCCGCTGACGCTCGGCCGGGACCTCAAGCGCGGCGCCTACGGCAGCCCCTGAGGGCGCTCCGCCGCCAGCCTTTCGGCCGCGAGGACGACGCCGGCGGGCGACGTGATCAGCTCGCCCGCCAGGCCGAACGCCTGGGCCAGGTTGGCCGACGACAGGGCCTCGGCCGGCGCCGCGGCGGTCAGGATCCGTCCCGCGCTCATCACCGCCAGGCGGTCGCACGACCGGGCCGCGAGGGTGAGGTCATGCAGCGTGACGATCACCGCCGCGCCGGCCCTGGCGTGGGCCCGCAGGACCTCCATGACCCGCAGCGCCGCTTCCGGGTCGAGGCCGGCCGTCGGCTCATCGGCCGCCAGCAGCGGAGCGCCGGTGGCGAGCAGGCGCGCGATCAGGGTCCTCGCCCGCTCGCCGCCCGACATGTCGCGCACGCCGCGCTCGGCCAAGTCCCTGACGCCGACCTCGTCGAGCGCCCTGAGCGCCAGCGTGTGGGCTTCGCCGGGGGGTCGATGGACCGCGCCCAGCGCCGCGATCCGCCAGGCCGGCATGTTCCAGGCCACGCGCCGCTCCTGCGGCAGGTAGCCGGCCAGGGACGCCCGTTCAAGCTCGGAGAGCCGATCCACCGGCTGGCCGCCGAGCCGAGCCGCGCCACCGGAGAGCCGGGCAAGGCCCAGAAGGGCGCGCAGAGCCGTGGTCTTGCCGGCGCCGTTGGCCCCAATCACGCCCAGCACCTCGCCCTCGCCGACGGCCAGATCGGCCTCGACCAGGGCGGGGCGCCCGCCAAGCTCGACGCCAGCGGCGATCAGCTCGGCGGCGATCATGCGCGCCAACTCCGCGCGGCCCGCCAGGCCAAAAGGGCGAAGGCCGGGGCGCCGAACAGCGCGGTCACCACGCCGAGTTTGAGCTCCTCCGGCGTCGGGACCATCCGCGCCGCCAGGTCGGCCAGGACCAGGAGGATGGCGCCGGCCAGCGCCGAGGGGGCGAGCGTCCTGGCCGGCTCGTCCGACACCGAGCCGCGGACCAGATGCGGCGCGGCCAGACCGACAAAGCCGATCACCCCGGCCATCGCCACCGCCGCGCCGGTCAAGAGGGCCGCGCCGGCCACCGCCGCGGCCCGCAACCTGGCCATCGGCAGGCCCGATAGCTGAGCGGTTTCCTCGCCCAGGCTGAGCATGGAGAGGCCGCGGGCGGCGTAGGCGCAAAGGGTCGCGCCGGCCACGGTCGGAAAGGCGGCGGCGGCGATGTCGCCCCAGCCCCGCCCGGCGGCCGAGCCCAGCAGCCAGTTCAGCACCTCGGCTGTCGTGATCGGCGAGGGCGAGAGGTTGAAGATCAGGGCGGTGGCCGCGCCGCCCAGGGCCGACAGCGCCACGCCAAAGAGAATCAACGTCTCAGGCTCGCGGAGCCGGGCGGCGAGCGCCGCCACCACCGCCCCGGCGGCGAGCGCCCCGACCATGGCCGCCAGCTCGACCGCCCCGGGATGGGCGGCAAAGCCGAGGGCGATGACCGCCGAAGCGCCCAGGGCCGAGAAGGCCGAGACCCCGAGGACGCCCGGGTCGGCCAGAGGATTGCGCAGCAGGCCCTGCATAACGGCGCCAGCGAGGCCGAGCTCGGCCCCGACCACGGCCGCGGCGCAGGCCCGGGGCGCCCGCAGCGTCCACAGGATTTCGCCGGCGGCCGAGCCCGGGTCGCGGAGCGCCGCGAGATATTGCGGGACCGTGAGCGGCGTCTCGCCGAAACCGATCGCCACGGCGAGGCACGCAGCCAGGACGATGAGGAGGACGAAGATCAGGCGCACGGCTTAGCCGCCCCCGGGATGGGCGCGGGCCCAGGCCGCCAGGGCGGCGGCGCCATCCGCGGCGAACCAGGCCGGACAGCCGAGGATTGAAGCCGGCAGAGATACCGACTGCCGGGTGGCGATCAGCCGGCGCAGCGCCGCCTCGCGGCCGACGCTCCAGCGCTCTCCGGCGGCCATGTCCTGATCGAAGAAGCCCAGGACGAAGAGGCTCGGCGGATCGAGCAGCAGCCGCTCCAGCGAGATCACGCCGTAGCCGGGCCGCGTATCCAGATTGGCGAAACCGGCGGCGCGGATCATGGCGTCGACGAGGACGCCCGCCCCGGCGGTATCGCCCCCTGAAGTCAGATAATAGACGCCGCGGCCCCGCCCCGCGCCGCCGGCGGCGGCGAGCTCGGCGTTCATCCGGCCGATCAGGCGCTCGCCGGCCGGGCGGGCGTCCAGGCCCGCCGCCACGCGGCGGATGTTGGCGGCGACGCCGGCAAAGTCTGTCGCGTCATCAATCGTCAGGATACGGACGCCACGACGCTCGAGATCCCTCAGCAGTCGGTCGTCTCCGCCCCAGTAGCGGACGACGACATCTGGCGCGGCGCCCAGCGCCGATTCGGCTGTCGCCCGCCGCTTCGGCAACCCGATCGCGGCCGCTCGGAGATAGGAATCGGCATTTCGCGCCCGGGTCGAGAGAGCGGCGATGTCCCGGCGCGGACTGAGCGCCAGAACATATTGATCCGCACACTGATCAAGCGCCATCACCCGCGGGCCGGCAAGACCCAGGCCGGGCGTGAAAGAAAGGATGGCGGCCAGCGCGGCGGCCGCGCGCATTCAGTCGGCGATGATCCCGTGGAGCAGGCCGTCCAGCATCACGCGGCTCAACTCCTCGGCGGGTTTCCACTCGAAATCCGGCTTGGTCAGCATCAGGGTCACCAAGCCGTGGCAGGCTGACCACAGCACCTGGTGCACCGCCTCGGGATCACCGGTGCGGAGCCGCCCTTCAGCGGCGATTTCGCGGACGACCGAGGCGAACCGATCCAGGCATTCGTTGCCAAGCTGCATGGTCTGGTGCTGGCGGCGGATCGAATCCACCTCCGGGCCGCCGCAGAACACCAGGCGATAGGCGTTGGGGTGGCTGAGCGCGAAGCGGATGTAGCCCTCCAGCATCAGGCGCACGCGCGCCACAGCGTCGATCGGCATGGCTGAGACCTGGCGGTTGCCGGCTAGCAGCTCCTCCATGGCCTCGGTGCAGATCTCCAGCAGTATTTGATCCTTGTCGCGGAAATGCATGTAGAGCGCGGTCGAGGAGACCCCGACTTCGTCGGCGATCTTGCGGATGGTGGCGGCCTCGTAGCCCTGGGCCACAAAGATGCGTTCGGCGGCTTCGAGGATCTCAGCGCGGCGCAAATGGCCGTCGCCCTTGGCCTTGCGCGCCGAGCGGCGCGATTCGTTCAAGATTGCGGTCACTCAGGGCCCTTCGCGCGGCAAACCGGAAACCACCAATAAACGGGAAACGACGCCTCGGGGCAAGCACAAGCCCCGCCAGACTGCGTGCTGGAGCTCGCCCGCTGCGATCTTGGCGGCCAAGACGGAGTGGGAACTCAAGCTGAGCCACCGTGCCCGCCCTCTCCCGCCGGAAAGCTTGGGCTGCTAAGTCCGGCCGATGAAGTCCCCGCCGCGCCTCGCTAGCTCACCCGCCGCGCTGAGCGCCCAGTCCTGGCCCGATCACGCCTTGGTCGACAGCGGCGGCGGCCGCAAGCTCGAGCGTTATGGCCCGCATCTGGTGGTGAGGCCCGAGCCTCAATGTCTCTGGCGACCGCGACTCGCCGACCTGGATTGGGACCAGGCCGTTGCCGTCTTTGAGCCCGCGGACGAGGACGAGGCGGGCCGCTGGCGTTTCCGCGGCGAGGCGCACGAGGCCTGGCCGATGGCCTGGCGTGACGTGCGCTTTCTCGCCCGCTTCACCGCCTTCCGGCACCTCGCCGTCTTCCCCGAACACGCGGCCACCTGGGAGTGGATCGTCGACCGACTCGCGCCACGGCCGGGCGCGAGGATGCTGAACCTCTTCGGCTACACCGGCATCGCCAGCCTCGCCGCCGCGTCCGTCGGCGCCGCGGTCACCCATGTGGACGCCTCGCGCCGCGCCGTCGGCTGGGCGCGGGAGAACGCCGCCCTTTCCGGCCTCGAGGACGCGCCAATCCGCTGGATCTGCGAGGACGCCCGCAAGTGGGTGGCGCGCGAGGTCCGCCGGGGCGCGCGCTACGACGCCATCCTGCTGGATCCGCCGAAGTTCGGGCGCGGGCCGGCGGGCGAGACCTGGCGTCTCTACGACGACCTGCCCGACCTGATGGCCGGATGCGCCGCCCTGCTTTCCGAAACGCCCTCGTTCCTGATCCTGAACGCCTATTCCGAGCGCCTGACAGGCCTTGCCCTGGCGAATCTCATCTCCGGCGTTCTGGGACCCCGGGGTGGCGAGATCGACTGGGGCGAGCTGGCCCTCGCCGAAGAGACTGGCGGGCGAGCGGTGGGCCTTTCCTTCTTCGCCCGCTGGAGCGCGCCGTGAAGGTCGTCACCTCGCTCACCAACGAGACCGTCAAGTCGGTCCGCGCCCTGCATCTGAAGAAGGCGCGTGATGAGAGCGGCCTTTTCCTGGCCGAAGGGCTCAAGATCGTCGCCGAGGCCGTCGACCAGGGCCACGCGCCGGCAATCCTGCTCTACAGCGGCAAGGCGGCGGACCAGCCGGCGCTAGGTCGCGCCGCCGCCGCCGCGCGCGAGGTCATCCAAGTGACGCCCGCGGTGTTGGCCAAGATCTCACGGAGGGACAATCCGCAGATGGTGCTCGGCGTCTTCGAGCAGAGCTACGTCCCGCTCGCGGACATGAGCCGCGACGGTGTGGTTCTCGGCCTCGAGGAGATCCGCGATCCGGGCAACCTGGGGACCATCCTGCGAACCGCCGACGCCACAAGCTGTGCGGGCGTCATCCTGATCGGTGAGACCTGCGATCCGTTCTCGGTCGAAGCGGTGCGCGCAACGATGGGCTCGATCTTCGCCACGTCCATCGCCAGGGCCAGCTTGGACGAATTCCTGGCCTGGCGGGCGGGCTGGCCAGGCTCTGTGGTGGCGACGCAGCTGACAGCGACCACAGACTTTCGCGCCTTCGCTTATCCGCCGGCGAGCCTGATCCTGCTCGGCAACGAACAGGCGGGCCTCTCGCCGGCGCTCGCCGCGGTCTGCGACGTTACGGTGAAGATCCCCATGCGGGGCCGCGCCGACAGCCTGAACCTCGCCATCGCCGCCGGCGTGATGCTCTACGCGGCCACGAGCGATTGAGATTGTGAAGGTGGGAGAGGCCTAACCCGTCCGCGATCTCGATGCGTAGAGTGGGCAGGGTCCGGGGTCTTGCGGCGCTGGATTCGACATCCGAACTGGCAACCAGCGAAGCTTTTGCTTGACGTTGGGTCAACTCCGTGTTTCTCCTTGTGTGTCAAAAGCTTGGAGAGAAGTGACGCGTCCAAAGGCATCGCAGGATTCAGGTCTCAAGGAGACGGATCATGATTGCTTACCTGTCACCCCACGAAGCTTTCCACACCCACACGGTCCATCGCTCCCAGACCCGGGCGCGCGCCGCCGGAATATTGCTTGCGGCGGCGGGTCACGCCGCCCTCGTGCTGTGGCTGCTGGGCCAGACCTTCCGGCAGGCGGATGTGATCGATAACACCCCTACGCCCGAGCCGATGGTCGTTCAGACTCTCGACCTGACGCCGCCCAAACCCTCGCCCGCGCCGCCGATGGCGGCAACCAGCAACGTCCATGCTGCGCCCACGCCGTTCACCCAGAAGGTGGAGACCCTTCCGGTGAAGCTGGCGAGCGCCAAGACGACAGGCCCGGTGGCGATCAATCCCTTCGTCAATCCCGGCTCCGGCGGGACTCTGACCCTGGGGACGCCAACGATCGCCCACGCTCTGACCAACCCTGACTGGATCTCGCGCCCCAGCGCCGAGCAGGTCGAGCAGGCCTATCCGGAAGCGGCCCTTCGCGAAGGGATCACCGGATCGGCGACGCTCAGCTGCCAGGTCACGTCGGCGGGAGGTGTGGTCGGCTGCAAGATCAACGTGGAGACGCCGCAGGGACGCGGCTTCGGCCGCGCCGCGCTCGGCCTGACGCCTCATTTTCGCATCCGGCCAGGCACCGACGACGGCCAGCCGATCGAGGGCGCTTCGGTGCTGATCCCGATCCGCTTCACGATCGGCGGATAGGGCAGTCTTCAAGCCATCTGGTAGCGGATCGGCAGCCGCTTGGGGCCGCCGACGAAGGACGCCTCGGCGCGGCTGGGCTCGCCGTTGAACTCCAGGGACGAGAGCCTGGGCAGGAGCTCTTCCCACAGAATGCGCATCTCCATCTTGGCCAGGTGCTGGCCAAGGCAGAGGTGCGCGCCATAGCCGAAGGCCAGGTGCCTGTTGGGAGATCGCTCGGGGCGGAATTCGTCGGCCGCCTCGAAGACTTCCTCGTCGCGATTGCCCGACGGATAGCAGAGCATCAGCCAGTCGCCCTTGGCGATGGCCTGGCCGCGCAGCTCCGTATCCTCGGTCGCCGAGCGCATGAAATGCTTCACCGGCGTCACCCAGCGGATCGACTCGTCAACCAGGCCCGGTATGAGCGCCGGATCGGCCTTCACCCTGGCGAAGGCCTCGGGATATTCGCACATGCCCCAGATGGCGCCGGCGGTGGACGAGGAGGTGGTGTCGTGGCCGGCCGTGGCGACGATCACGTAGTAGCACATGGCCTCGAAGTCGTTGATCGGCGCGCCGTCGATCTGGCCATTGGCGATCACCGTCGACAGGTCCTCGGTGGGCTTGGCCTTGCGCTCATCGGTGATGCCTTTGAAGTACATGAAGAAGTCGGCGATCGTCGCCTGCAGGTCGTCAAGGTCCGTCGCCTCCCGCTCGACCGTGCCCTCATGGCTGCGATTGAGGTCCGGATCGGCCGCGCCGAAGAGCTCCTGGGTCAGCTTCAGCATCCTGGGCATGTCGCCCTCGCGAACCCCCAGGATCTCCATGATCACGCGCAGCGGATAGGTGAGCGCGACGTCACGGACGAAATCGCAGCTTCCCCCAAGCGTCGCCATCTGGTCGGCATGCTCGCGCGCGATCTGGCGGATGCGCTCCTCGAGCTTGCGGATGTTCTGCGGCAGGAACCAGGACTGGGTGAGCACCCGGTATTTCGGATGGTCGGGCGCATCCATCTGCACCAGCGATCGGATCAGGTGCGGACTGCCGCCCGTCATCGCGCGGACCTTGGCGTCGCCATCCAGGGAGGTGAAGGTCGTCGACAGGTCGCCGTTGTGGAAGAGCGCATTCTGGCGGCTGACCTCGAGGATGTCGGCGTGCTTGCTGACGATCCAGAAGGGCGAGAAGCCGTCCAGCTCGGATCGAGCCAGCGGCGCGTTGGCCCTCAGCCAGCGGAAGGCTTCATGGACGGGCCTGTCCTCGGCGTAAGACTTGGGCGAGATCACCGTTGCGACGATGTCGTCCGGCGCGCGGATCGCGGTCATGTCGACGTCCCCTGATCCAGAAGGCG
>DASXGB010000040.1:0-2350 GCA_036489325.1 Caulobacteraceae bacterium
CCAGGCGCGGACATAGGCGTCGGTAAAAACCAGTCGCCGCTCGGGCGTGACTTCGAGATAGACCCCGCGGTTGGGAAACTCGGCGCCGTCCGGGCCGCGCATGACGATGAGATTGCCGCCGCCGGGGCGCACGTCGAGCTCCGCGTGGGGTGTCGTCCAGGGGGCCGGCGCAAACCAGCGTTTCAGCAGCTCCGGCTCGGTCCAGGCGCGCCAAACGGCGGCCGGGGCCGCGTCGATCCGGCGCTTGATCGTCAGATCGCGGCTCTCGGCGGCGGCTTCGGTGGCGGTCATCGGGAGAGTCCTCCGCGCAGCTCGACCATTTCTCTTGACAGAACTAAGTTGATATCAACGTAATGCCCCATGTCAATCGCCGACTCGATCGCAGCGACGCACGAGGTCCGCGACACCTGCCTGTGCCTGAGGGCCCAGAAGGCTGCCCGATCCATGGCCCGGCGGTTCGACGCGGCGCTGCGGCCGTTCAAGCTGTCCAGCGGCCAGTTCACGCTCATCAATGCGATCAACCAGGAGAGTCCGCCAGGGATGGCCGAACTGGCCGCCCTGCTGGGCGCGGACCGCACGACCCTCACCGCCGCGATCAAGCCGCTGGCGCGCCGGGGCCTCGTCGCCATTGTCGTCGACTCTGTGGACCGCCGCGGCCGGCGTCTCAGCCTCACGGCCGAGGGCCGCGCCCTGCTCGATCAGGCGACGCCGGTCTGGCGGACCTGCCATCGGGCTCTGGAAAGTCGCCTTGGACCCGGCGCCGCCGAACGGTTGCGCCAGGACCTCGACGCGCTGGGCGCCTGACACGGCCTCAGTCCGGGGCCATGCCCTTTTCGGAAAGCTCGCGGATCGCGCCGGACGTCTTGCCAAGCGCCTCCAGGCCCATGCCCCGCAGGACGTTCGGGGCCTTGGTGAACTGGATGTTGTCATAGCCCACGATCTCGATGCGGTTGCCCCACGGGTCGCGGAAGTCGAGGAACGGTCCGGGCAGGATCTGGACGCCGGCCTCGGTCAGGGCCTCGCGCACCGCCTCCTTGTCGTCGACCACCAGCCCCAAATGGCGGCCGTCGTCGGCGCCCTGGGCCCGTCCTTCCTGCAGGGCGATGAACTGATCGCCCAGATCGATGAACGCCATGCCGGGGGTTCGTCCGCGCAGCTTGAAGTCGATCAGGCGGCCGTAGAATTCCAGCGCCCGGTCGACGTCGCCCACCTCCAGCGCCAAGTGGTTGAAGCCCACCGCCTTGGCCTTGTTCCTCTTCGGCATGGTCTGCTCCTCAAGCGAGTGTCGGGAACTCCAAACATAGGCGCCCTTGCGGCAAGCGCACGCCGCCCAGGTGACAATTCCTGGGAAGCTTTTCTTTGGACCCGCCGACGAATAGCCCCATGCTGGGCGCCGTGATGCGGCCGGGGGAGCAGACGGCGAGGCGGCGGGCGTGGGCCATGACGCTCGCCACAGTGCTGATCGGCGCGGCCGTCTTCCTGCTCACC
Source organism: Caulobacteraceae bacterium (assembly GCA_036489325.1). Lineage (GTDB taxonomy): Bacteria > Pseudomonadota > Alphaproteobacteria > Caulobacterales > Caulobacteraceae > Acaudatibacter. Next base: position 1,489 of record DASXGB010000040.1, read on the forward strand.
CGCCGTTATCCGGGTCTGCATGGCGATGCCCGTCTCTATGCCTTCATGGCCCTGGCGCGGACCGACCCCGCCGCCTTCGGCGCCGACCTCTTCCTGAAATACGGCTCGCAGGACGCCTACAGCCTGTTCTCGCCGCTCTATGCCGCCCTGATCTCGGCGGTCGGCCTCAATGCCGCCAGCCTAGCGCTGATGCTGGCCTCGCACGGGGTCTGGCTCCTGGGCGCCTGGCTCCTCGCTCACCGGCTGGCGCGGGGCGCCGCCGGCCATGCCGCCTTCCTCCTGGCGGTCGCGCTCAACGCCAGCTACGGCGGCTGGGAAGTGCTGCACGCAGGCGAGGCGACGCTGACCGCCCGGCCACTGGCCGAGGGCCTGAGCCTCATCGGCCTGTCGCTCTTCCTCTCTCGACGCTGGATTGGCGCGGCGGCGGCCCTTGTCCTGGCCGCTCTCTTCCACCCGGTGATGGCCTTGGCGGCGTGGGCCAGCGCCTTCGTCATGCTGGCGCTGAAGCGGCCGCTGCTCTGGTGGCTGGTCCCGGTCGGCGCCGCGGCAGGTCTCGGCCTTGCGCTCGCCGGCATTGCGCCCTTCGCCGCGGTGCTGGTGATCATGGACAAGGCCTGGCTGGCCGGCGTCGTCGGCCATAACGGCTTCGTCCTGCCAAGCTCGTGGCTCGATGGGGATTTCGCCCGCTTCGCCGCGCAACTGGCGATCTGCGCCGCGGCCGCCTTGTGGACCGACGGGACCAGGCGGCGCCTCTTCGTTGCGGTCTCGATCGCCGCGCTGGCCGGATTGCTGACAAGCCTGATCGGCGGCGATGGCCTGCACGACGCCTTCGTCGTCCAGCTGCAGACCTGGCGGCTGGCCT
>DASXGB010000079.1:0-46089 GCA_036489325.1 Caulobacteraceae bacterium
CGCCATCCGCCGCAACACTCGATCATGGTCGAGGCTCTCCACGTCCCGTAGCGCCTCCTCGATCTGACTCCAGAGGTGCTGGGCCTCACGACCACGCGCCTCGAGACCCGCCTCCCGAGCAGGATCCAGACGGGCGGCGAAGAGATCGAGGAGGAGGCGCGCCACGTGCGGATTCGACGCCACCGCCTGAGCCTGCACCGAGGGACGCGGGTCCAATCCGGATTGATAGCGATAGCGCGAGAGCGCGCGCACCAGCGCGGCTTCCCGCCACGGCACGCCGAGTTCGAGGACCAGGCGATTGAAGCCGTCGCTCTCAATCCGTCCTGTCCAGGCCGCCATGAAGGTGGATTCAAACGGCCCCCGGCGCTCCTCGAAAGTCAGGTGCTCCCCTTCGGGATCCTCCACCACGAACTCGTGGACCCAGATGGGCGCGGCCTCGCCTTGTTGGAACGCCGGACGAACCGTGAATCCATCCTCGACCAACGCCGCCAGACCCATGTCCCCCAGGATCGGCAGGACGCGCGCCAGGGGCGCCGGCTCCTCGCCGCGCCGATACAGCTTGAACCGGAATTGCAGGGGCGAGTCGGCGGCGGTGCGATAGGCGCGCACCGAAATCTCGCCGCCATCGCCCAGCGCTTCCATGGCCTTGGCGTCTCGCAGCGCCTCGCCTCCGTCGAAACGGTCGCAATAGCCCGCGGGGAACGCATCTCTGTAGGCCCCCGCCAACCGGCTCGCGGCGGCGGAATTCTCGACACTGGCCCGGACAGCGGCCTCGAAATCGTCGGCCCAGGTGCGGGCGATCCGGTCCGCCTCGGCTTCGAGCCACGTCTGGTCTGGTTCCCTGTAACAGTCCGGTGGAATGCCGATGATGTAGTGGATGCGGGCGAGCGGGTCGTCGAAATAGCTTGGCACCGAGGCCGACACGTGCCCACCGAACGCCTCGGCGAAGAGCTGTCCCGCTCGCTCTCGCAATCGCTCGTCATAGCGCTCGCGTGGCGCATAGAGCAGTATTGAAACGAAGCGATCGTAGGGGTCGCGCCGCACGAACAGCTTCACCTTGGGTCGGTCGAGCAGGTGCAGGATGTCGAGGGCGGTGTCGCGAAGCTCCTCGACGCTCACCTGAAAGAGTTCGTCCCGCGGAAACGTCTCCAGGATGTATGCCAGGCGCACGGCGTTGTGGCTGCCCTTGGCGAAGCCGGCCTCGGCCATCACCTGGTCGATCTTGCGGCGCAGCAGCGGGATTTCGCGGGCTGGTTCTTCGTAGGCCTGGGCCGTGAACAGGCCAATGAACCTGGTTTCTCCGACAGGCTCGCCCTGAAGTCCGTGACGCCGAACACCGACATAGTCCATGTGCGCACGACGGTGGACCCTGGAGCGGAGATTGGCCTTGGCCACGATCACTGGAGCGGCCGCTTCGGTCCGCCACCGCAGGGTGGAGGCCAGGACCAGGGGTTCGCTGGACCGCCGCAAAACCAGCCGCTCGGGATCGCGCAGGAGGCCCAATCCTTTGGCGGGATTATAGCTCGGCTGCTCGGCCGCATAGCCGCCATCTGCGGTCCTCGGATAATCGTAAACGCGGGCGCCGAGAAACACGAAGTGGCCGGCGTCGATCCAGCGAAGGAACTCAATATCCTCATTCACCAAGTCTGGACCGAGGCGGTGTTCCAGCAGGGGCGCGGCGCGCTCAAGATCGTCGATGGTGTGGGCGAGGAGTTCGAGCATCGCCGGAAAATCGCCGACCGCGGCGTGCACGTCGGCCATCGCGGCCAGGACCCTCTCGATCAGCCCAGCCCGCCGATCTTCGCCGACCGGCGCGAGCCAGACCTGGATCATCGAGGCGCGTCCACTACCTTCGTCGACGATCGGGTGGAACATCGCCTTCACATCGGCGCCGGACTCACTGACTTCGCCCATGACACTGTCGACCAGGAACGGAGCGTCAGGCTGAACGATCTCAAGCAAATCGAAGTCCAGGTTTCGGCCACCGGTTCCGACCGCGCGGATCAGCCTCACAGTCGGCGCGGCCCCCGTCCGCTCGGCGGCGAAAATCCAGAAATTGGCGAGGACCGTGGCAAGGTCATTCGCGCCCACGCCAGGAAGTTCGCCCGGCCGGAAATCCTCGAGCACGCGGCTCAGAAACGTGCACTGCGCCGGGCGCAGATGGCCGAGGATGGCGCCCAAGGCAGGCTCTAATGACTTGAAGGTAAATTCCCCGCCCGGCAGTGTTTTGAGCATCATCAGGCTACCCATACGGCCTTCTGACGCCATTTTGAACGCCAGATGCGGCGACCCAATGGATGATTCATGCGCCGGAAGCCGCTTGCTGCCGCTCCTCGCCAACGCCGAGTGCCAGTGGATCCCCGTCACCGGAGAGAAGAATAGCGATCCACTGCGAGCCCGCGAATTGGGCAAGCACGACCATCGCCAGCACCGTGAGCGGGGTCGACAGGAACATACCCGGCAGGCCCCAGATCGTCCCCCAGAAAGCCAGCGAGAGCATGACGATCAACGGGTCCATGTTCAGGCCCTTCCCCTGCATCCTCGGGAGGAAAATATTGCCTACGACGAAGGCAATTGCAGACAGACCGCCCAGCACGATCAGAGCGTGTTGCCAGTCGCCGAACTGCAGCAGCGCGAAGAGCGCCGGCATGGCGATCGCGACCGCGGCCCCGAGGATCGGCACATAGTTGAGCAGAAACACGAGGAAGGCCCAGAAAAAGGCGTGGTCGAGGCCCACCACCATCATCACCCCGAACGAACCAGCCGCGATCGCAAAGCCGGTGACCGTCTGAATCCACAGATAGCGTTCGATTGCGTCGCGGATGTGCAAGAAAACGTTGAGCGCCTCGTGCCGCGTGTCCCGGTTCGCGAACAGCATCACCGTCTTGCGCTCGAAGGCATGTCGCGCGGCAATCAGGAAGCCAAGATAGACCAGAACCAGAACCGCGGCCGAGCCAAAGTTCTGAAGCGCCTGGGCCAAAGCCGGCGCGTACTGCATGGGATCGAACCGGACGAGCAGTTGAGCCACGGAGTGTGGCGCCCGCGGACCCAGGCTCGCCGCCGTGTTGGCTAGAAGCGCGTCAAGTTTGGGACGATCGCGACCTAGCGTGGCCAAAAAACCCTCGGCGTTCGCCGTCACGACGATCACCGCCACCATGATCAGCACAGCCCAGACGACGATCGCCGCCGCCATCGCTGCCCGCGGCGGAAGGGCGGGCAGGCGACTTCGGATAAATCGTGAAAATCCATCGACCATGATCGCCAGGAAGATGGCCAGCAGCAGGGGGGTGATGATCGCCCCCATCCAATGGAAGGCTGCGCCTGTCACAACCACGGCGATGATCACCAGGGCGTTGCGTGCCGTGGTCGACGGCGGCGGCGCGGTCATGGCGCTTGTTCTCCAGCCCCGCAAGGTTAAGTCAATGGGGCCGGCGAGGCCATGACCGTGAGCCAATGATTGTCCTTCTTGCCACCAAGGATCCTGTCAAGCTCAGCGCCGTCAGAGCCGTCCTCGCCCGCGCCGGAGTGGGGTTCCAGGTTTTCGACAGCGCCACTGGCGACCTTCTCTCGGCTGCGATTCCGGTCCGCCTGATGGTCGCCGAAAACGAGGTGGAGGCTGCCAGATCCGCGCTTTGGCAAGCGGGCTTCGTCAAGGCGAAGGACGGCGATTGGGATCTCAGCTGACGTCAACTCGACACCGCGACTTTCCCTCCGGCGGAGGGCGGCTTATGGCGGCGTCGGCTGAAACGTCTTCGGGGCCGGATATGGATCTTTGGCAAGACTTCCTGACCAACCAGGGCAAGGCAATCCACAAATGGACCCACTATTTTCCGATCTACGAGCGGCATTTCTCGCCATGGCGCGGCCGAACCCTGACCTTTCTGGAGATCGGCGTGGCCAAGGGCGGGTCCCTCGATATGTGGCGACGTTTTTTTGGGCCCATGGCCCAGATTGTTGGGATAGATATCGATCGCAAATGCAAGTCGCATGAAGCCGAAGGGATCAATGTCCGCATCGGCGACCAATCCGACGTCGGGTTCCTTCAAAGCGTTCTTGACGAGTTTGGGGTTCCGGACATGGTGCTGGACGACGGCAGCCATCAGATGGCCCATGTGGCCGCCACCTTTGATTTTCTCTACCCCCAGATGGGCAAGAACGCGGTCTATATGATCGAGGATCTGCACACCGCCTACTGGCCGAAGTTCGGAGGTGGCCTTGGCGAGCCCGCCAATTTTTTCAATGTCGCCAAGGGCCTCGTCGACAAGCTCAACGCCAGCCATTCGCTCGGGCAGGTCGAACGCGACGACTTCTCGCGGGATACTTTCTCGATCTCGTTCTACGACAGCGTTCTGGCGTTCGAGAAAGGTCGCCCCGCTTTCAGGGGCGCGATGGAGATCGCCGATGGCAAAGGTCCGACTCGACGAAGGCCGTCGCGCCGCGGCCTCGGGAGCTAGAGCCTGGCCTGTTTTGACTAGGCGCCCGTCGTCTCCACCGACAGCGCCCACAGGCGATCGGCTGCGACCGGGTCGAGCGCATAGTCTTTCACGCCTTGGAACGGCACTTCCGGGTTGAACGGCGGCGCCTCGCGGCAATCCTCGAGATAAAACCCCCCGACGCCCTCCAATTCCCCCCCCACCGCGGCCCAGACGCTCGTTGAGGCGCCCTGCTCGGGAGTCTTAAAGCCCTGGCGAACCGTGCCGGTCTCGTCCATCCAGCCCATGCCGATCATCTCCTCGCGGGTGAGATGGCGCTGAAGCGGCGTCATGATGCCGCCGGGCATCACCGAGTTGGCGTGGACGCCTTCCGGTCCGAAGCGCTGGTTGAAGGCGACCGCAAAAAGGGCGTTGGCCGTCTTGGACTGCCCATAGGCTTCCCACTTGTCGTAGGCGCGTCGCCGATAATGTGGGTCGTCGAAATCCACGCCGCTGCGCCGATGGCCGATCGACGAGAGTTCGACCACCCGTGCCGCCCTTCCCTGGTCCTGCGCACCGGCGCGCAGAGCGTCCGCCAGCAGGACGGAGAGCAGAAAATGGCCAAAGTGGTTGGTCCCGATCTGCATCTCCAGACCGTCTGCCGTATAGCTTTGCGGACAGGCCATAACGCCGGCGTTGTTGATCAGGATGTGAAGCGGCGCCCGCCCCCATTCGGCCGCGAACGCGCGCACGGAAGCCAGATCGGACAGGTCGAGCGGTCCCACGTTGGCGTTCTTCGCGGCTCGGTTGATATCCGCCGCCGCCTCCTCGCCCGCAGCGCGGTTGCGGACCGCCAGGGTCACCGCCGCCCCGGCCTCGGCCAGCGCCCGCGCCGTCTCGATCCCGATGCCCGTGGCGCCGCCGGTGACAATCGCGGACTTGCCGGAAAGGTCGTGGCCGGCGGCAACTTCGCGGGCGGTGCTGAAGGGTCCGAACGCGGAGGCAATGGCTTCGGTCATGGAGAGCTCCCGACTGGTTCGCTTCTTGTGACGTGGCGCAGCCGGGAATCCAAGGGCGTGCCGTGCTTGACCCGCCGGCGCCAGCCGGGCATGGGAGCGCCGGGGATCGAACGGAAGGAGACGTCTGATCATGCGCATTGCCGGCTGGGCCGCCGCTTTGGTGGCCATGCTTGCGTTGCCGAGCTTCGCTTTGGCCGCGGGCGCTCCAACCGTGACCAAGGAAAGCCGTGAAAAGGGGATGGCCGCCGCGCCGGCCTTGGTCAAGGACGCTGGGTCGGACTGCCAGGTGTCAGACGCGCGCTTCGTCGGCGAAGCGACTGACCCCAAGACGAAAGCCAAGACGGCGCTCTACGAGGTCGCCTGCACTGGCGGCGAGGGATTGCTCGTGCAGCAAGTCAGCACCGATCCGAAGGCCTCGCTGTTCACGTGCATGGAGGCGGCGGGCGCCGCCGCGGCTGGTAACAAGACCGCCACCCAGTGCGTTCTGCCCGGCAACGCCGATCCGCAAGCCGGCATCCTTCCCTATGTCCAGAAGTCGGGCGTGCATTGCGCCCCGGACAAGATCCGGCCGATGGGCCACTCGTCGACGAATGTGTTCTTTGAGCTGTCCTGTAAGGAAGGCCCGCCGGGCTACATCCTGCAGATTTCGGAGCCGCCGAGCCTCAGCCAGCCCGAGTCCGCCGAGTCGTGCCTGATGTTCGACCCGAACTCCGCTGTTCACTGCGAGCTCACCGACAGGGCTGCGCAGATGTCGGTCATCGACAATCTGGTGAAGCAATCGGGCAAGCCGTGCGCCGTCAAGGATCGCGGGTTCATCGGCGTCGCCGGCAGCGGCAGCACCTACTACGAGGTCTCCTGCCAGGACGGCAAAGGCTACATGCTCCAGACCGACGCAAAGGGCGCTTTTACCAAGGCCATCGACTGCGTCGACGCAGACGTGATCGCCGGTGGCTGCAAGCTGACCGACACGCGCCAAGCCAAAACCGAACAGAACAGTCTCTATTCGTCGCTGGCCAAGAAGGCCGGCTTCGACTGCAACGTTTCGGGCTACGCGCCATTTGAGGCCTCGGCCCCAGGCAAGGAAATCGTTGAACTTTCCTGCTCAAACCGACCCGATGGCGCCATCGCCGAATTTCCGGTCACCGGCAGTGCTCCTGGAGTGATCTATGATTGCGCGCACTCTGAGCTGATGAGCTTCCGCTGCACCCTCACCAAGCCCGAGACGGCCTATCCAAAACTGACTGCGGATCTCAAGACGCTCGGCAAGAACACCTGCACCGTCTCGGCGGCCCGGGTGGTCGGCGTGACGCCGGATCAGCATGGCTACATTGAAGTCGGCTGCTCCGACGGACTGCCCGGCTACATGATCGAATATTCGCTCAGCCCTATCACGCCGAAGTCGCCGCTGGTGTGCGCTGAGGCCAAGGGCATCGGCGGCGGCTGCAGCCTGCCGCATAACAAGAGCTAAGGTCGGCCGCCTCTGGAAAACCAGAGGTGGTCAGTCCTTCAGCTTGTGGACGTAAAGGCGACGTCGCACGACGCCGCCGGCCATTGCGCCGTCGTCAACATCGCCGGATCTGACGAAGCCAGCCCGCTCGGCGGTCTTTCGTGACGCCCGGTTGTCGGGATCGACGTGCGCTTCGATCCGATCAAGGCCGTCGATGTTTTGGAGCGTATCAGCCAGAAGGGCCAGCGCGTCGCGGGCGGCAAGGCCGCGGCCCCGGTGATCGGGAAACACCCAGTAGGAGACCTCGACGATCGCGTCTGACGTCCGGCGCGCCTCGCAGCCGCCGAGCAATCGTCCTTTCCGGTCGCGCAAGGCATAGTTGACGGTGCTGGGCTCCAGGCGCGCCGCCCAGCGGAGGATGACGTTGCGCGTCTGATCTAGCGTCGACGGAGCGTGCGCCTCGAACCGACGGCGCGTTTCTGCGTCTTCGCCCCCGAGGTGGGCCTCGGCGTCGCCCGGTTGGTAGGAATCGAGGACGATCTCGCCGTCAGACAGGCTCTTCGGCAAATTCAGCGCAGCGGCCATGCCGCCTCAATCTGCCGGCAAAGTCTCAAGGAACCTCACGGGCTCACCCCGGCCCTCGGTTACAATCTGATCCTCGCGCATGACGGATTCGCCCCGAATGATCGTCGTGACCGGCCATCCGGTGACCTCCAGACCGTCGAACGGTGTCCAGCCGCTCCGCGTGGCCATGTCCGCATGGCGTAGGGTGCGCCGCGCCTTGAGATCGACCAGGGTGAGGTCGGCGTCGAAGCCCTCAGCCATCCTGCCTTTGTCGGCGAGCCCGAAGATCCTTTGCGGCCCGTGGCTGGTGAGGTCCACCAGCCGCTCCAGCGTCAGGCGCCCGTGTGCCACATGGTTCAGCATGACCGGAAGCAGCGTCTGGACGCCAGGCATGCCCGAAGGCGAGGCCGGATAGGGTCTGGCCTTCTCTTCACGGGTATGAGGAGCGTGGTCCGAGCCAAGCACGTCGGCGACACCCATTTCGATCCCGCGCCAGAGACCGGCCCGATGGCCGGCGTCGCGGATCGGCGGGTTCATCTGGGCGAAGGCGTGGAGGCGCTCGTAGGCTTCCGGCGCAACCAGCGTCAGATGCTGCGGCGTCACCTCGACGCTGGCGACATCCTTGTGCTCAGCGAGATAGGCGATCTCCTCTGCGGTGGTGACGTGGAGCACATGGATGCGCTTGCCGAGCGCGCGGGCCATGCCGACCAGCCGATGGGTCGAGCGGATCGCCGTTTCCGCGTCGCGAACCTCGGGATGGCTGGTCCAGTCGCCGGGGCGTGCCAGGGGCCGACGCTCCACGAGCCTGTATTCGTCTTCGGAGTGAAACGCGGCGCGCCGGCTGATGTGCCTGAGGACAGCCGCCACGCCTTCGTCGTCTGGGACCAGAAGCGTTCCAGTCGAGGCGCCCATAAACACCTTCACGCCGCAGCACCCCGGCAAACGCTCGAGCTCGCCCAGGAAAGCCGCGTTCTCATGCGTTCCGCCGACATAGAAGGCGTGGTCGCAATGCATGCGCCCCTTGGCCCTGGCGAGCTTGTCGGCAAGCGCATCGGCGTCGGTGGTGGTTGGTTCGGTGTTAGGCATCTCGAAGACCGCCGTCACGCCGCCCAGGACCGCGCAGCGCGAACCGCTCTCCAGATCCTCCTTCCACTCAAGGCCCGGCTCTCGGAAATGCACCTGGCTGTCGATGACACCCGGCATCACTGTGAGGCCGCGGGCGTCGATCGTCTCGCCCGCCGAGGCTTTGGAAAGATCGCCGACGGCGGCGATCTTTCCGCCGCGTACGCCGACGTCCGTCTGGCCTCGGCCGGCGTGATTGACCACTTCGCCGCCACGCACAATGAGATCGAAGGTTTCAGGCATTGTTGGTTTCCGGGGCGGTGTCGGCGATGAGCGTCTCGGCGGCGGCCAGGACGGCGGCCGCCGACAGATCGGTCATATGGCAGACGGAGTTGCTGAGGGTCGGATCAATGGCGAGGAACTCCTCGAACGGCCTCGGACCGCGCAAGGCGCGCGCCGCCTCGCCCCAGGGAGCGTAGCGGGTGTCGTCCGAGGGTCCGAAAAGCCCCAGCGTCGGCGCGGCTGCGGCGGCGGCCAGATGCATCAGGCCGGAATCATTGCCGATGAACAGGCGTGCGCGTTTGAGCGCCGCGAAGCAGACCAGCAGGCTTTCTACGCCCACAAGGTCGATCAGACGATTTCGGGCGACGGCCGCCTTAACGCTGGCGACGGCGTCGCGGTCGCGCCAAGCGCCCAAGACCATTACCCGACCGCCCTCGAGCGCGCCGCCGGCGCCCAGAAGGCGCCGCGCGACCTGCGCGAAGCGTTCGGCCGGCCACGCCTTTCCCATCCAGTTGGCGGCCGGGGCCATCGCAAGGATCGGTCCGTCGCCGGCGGTCAGTCGTTCGGCCTTCTGTTCCGTCTCTTCCGCGGTGAAAAGGAACGGGGCCGGCGGCACTTTCTCCAGTTTCAGCAACCTCGCCGCTTCGATCACCTTGTGTTCGCGATCGCCGCTCGCGCGGTAGACGGCGCGCTTGGACCTTCGAAGAAGGCCTGAGAGGCCGGAGCCGCGGAGATCGACAACCAGGCCCCACCTCCGATCGCGCACTTCGTTCCACAGCCTTATCCAGTGCTGGGACAGCGGGCGTTTCTCGATCACGATTACCTGCTCCACGCCGGGCGTCTCGGCAAAAAGCGGCGCCGTCAGCTCGCTCCCGGCGAAAGTGAAACGTGCGCCTGGGATCTGGTCGTGGAGGGTCTTGACGAGCCCGGACGCCAATACCGCATCGCCGATCCGGCTGGGCGCAATGAACAGGATCGGGAAGGGCCGGCGCGTCATCTCGTGCGCCTCTATAGGACGACGACCGCTGGCGCTCCAGCGCGGGCGCGGCCACATTAGCGGCATGGCTTCCGGGACCGTCTTCGCTCAGCTTTCCGACCGTGCCGTGATCGAGGTCGCAGGCGACGATTGGCGAAGCTTTCTCCAGGGCCTGTTGTCACAGGATGTCGAGACGCTCGCGGACGGCGAGGTTCGCTTCGGCGCCCTGCTTACGCCCCAGGGGCGGCTCCTCTTCGATCTGTTCATTCTGGGTCGCGACCAGGGCTGCCAGCTGGATTGCGCGGTGGACCGCGCCGAGGCGCTCATTGAACGGCTCGGCCTCTATCGGCTGCGGGCCAAGGTCGAGATCGGGCGATCGGACATCGGCGTGGCGGCGCTGTGGGGCGTGCCGAGCCCTCCGCTCGGTTGGAACATCGATCCGCGCCTACCCGTCCTCGGATATCGCGGATACGGGCAATCTGCTCCGCCGGAAGCCGCGATCGAGGACGTAAGGGCCTATGACACCCACCGCATGCGCCTGGGCGTGCCCGGATCGGTCGACTGGGGCTACGACCGCACCTATCCGATCGAAGCCGATTTCGATCTTCTGAACGGCATCGACTTCAGGAAGGGCTGTTATGTCGGCCAGGAGACGACATCGCGGATGAAGCGTCGCGGAACGGTCAAGACACGCATGGCCGCGATCGGCTACGACGGCGAGGCTGTTTCCGCCGGCGCCGAACTCCTGGCCGGCAAGCTTCGCGCAGGAGAGGTTCACTCGAGCGCCGAAGGCATAGCGATCGCCAGCCTGAGGTTGGATCGCGTTGACGCGGGCGATCGGTATTTGCCCGACGGGCGGCCCTGGCAGCCGCTGTTGCCCGACTGGCTGAGCCCCTCCGCCTCGGCCTAGGCTCTCCATCGCTCGCAGGGCCATTCGTAGCCCTTCGCGCCGCCCTCGTCGAAGAGCTGGGCGAGGACATAGGCCAGCACCCGCTGGCTGTCGAACAACGCCCAGGTCTTTTCCCACCCTCGCCTGGCCATCGCCCGCGCCGCCGCGTCGTCGGCCAGGATGGCTCTGACGCCCTGCGCCAGCTGATCGAAGCCGTCATAAAAAAAGCACTCGTCGGACGCGTAGAACCGGTCGAAGCCCGATCGCCGATCCTGGACGACTGCCAGCCCCCAACCGAAAAAATGCGCCATGCGGTCGGAGGCGTAGAGTGGCAGGCTTGCGCGACGCGACAGCGACCATCCGGCGCGGGCCGACATCAAGGCATCGAAATAGAACCGGCCCCTGGCTTTCGGCTCACGGCCGACCCCTGGCGCCGATAGCCGCAGGCCCGGAATCTGGTCCTGAAGGCGACCTACCGCCTCTGCGGGAGTCAGGAATTCGTTTCCGACTTCGCGCGCCCCCTCATCGGAGGCCGGAAATAGGAGATCTACGGCTGGCCGATCATTCTCGAAGGCCCGGCCGGTTTCGATCGCGGCGTCGACCGGGTTGGGCAGATACGCCGCGAAATCGCCCTCGCCGACATGCCGGCCAAGGGTCGGCTCGGCGGTCGTCACGAAGAGGGCGTCCGCCACGCCCCTGCGTAGCCCAAGTCGTCGCCGGTTCTTGTCGCTCTCGATCGGATCGATGTTGAAGTCGGCAATCGTCACGCCCGGCGCCAGCTTTCTCGCCTCCATCAGCGCCGTGTTGCTGATCCGGTCAGCAAAGTGCAACAGAATGAGATCGGGCTTCAATTCGTCGACTACCTGCAAGAGTCGCCGGTTCGCCCGCGCTTCGCCGCGGCCGGCGAGTCTGGGGCCCATGCGGGCCACGGCCCGGTCGGAGAACTCGACCACCAGATGATCGGCGCGGCTAGCCGCCAAGCTGAACTTGCGGCAGATATCAAACAAAGACAGGTTTGCGGTGTGGCGCTCGGCGCCCGTCATCCAGTTGAAGTCGGCGACGTTGAGTATGCGCATGGATCTCAGTCTCACCCGTTGCCGATGGGCGACGCCCGGAGACGCGCTCTATGTCGCCTACCATGACGACGAATGGGGCATGCCGGAATACGACAGCCGGGCCCTCTGGGAAAAGCTGGTGCTGGACGGGTTTCAGGCGGGCTTGGCCTGGATCACCATCCTGCGCAAACGCGAGGCCTTCCGCGACGCCTTCGCCGGATTCGATCCCGAGGCTGTAGCGCGCTTTGACGAGAAGGACCGCGAGCGGCTTCTCGGCGACACAGGCATCGTAAGATCGCGCTCCAAGATCGACGCCGCCATTTCAGGGGCGCGCATCTGGCTCGACATGCGCGAGCGCGGAGACGATTTCTCCGCATTCCTGTGGGCGTTCGTTGACGGACGACCCGTTCAGAATAGTTGGGGCCGGATTGGCGATGTGCCGGCTCAGACTCCGATGGCCGTTGAGGTGGCCAAGGCGCTCAGGGCCAGGGGATTCCGCTTCTGCGGCCCGGTCATCACCTATGCCTTCATGCAGGCCGTGGGGATGGTCAATGATCACGTGACAGACTGTTTCCGCCATGCAGAGATCGCCGCTTTGAGATGAGTCGTCCGCGGGTCCATCTGCGCCTGGAGCGCGCGAGTCCTTCACCGGTTTGCGGCGTCGACGAGGCCGGACGCGGTCCTTGGGCGGGCCCGGTGTGCGCCGCCGCCGTCATCCTGCCGGCGCGAAGTCGCATCGAAGGTTTGGACGATTCGAAGCGGCTCAATCCTCGCCAGCGCGAAGCCGCGGAAGCCAGCATCAAGCAATATGCCGTGGCCTGGGCGGTCGCGTTCGCCTCGGTCGAGGAGATCGCAGAGCACAACGTCCTGGGCGCCACGGGCCTGGCCATGCGCAGGGCCGTCGAAGCGCTCAGCCAAGCTCCTGCCTTCGCCCTCGTCGACGGCGATCACATTTTCGACCTGCCCTGTGCTTCTAGGGCGGTCGTCGGTGGCGACGGCATCTCGGCCTCGATCGCCGCTGCGTCGATCCTCGCTAAGACCGCGCGCGACCGGGTGATGGTCGCTATGGACGAAACCTTTCCAGGCTACGGTTTCGCCGCCCACAAGGGCTATGGCGTGCCGGCCCACGCCCGCGCGCTGAGAGACCTGGGTCCGAGCCCCATTCATCGGCTGTCATGGCGGTCCGTCCGTCTTCTGGCTGTCGAGATCAGTGAACAGCGCTTGCTCCTCGACGCCGAAGGGGTCCTCGATGATTGACCCGCCCATTCAAGATTGACCGGCGGCGGTCAGTCGTTCCACGGCCGCCGCATGAGCGATTTCGAGGCCGTGATCGATGTCCTGAGGGCGCAGGCGGGCGCATGCGCTGCCATGGGCGCGCCCTTTACCGGCGGCTTGCTCGAGCGCGCTGCCGTGGCAATGCTGGCAGACGACGCCTTCGCTTCCGCCTTCCGGCCATGGGCGGAAAGGTCGCGAAAGGAGATTTGGGAACAGGCCGTGGCGCTGCGCTGGCTCGGATCGATTCACGACGGCGCCCTGGCCGAACCGGATTCGCCGCTCGCAAGAGCCTATCCCGCCCCGAACCGGGCCGGCGACCTGACGGCGGCCTGGCCGCTCACCACGCGCCACATGCGGACAAATCCCGACTCCGTCGCCGATTTCATGCGGCGAGAGCCGCAGACCAACGAGGTGCGGCGCTCGGCTGTGCTGCTGCCGGGATTCCTGGCAGTCGCCGAGGCGACGTCCCTTTCCCTGCGCATCCTCGAGCTCGGCGCCAGCGCCGGCCTCAGTCAGCTCTGGGACCGCCGGCGCTATCAGCTCGGCCCCGGGATGACCTGGGGGCCGAAGACGGCGTCCGTCTCGATGGACACCGAATGGCGAGGCGCGCCGCCGCCTCTCGATGCCACAATCGAGGTCGTCGAGCGGGCCGCGTGCGATCGAAACCCCATCGACCTAGCGGATCCCGCTCAACGGCGGCGCCTCAGGGCCTACATCTGGGCCGACCAGCTGGATCGCTTGGCAAGGTTCGATTCGGCGGTCGCCGAGGCCCTGGCGCAGCATATTGAGGTCGAACGCAGTGACGCCGTCGACTGGACTCGCGCGCACGCTGAGCCGAGAGCGGCGTCGTCACCGTGGTGTTCCACTCGGTATTCTTCCAGTACATGCCGAGGGAGAGCCAAACAGCGCTCGTCGAGACGCTGCATGCGTTTGGAGAGGAAGCCACAACCTCGGGGCCCTTTGCCTGGCTGCGCATGGAGCCTTCGCCGGCGAATCCGGCCGTCATGGAGCTGCAACTGACCCAGTGGCCGGTGGGCGAAGAACGGCTTCTTGCGCACGCACACCCGCATGGCGCCTGGATCGAGTGGCGCGGCTAGCCCGGCCCGGGGAGCGGCCCTAAGACTGCCACATGGTCAGAATCCTCGCGATCCACGCCCATCCGGACGACATCGAGACTCTGGCCGCTGGCGCCCTCGCCCACCTGTCGCGCGCGGGCTGCGATATTCTCATCGCCACTCTGACAGCCGGCGAATGCGGGTCGCGCGATCTGACGGCGGAGGAGACGGCGCGCGCGCGTTGCGGCGAAGCAGCCCGGGCCGCTGCGATGATCGGGGCGGGCTACGTTTGCGTGGGCGCGCCCGACCTCGGCGTCTTCAATAACGATCCCACTCGCCGGACGGTAACGGAGCTGGTGCGAAAAAGCGCACCGGCCATCGTCATCGCCGCCGCCCCCGCCGACTATCATCCCGACCATGAGGCCACGAGCGCGCTCGCCCGAGACGCCTGCTTCGCCGCATCGGCTCCGAACTACAAGAGCGGCGACGCCGCCCCGCTGGCGTCGATTCCGCACCTCTATTTCACCGACCCGATCGGCCTTCGCGACCGCGACGGTCGGCCCGTGGTCGCGGATTTCGCGGCCGACATTGGCGCGACGTTTCGTATCAAGCAGCAGATGCTGAGGGCGCATGAAAGCCAGGTCGCCTGGCTGGAGAAGCAGCACGGCCTCGCCGACGCCACGGCGGCCATGGAGGCTCAAGCGCGCCGACGCGGCCGCGAATTCGGTGTCGAATACGCCGAAGGCTTCCGCCACTACCGCGGCGAGCCGTTTCCGCGCACCCCAAGGCTTCAGGAGCTGCTCGGCGAGGCGCTCAGGCTGCCGGTCTAGGCCGCCGCGGGACCTGTCCGGGCGCGGCGAATCGCCCGCTCCAGGGCGACGGCGAAATCGCGCCGTTCAGTCCGGGTCAGCGCCCTGGCCACGGCGACGCCGCGGTTGGAGAGCCGTATCTGCAGGTCCTGGTCGTCCCCGTCCTCTCCCACCAGCGCCACGCGCGTGAAGGCGGTGGGCGAGAGCCACACCGTATGCGCGCCCTTGGGCGTTTCGCGAACCACGCGCACCTCCGCGCTTGTCACCTGAACACGCTCGAGGTTGCGGGCGGCCCGCCGACTGGCGACCAGCGCCACCATCAGGGCGACGATGTCCAGACCGATGAAGAGCGGCACGGGAACCGCGTGCAAGGCGAGAAACAGCAGCGCCGTCAAGGAGTTGATGCCAGTCAGCACAGTGATCAGGATGATAAAGCCGCGGCGTGACAGGGACCGGTGCGGCGTGATCACGGCGTCCATGTAGTACGGGCCTTCCATTGCGCCGCCTGGCATAGGCTCGCGGCGGCGCCTTGGCGAGGCCGGCGAAGCGGGCGATGGTCGAGCCATGGCTGGGGCTTCCAAGGAACGACGGCGGATCGAGGAGATCTTCGACCGCTTCGCCGCGAGGACTGCCGATCCTCGGACGGAACTTCGCTATTCCTCGCCGTTCACCCTCCTGGTTTCGGTGGTGCTCTCGGCCCAGGCGACCGATGTCTCGGTCAATCTGGCGACGGCGATACTGTTCAAGACCGCCGATACGCCGCAAGCCATGGTGGATTTGGGCGAGACGGGCCTCATCCCTTACATTGCCCGCATCGGCCTTTTCCGCACCAAGGCCCGCAACGTGGTCGCCCTCTCGCGGATCCTCCTCAACCAGTACGGCGGCGAGGTTCCCATTGAGCGCCAGGCCCTGCAGACCCTGCCGGGCGTCGGCCGCAAAACGGCAAGCGTCGTGCTCAACGAACTCGGCGCCGAGGCGGCCATCGCCGTCGACACGCACGTCTTTCGCGTCGCCCATCGCCTCGGGCTGTCCAAGGCCAGGACCCCGGAGCAGGTGGAGGCCGACCTGATGCGCGTCGTCCCGCCTGAGCGGCGCAGCCGCGCCCATCACTGGCTGATCCTGCATGGGCGCTATGTCTGTCTGGCCCGGCGTCCCAAATGCGGGGACTGCCTGGTGAGCGACCTCTGCCCCTCGCGGGAACTATTCCTGGGCGTCTGATCGGGGTTTGAGCGCGGGTGGGTTGCGCCTCTCGCCAGCGCCAGCGTCCTGGTGTACCTCGCCCCTTCCCTCGCCAGGAGAGACCATGACCGCCGCCTACGACGTCGCCGCGATCGGCAACGCCATTGTCGATGTCCTGGCCAGGGCTGATGACGCCTTCCTCGCGGCCGAGGGCCTGGACAAGGGGTCGATGCGCCTCATCGACGAGGCGCACGCGCACGATCTCTACGGACGCATGGCCGCAGGGGTCGAGGCCTCCGGCGGGTCGGCGGCCAACACCATCGCCGGGGTGGCCAGTTTCGGCGGGCGATCGCTGTTCGTCGGCAAAGTAGCCAGGGACGCCCTGGGCGATGTCTTCACCCATGACATCCGGGCCGTCGGCGCGCGCTTCGACACCCCGCCTCTGAACAGCGGGGCGGCCACCGGTCGCTGCCTCATCAATGTGACGCCGGACGGCGAGCGGACCATGTGCACCTTCTTGGGCGCGGCGGTGCGCCTGACGCCGGATGACGTCGACCCCGCGGCGGTCGCCGCCGCGCGAATCCTCTATCTCGAAGGCTATCTGTTTGATCCCGACGACGCGCGCGCGGCCTTCGGCAAAGCCGCGTCGGCCGCCCGGGCCGCAGACCGCACCATCGCCTTGAGCCTCTCCGACGCCTTCGTCGTCGAACGTCATCGTCGGGCGCTGCTGTCATTCATCGACACCGAGGTCGACGTCCTCTTCGCCAACGAAGCCGAGGTCGAGTCCCTCTTCGAATGCGACTTCGAAACCGGACTGGCGGCCCTGAGCGGGCGGGTGAAGATCGCCGTCGTGACCCGCGGCGCCAAGGGCTCGATTATTCTGTCAGGCGGCGCGCGGACGGCGATCGCGGCCGAGCCTGTCGATCATGTAGTCGACACCACCGGCGCCGGGGATCAGTACGCCGCCGGCTTTCTCGTTGGCCTTGCGGGTGATCGGCCTCTGGCCGAGTGCGGCCGCCTGGGCTCACTGGCCGCCGCCGAGGTGATCGGTCATTTCGGACCCCGGCCCCAGATCCGCCTGGCCGATCTCATGCTTATCGGAGGGGCCTGACATGTCGCGAACCGCCGAGGTCGCTCGCGACACCAAGGAGACCCGCATCCGTGTCCGCTTGGATCTCGACGGGGCCGGCGCGTCGAAGATCAGCACCGGCGTCGGGTTCTTCGACCACATGCTGGACAGTTTCTCTCGTCACGGCGGCTTTGATCTGGAGGTGTCGACCGAGGGCGACCTCCACATCGACATGCACCATACGGTCGAGGACACCGGCATCGTCATCGGCCAGGCCTTCCATCGCGCCCTGGATGGATTCAAGGGCGTCCGCCGCTTTGGCCACGCCTACATCCCCATGGACGAGACCCTGACGCGCTGCGCCGTAGACCTGTCGAACCGGCCTTATCTGATCTGGCGGGTGAAGTTCTCGCGCCCGAAGGTCGGGGAGATGGACACCGAACTCTTCAAGGAATTCCACCACGCCTTCGCCATGCACGCCGGCGCCTGCGTGCACCTCGAGACCCTCTATGGCGAAAACTCCCACCACATCGCCGAAAGTGGCTTCAAGGCGCTCGCCCGCGCGCTTCGGGATGCGGTCGAACTTGACCCCAAGGCTCAGGGACGCGCGCCCTCCACCAAAGGCGTGCTCTAGCCCGCGATATGTCCGCTATGGTCGCGCTCATCGACTATGGATCTGGCAACCTGCGCTCGGCCGAAAAGGCGCTGACGCGCGCGGCCGCCGAGCTCGCCCGTCCGCCAATGGTTGCGACGACGGACGATCCGGACCTCATCGCCAAGGCCGACGCGGTTGTCCTTCCGGGCGTTGGCGCCTTCAGCGCCTGTCGCCGCGCCTTGACGGAACGGGCGGGCGTGGTCGAGGCGATCAGGACTGCCTGCATCGAGCGCGGCGCACCGTTCCTCGGAATCTGCGTCGGCATGCAGCTGATGGCCACCCGCGGCCTCGAATTCGGCGAAACGCCCGGCTTCGACTGGATCGCCGGCGATGTCGTTCGTCTTGCGCCCAGCGAGGCTCGCTTCAAGGTGCCGCACGTGGGCTGGAACGGCCTCGATCTCCATCGCGGGACCTCTCTCTTTGATGGCCTTCCGACCGGCACGCACATGTATTTCACCCACTCCTACGCCCTTCAGGTTCGGAAGGCGGGCGAGGCCGCGGCCTGGACCGATCATGGCGGTCGTTTCGCCGCCGCGGTAGCCAGGGACAATCTCGCCGGCGTGCAATTCCATCCCGAAAAATCGCAGTCCGCCGGTCTTCGCCTCCTGGCCAACTTTCTCGCGTGGCGCCCATGATCCTCTACCCGGCGATCGATCTCAAGGACGGCCGCTGCGTGCGAGTCGTGCGCGGCGATTTCGCCACCGCGACGGTGTTCAACGAGGACCCGGCGGACCAGGCGAGGGTTTGGGCCGCTGCGGGCTTTGCCTGGCTGCATGTCGTCGACCTGGACGGATCGGCCGCCGGGCGGGCGGTCAATGATGCGGCGGTGGCCGGAATCCTCGCGGCGGTGTCGATTCCCGTCCAGCTCGGGGGCGGCGTCAGGACCATGGCTCACATCGAGCGCTGGCTCGAGGCGGGCGTCAGCCGCGTCATCCTGGGCACCGCCGCCGTGCGCGATCCCGAACTCGTGCGCGCCGCCGCCCGCCGCTGGCCCGAACAGATCGCCGTCAGCGTCGATGTCCGGGGCGGACGGGTGGCCATCGAAGGCTGGACGGAGGACACCGCCTTCGACGCGGCGACCGTGGCCCGGCGCTTCGAGGACGCAGGCGTCGCCGCTCTGATCGTCACCGACATCGATCGCGACGGCGCGCAGCTGGGTTTCAACATCGAGGTGTTCGGGGCCATCGCCGACGAGGTCGGCATTCCGGTGATCGCCGCCGGCGGCCTGGCCAGCGTGGCGGACATCGAGCGCCTCTTGGCGCGTCCCGGGACGCCGGTCTCCGGCGCGGTGCTCGGCAGGGCGCTCTACGCCGGCGCGATCGCCCCCGCCGCGGCCCTGGCGGCGGCGCGATGCTGAAGGTGCGGGTCATTCCCTGTCTGGACGTCAAGGACGGCCGGGTGGTGAAAGGCGTCCAGTTCGTCGCCCTGCGCGATGCGGGCGACCCCGTCGAGCAGGCCGCGGCCTATGACTTCGCCGGCGCCGACGAACTGATGTTCCTCGACATCACCGCCAGCCATGAGGGCCGCCGGGCCATCCTCGATGTCGTGGCGCGAACGGCGGATGTCTGTTTCATGCCGTTGGCCGTCGGCGGCGGCGTCCGTTCGGCCGATGACGCCCGCGCCCTGTTGCGGGCGGGCGCCGACAAGGTCAGCGTCAACACGGCCGCAGTGGAGGATTCGGGCCTGATCCCACGGTGCGCCGATGCCTTCGGCTCGCAGGCGGTGGTCGCCGCCTTGGACGCGCGACGGACGGGGAATGGCTGGCGCGTCTTCACTTACGGCGGGCGGCGCGACACCGGTCTTGACGCCGTCGACTACGCCCACTCGGTGGCCGAACGGGGCGCCGGCGAAATCCTGCTGACGTCGATGGACCGCGACGGCGCAAAGACCGGCTATGATCTCGATCTGCTCAAGGCCGTCACCGCCGTCGTGGGCATTCCGGTCATCGCCAGCGGCGGAGCGGGCGTAACGAGACATCTGGTCGAGGCGGTGAAGGAGGGCGGCGCGGATGCCGTGCTGGCAGCTTCGATCTTCCACTTCGGCGAGGTGACGATCGGCGAGGCCAAGGCCGCCATGGCCGCAGCGGGCGTGGATGTCCGCCTCGACTGAAGGAGGATTGAATGTCGAAGCTTGGCGAAACGATCGAGGCGCTCGCCCTAACGATCGAGGCGAGACGCGGCGCCGATCCTGAGGCGTCCTGGTCTGCGCGGCTAATCGCCGACCCGGCGCTGGCGGCGAAGAAGCTGGCCGAAGAGGCGATGGAGACCGCTCTGGCGGCGGTGCAAGGCGACCGCTCGGCCGTCGCCGCCGAGAGCGCCGATCTCGTCTATCACTGGCTTGCCCTGCTGGCCGCGCTCGATGTCGGTCTCGAAGACGTCGCCAAGGTGCTGCGCGCCCGCGAGGGGCGTTCGGGCGTCGAAGAAGAGCGTTCCCGGACTCTCTAGCCGCGGCGCGGCGCCAGGATCTGATCGAGCGACCGCGGGCCGGTCCCAACCGGCGTCAGATGCGGATAGCGAAGACCGCCGTGGTAGTCGACGGCGACGGTTCGATACTGGTTGTTGTCCTTAACCAGAAGTTCGATGGGCGCGGTGGAGGTCTTGGCCGCCGTGATGATGTCCTTCAGATTTTCCGGGTTATAGGCGTCTCCGTTCACCGCCACGATCTGATTTCCGACGGTGAGGCCGGCCTTGAACGCCGGCCCTTGCCAGTCGACGCCACTCAGGGCGCCATCCGGTCCGATCGTCGCCCCGATCGAGAAGCTGAGGACAAGCGCTCTCCGCTCGCGCTCGAGGCTCTGCAGATAGCCGCTTTCGTGGTCGTCGTAGGTGAGTCGGTAGCCACCGCGGGTGAGGCCGTCGAGCGGCGCGCCCGGGCCATGACCGGTCAGGCGCGCGTGCAGGAGGGCCGCCCAGTCATGAGGCTGGACCGCATTGAGTGCGGCGACGAGGTCGTCGAACGTATAGGTCCGCGTGACGAAACTGCCGTTGTCGACGCCGAAGAAGGCGCGGGCGAAATCGTCCAGCGACCGTTTCCCGCCCGATTGCTGGCGGATCAGGGTATCGACATCGAGCCAGATCAGCTCGCCCTCTGAGTAATAGTCCTCGCTTCTCTGCCAGCTCACCCACGGGATAGGCCGGCGCATCGCGATGATCGGATCCATCGTGGTGTCTTCCAGATCCCGCCATTCGCGCCCGATCCGGGCGTCGTAGGTGGCGGCCGTCAGCGCGATCGCGTCGAGCGCCTCCTGAGACGTGATCAGGCCGGCGCGCGCGGCCAGCACATAGCCCCAATACTGAGTCTGGCCTTCGTAGACCCACAGCAGGCCGTCGCGCATCGGCGTGTTGAAATTCGGTGTCCAAAGGTCCGCCGGCCGGCGGAACTTGCCGTTCCAGGAATGGGTGAATTCATGGGCCAGGAGATCCCGGACTGATGGCGTCCGGTCCCAGTCCAGGAAGTAGCGGGGATTCGCGCCGTCCTCGCTCGAGCGATGATGCTCGAGGCCGATTCCGCCCATCTTGTCGCTGAGCGAGAACAGGAAGTCGTAGTGGTCGTAATGGTGCGATCCGAAGAGCCGGTAGGCCTGGGTGACGAGCGCCTTGTGCGCGTCGATCTGGGCCGTGGTTGTGTCGAGTTCATCAGGACGATCGGCGATGACGTCCAGACTGACGCGGGCCGGTCCGCCCGGATCGAGGTCGAAGCGCCGGAAATAGCGACCCGCGATCATCGGCGAATCGATCAGTGTGTTGAAGCTCACCGGCTTGTAGGTCGTGACTTCGCCGGCTGTCGATCTGGTTTCCAGCGCCGTGGCGCCGGTGAACCCAGCGGGCAGCCGGACGCTCGGTTCGACCTCGATGTCGCGCGAGAAGTAGCCCGCCGGATAGAGCGCCACCGTGTTCCACTGCAGGCTCAGCATGTCCGGCGTCATCATGATCCGGCCTTCTGGCCTGGAAGCCGCCGACAGGAACTGGAACGAAAGATCGACCGCGCTGACGTCGGGCGGAATCTGGATATGGAAGGCGAAGACGTCGACCGGATCGCGCGTCCAGGGGATCGGAACGCCATTGGCCGAAACCTTGAGGCCGGCGAGTTTGTCGAGTGGTCCGCTGGGGCCGTGATTTCCCGGCAGCCACTTGGGGAACAGCAGCGTAAACGGTCCGGGGGCCGCCACCGGCACAGTTTCCCGCACATTGAAGATGCCATGGGCGAGGTCCGTGGCGTCGACCAGAAGCTTGAGCTGCCCGGGGTAGGGGACATCCCGGGGCGCCTCGACCGGCGGCGATGGCGGCGTTGGCTGCGGCGCCGGCTGGCCTAGGGCCCCTCCAGCGATCAGCGCCACGGACCATGCCAGATTACGCCAGGCCATCACGAATCCCTTCGCCACTTCGGTCGTGCGTTAGGCCAAGGCCGCGGAGCGGAAAAGATCGCGCGCGGCGCGCTGCCAATTCAGATCCGGTCGTGACGCTTAAGCGCAACATAGAGGGCGCCGGCGCCGCCGTGGCGGCGGTGAGCCTCGGAGAGTCCGGCCACCAGCCGGCGGAGCGGCGTTTCCGCCAGCCAGTCCGGCACGCGCCGACGGAGAACCCCGTCCCCCAAGGTTCCTTTGCCAGTGATGACCAGAGCGCCGCGCACGCCGCGGCGAACGCAATCCTCGAGGAAGTCGATGAGTTCGGCCCGCGCCTCGTCCTGGTTGAGGCCATGCAGATCGATGCGATCTCCGGGCACTCCGCGCGACAGGCGCCGAAACCGGCGCGGTTCGATGCTCTGCGGCTTGGCCGGGGCCTCCCGGCGACGAAGCGCCGGCTCAGGTTGCGGTCGGCTGTGCATTTGGCTCGGCTTCGCCGAGGGTTGCGACGGCGCATGCCGGCCTGGCAGTGGCCGCACCGTGGCGGCGACGACCGCCCAGTCCCTGAGATCGTCGTCCCGGAGATTCAGCGGGGTGCGAGCCGGTAAAGGGTGAGGACGTGGCGGATGCGACCTGCTTCGCGCCCGGCCGCCTCGCCACGGCCGACGTAGAGATCGGCCCGCACCGGGCCTTTGATCGCGCCGCCGGCGTCGAGCGCCGCCACCAGGCGACGGTAGGCCGGAAACGCTCCCGCCAGGCTCGGTGAATCGCCATCGATCCACAGGAGTTCGCCGCTGGCATGGTAAGCCGGATCTACGGCCGCGGCCCGTCCCGGCGGCAGGCGGACCCCGGCCGATCCCGCCGGGTCCTGGCCATCATCGGCCGTCAGCCTGTAGAAGCCGTAGCGCGGATCCAGATCCATGATCGCTCGGGCCGCTTCGCCGCGGTGGGCCGCCAGCCAGTCATGGATCGCGTCGGCCGAGGAATCCGCATCCGAGATCAAGCCCTGACTTCGCATGGGCTGAGCGATGCCGACGAACGCCGCTCCGTTGCTGCCGTCGAAGACAGCCTTGGCCCGGTCGCCGTCTGGGAATTCGAGCACCCCCGCGCCCTGCACCTGCATGAAAAACAGGTCCTCCGGCCGCATCCAGGCGAGCGCGTTTGGCGCCGGACGCGCCTCGATCTCGGCCCGATCCGCGTAGGTCGCCCGGCCGGCGACGGTGTCGTCGGCGGTCGGCAGGTCCGACGGCCTTGGCCGGACCGGCGCGGAAAAAACCTCGCTGCGCGTTCGCCGCGCTTCATAGACCGGCATGAAATAGCCGGTCAGCCGACCCTCGCCCCCCAAGGGAACGGCGTAGAAATTGCGCTCGAGCCAAGCGCGGGCGCGGCGCTCGTCCGGGTCGGTGGGCAGGTTCGCGCAAGCGAACGGCATTTCCGGATCACGCGAGACCACACAGGCGGCCCGCACCGCCCCTAGTGCGGTGACATGGTCCTCCTGCTCCCAGCCGGGAAGATCGGAGAGCTCAATGGCTTGCGACGTATGTTCCGTCGACTCCGTGACCGAAGTCGTCTGGGCACAGGCCGCCAGGGCGAACGCCACGCCCGCCGCCGCAATCCCACCCCCAAGTCTCACCCAGGCCTCCTAAGCCTCGGCAGGATCGACGTGGATCAGAGTCCAGTTGGGATTTCGGCTCTTGATGTTGCGCTCGAAAGTCCAGACTTCCGCCGTTCGATGGTCGTCCACCGATTCGCCGGAACTGTCCCGCGTCTTGTTGCGGAGTTCGGCGAGGAAGCGGACGGCGGCGCGCGCCAGATCGTCGGCCAGGCTGACCGTCTCGAGATCAGCCCGTGGAGGCTGAAGGAATTCCACGGTTTCGGTGCGGCCCGCCGCTTCGCGCTCGCGCATCACCGTCTCGAAACCATCCATCACCGCCGGCGCCAGCAGCGGCTTGAGCGTGGCCCGGTCACCTTCGGTGAAAGCCCGCACGATGGTTTGGTAGGCCTGCTTTGAGCCTTGAAGGAATTGGGTTGGATCGAAGCTGGCGTCGCGGGCGCGCAGCGCGGCCACGCCGGTCAGGGGCGCCGCCTCCTGGCCGGGGAGGGCGGTCGCCGGCCGTGGTTCGGGCGCGCCGGGGGCCAGCGGGACCTGGGTCGCCGTTTCCGGGCCTCGGCCCACCTTGCGCCCGAGAACAGCGTAGAGCTGGAAGAGCACAACGCCCGCCAGAACGCCGAGAATGACAAACTCAAGAAGCTGCATGACGTCGAAAATCACAAGCGTTCGATTGTCCTAATATAGGCCATCAGACGCCGGACGTCAGCCGCTGCTTCGGCTTGGCATCCATGGGGGCTCGCCGACGCGTTGCCACTTCGGTGCAGGGCATGTTAGCGAGCCCGCTCGCTGCGCGGACCCGCGCTTCGCCCATCTTCAGAGAGCTCATCCGCGCATGTCCGACATCCCCACCGACGGCGCCGCACCGGGCGGCAACGGCTCCGAGGGGCCATCTCAGCCCGGAATCCGCATCCTGGCGCAATACATCAAAGATCTCTCGTTCGAGAGCCCGCGGGCGCCGGAGTCGCTGCGCGTCGGAGCCACGCCGCCCCAGATCGATCTTAATGTCGAATTGAACGCCAATGGTCGGGAAGACGGCCTCTACGAAGCGGAGCTCAAGCTTACGGCGCGGGCTTCGCGCGACGCAGAGACGGTGTTCCATCTGGAGTTGGCCTACGCGGGCCTGTTCCAGATCATGGGCGTTCCGGCCTCAGACATCGAGCCCGTTCTGATGATCGAGTGCCCGCGCTATCTGTTCCCCTTCGCCAGGCGACTGATCGCCGACCTGACGGCGGAGGGCGGCTTCCCGCCGTTCAGGCTCGAGCCGATCGATTTCGGCGGCATCTACGCTGCGCGCCTCGCGCAACAGGGCCAGGGAGCGCCGACAAGCCTGGCCTGAGGATCAGCCGGTTCTCAGCCAGAGCGCATCCTTGATCTGACCCACGAACGCCAGGTGGGCGGCAGCCTCCTCGATGGTCACCCGGGACGCCAGGGGCCTCAGCCGCGGTCCATAGGCCGATCGCGAAGCGGCGGCAGCGGCCGCCGCTCCCACGCCCGCCAGGTCAAGCGCCCGCTCGCGGCCGCCCTGGAGTTCGAAATAGACCCGCGCCAGCAGCCGTGCGTCGACCAGAGCGCCGTGTTTCTCCCGCTCCGACAGGGAAACCTTGAAACGCTTGCAAAGCGAATCGAGCGAATTGTGCATGCCCGGATAGCGCCGCTGGGCGAGAGCCAGGGTGTCGACCCACCGCGCCTCCGGCAGGATCGGATGGCCGGCCAGCGACAATTCATGATTGATGAATTCGCGGTCGAAACCGGCGTTGTGCGCCACCAGGGTCGCGTCGCCGACGAATTCCGCCAGGGCGCTCGCCACGACCGTATCGGCGAACCGCGGTTTATCTTCCAAGAACTTGAGTGAGATGCCGTGCACCCGCTCCGCGTCCGGGTCGATGTCCCGTTCGGGATGGACGTAGGTGTGGAAATGCCGGCCGGTCGGCAGGAAGTCGTCGATCTCGACGCAGCCGATTTCGATGATGCGATGGCCCTGTTTCGGGCTGAGTCCGGTGGTCTCGACGTCCAGGACGATTTCGCGCGCCATTCAGGCCTTCTCATGCGGTGCTTCGCCACCTGCGCGCAAGGCGTCGACGATGGCATTCACCTGTCGCCGCGCGTGGTCGAAATCCTGGCTGGTGTCGACCACGAAGTCCGCGCGCTCCCGCTTTTCGGAGTCAGGAACCTGTGCGGCGAGGAGGGCGGCGAATTTCGCCTCGGTCATGCCCGGCCGGCCCAACACCCGCTCCCGCTGCATGTCCGCCGGCGCGCTGACAACCACGACCTTGTCGACGTTGCGCTCACCCCCGGTCTCGAACAGCAGGGGAATGTCGAGCACGACGATTGGCGCCTTGGCCTCTCGCGCCTGACCGAAAAACGCCGCACGCGCCTCGCCCATGAGCGGATGGACGAGCCCGTTCAGCTTGGCCAGGGCCGCCGGATTGCCGAGCACGCGCTCGCCCAGCCGCCCGCGGTCCACCGCGCCATCGACGACGACGCCGGGAAACTCTGCCTCGACCTTGGCCACGGCCGCTCCGCCCGGCGCATAGAGGCGACGGACCTCCTCATCTGCGTCATAGACCGGGATGCCGGCCTCGGCGAACATCGCCGCCGTCGACGACTTGCCCATCCCCACCGAGCCTGTCAGCGCCACCACGATCATCGTCGGCCCTCCAGGACTTCGACGGCGAGGCTGCGGACGTCGACATCTGGCGCAGCGACGCCGAACAAGGCCTCGAAGCTCGGCCGCGCCTGGCCGATCAGCATCGCCAGGCCATCGACCGTTCGCAGGCCCCTCGCCTTGGCCCGTGCAAGGAATGGCGTTGTCAGCGGCAGGTAGACCATATCCATCACCACCGTTGAGTCGGCGGCAAACTCGAATGGGATCTTCGGGTCGGCCGAGGTGGCGTTGATGACGACATTGGCGCCCGCAAGGACCTCTGGAAGCGCATCCATCTCCAGGATTTCCAGGGGGCCGGAGAGGCTGTTGGCCAGGGCGCGCGCCCGCTCCGCTGAACGGTTGACGACGCAAACCCTGGGCGTTCCCGCATCCATAAGCGCCGCCGCGGCGCCGCGGGCTGCGCCGCCCGCGCCCAAGATCACCGCGGGACCGACCGCCGGATCGAAGCCGCCGGCCTGCTCAGCCAGGGCCGCCAGGAGCCCTTCGCCGTCGGTATTATCCGCCCGGATCTCGCCTCCAGATTCGAAAATTAGAATGTTGGCGGCCTCGGCCCGCGCCGACTGAGGCGAAACATCGTCGGCCAACTCGAGGGCCTGCCCCTTGAAGGGCGCGGTCACATTGAGGCCACGGATGACTCCGCCCCGGCAGCCCGCGGCGAAGACTCTGAAGTCCTTTGGCTCGAAGGCAACGTAGACCGCATCCAGACCGGCCGCCTCGATCCATGCGTTGTGCAAAGTCGGACTGAGGGAGTGGCCGATGGGCAGTCCGGCCACGCCAGCGACTCTGGTCGACGCCGAGAGCCTCATTCAGGCGCCACGCCTTCGCTGCGCAGGGCGGCGAGAAGTCTGATCAAGGGCAGCCCCAGTATGGCGTGATAGTCGCCGATGACCCGCTCGAAGAGTTGCACGCCGAAACCCTCGAAATGATAGCAGCCCAGAGAGCCCGGAAGAGAGTCGCCGCACCGGGTCAGGTAGGCTTCGAGGAACGAATCGGAAAAGGCCCGCATCTTCAGGTTCACGCTGGCGACGTAGCGCCACCTTATCTCCCCATCCCGGGCTAACGCCGCGCCCGCGTGAAGTCGATGGCTGCGGCCGCGCAGGCGCAGAAGGCATTCCCGCGCCTCGTCCAGATGGTTCACCTTGCTCACGAGCTCGCCATCGAGGTCGAGCGTCTGATCGGCGCCGATCACGATGTCACTCCGGCCGCGGGAAACCGCCTGCGCCTTGGCTACAGCCAAGTCACCGGCGACCTCCTCGGGTCCTTTCCCCTTCGCCAGGAAAGCCCCTTTAAGCGCCTCCTCGTCGATCTGCGCCGGGATAATCTCGAACGCCACTCCGGCCGACTGGAGGATCTGGGCCCGGACGGGACTGGCGGAGGCCAGCACCGTCACCCCAGCATCTCCACCTGTCCGCGGCCACCCGAGATGATGTTGATCACCGCGGCCGCCGTCTCCTCGACGGACCTGCGGGTGACGTCGATGACAGGCCAGCCGCAGCGGTCGAATAGCCGCCGGGCGGCGATCGTTTCGGCGCGAACCGACTCGCTGTCGACATAGCTGCTGTCCCGCTCCTCCCGCAGGGCCCTCAAGCGATTTCGGCGCAGCTGGACAAGCCTGTCCGGAGACACGGTCAGGCCCACCACCGGGACGCCGTTGAGGGCCGAAAGGCTGGCGGGTAGCGGCGTGCTCGGCACCAGCGGCACGTTGGCGGCCCTGACCCCCCGATGAGCTAGATAGATACAGGTCGGGGTCTTGGAAGTTCGCGAGACTCCGACCAGCACGACATCGGCGCGGGTCAGATCGGGACCGCCCTGTCCGTCGTCGTGGCCGAGGGCGAACGACAGGGCTTCCATGCGATTGAAGTAGTCCGTGTCCAGCGAGTACTGCGCCCCGACGCGAGTCGACAGCGGCGCCCCCAGATACCGCGACAGGATCGACACCAGTGGGTCCAACGCCCCAATGCAGGGCATATCGAGGTTCTGGCAGCCTGACTCAAGCGCCGATCTCAGGGCCTGATCGACGATCGTGTGCAACACGACGCCCGGCGCTTCCGAGATCTCGCCAAGCGCACGCTCCAGCTGCTTCTGCGAGCGCACCAGAGCGTAAATATGCTCGATCGGCAGGACGTTGTTGAAGCGGGCGCACACCGCGCGCGCCATGGCGTTGAGGGTTTCGCCTGTCGAGTCCGACACCAGGTGAACGTGGAAGTAGGTCGCCAGGCGGGTTGGGGTCATGCCAGACGCCCGTTCGCGAAAATTTTCTGTGCGGTCATGGTTAACAGACTCTTAATCGAGCCCCTCCCGCGGTGAAAGCCGACCGGCTCGATCCCCAGGTTGCCGGCGGCGCCGCTCCAACTCCCGGGAAAACTTCTCTCGTCCGGCCATGGTTGTCCGCCCTCCGTTCATCCTTAACAGGCCCCGTAATCGCTTGACCCCCAGCTCTGGTAAAACCCCGGGCGCCGGGTGGGGAGGAATGCCTCATAGAAGTCCATTTCCTCCAGGTTTCCAGTTCGTTGTGTCGATCCACAGACGGTGGGACGATTTTGTCGATCGAAGTGGAAAAGATCAGGCTTGGATGTGGATTCCTGCGATTCTCCGAAGCCTTCCGGCCAACAATCCCCGCTTTCCCCAGTCCTTCCTTCTTAAATCAAAAAGGAATCCTCCTTAGACCTTTGAAGAGGAAGACGGGCCGGGCTTGAGCGGTCGGGCTTGGTGCGTCTAAGTCGGGATGACATGACCGCTCCTCTCCTTCGCGCCCTGGCGGGTGAAACCCTGGATCGCCCACCGATTTGGTTCATGCGCCAGGCGGGGCGCTGTCTGCCGGAGTACCGGGCGCTCAGGCAAACGGTCCCCGATTTCTTCGCGCTCTGCTTTGACCCCGAGAAGGCGGCGGAAGTCACCCTGCAGCCGATGCGGCGGTTCGCCTTCGACGCGGCGATCGTCTTTGCCGATATCGTACTCATCCCCCGCGCCCTTGGACAGGAGGTCTGGTTCGAGGCGGGGGAGGGTCCGCGGCTGGGCGTGCTCCCCGCGCTATCGCAACTGAGGGACCGGGTGGAGGGCTGTGGCGAGCGGCTTTCGACCGTGGGCGAGACCTTGAGGCGGGTCCGGGCGCAGCTTGAGCCGGCGCGGACGGTGATCGGCTTCGCCGGCGGCCCGTGGACGGTCGCGACCTATATGCTGCAGGGTCGAGGCGGCGAGCGGGAAGAGGCTCGCGCCCGACTGTTCGCCGATCGGGACTTCGTCGAGGCCCTCGTCGACATCCTGGCGGATGCGACGGCGGATTATTTGCTGATGCAGGCGCGAGCCGGGGCCGAGGTTCTGCAGATCTTTGAGTCCTGGGCCGAGCTTCTGCCGGAAGACGTGTTCGAGCGGCTGATCACGCGACCGCACCGACGGATCGTCGATCATCTGCGGGCCGAGGGCGTTCAGGCCCCAGTGATCGGATTTCCGCGCGGGGCTGGCGCGCTGGTGGAGGACTATGCGGCGAGCGCCGGCGTGCAGGGCGTGGCGCTGGATGTCCAGGCGCCCGCGGCTCTGGGTCGCAGGCTCCAGGCGCGAATGACGATCCAGGGCGCTCTGGACCCGCTTTTGCTGCGCGCCGGCGGCGAGGCGCTTGATCGGCGCGTGGATCAGCTGATCGAGCAGTGGGGAAGCGGGCCCTATATCTTCAACCTCGGCCACGGGGTGCTGCCCGATACACCCGTCGACCACATCGCCCGTGTCGTCGATCGCGTGCGGGGCGCCTGAGAATGGGGAGGCGGGATCGCAGGGTCGCCGTCGTCCTGTTCAACCTCGGCGGTCCGAAGGATCTGGATGACGTCCAGCCATTTCTGAAGAACCTGTTTTCCGACCCGGCGATCATCGATCTTCCGGGGGTCTTGAGACGTCCCCTCAGCGACTTCATCGCCTATTCGAGGGCCCGGACCGCCCGAGCAAACTATCAGGCCATGGGCGGCGGTTCGCCGCTTCTTGCCGAGACGAAAGCCCAGGCTGACGCCCTGAGCGTCGAACTAGCCAGGCGTGGTCTGGATGCGCGACTGTTCATCGCCATGCGCTATTGGTCGCCGACCATCGATGCCATGGCCGCAGAAGTGGCCCGGTTCGCCCCGACCGATATTGTCCTGACGCCCCTCTATCCGCAATTTTCGATCACGACCACGGAGTCCTCGCTGAAGGCTTGGCGCGCGCGCTACACTGGTCCCGGTCAGGTACGTGCGATCTGCTGCTGGCCGCAGAACGAGGGCCTCATCACCGCTCACGCCGAGGCAATCGGCGAGGTCTGGCGAAGCGCCGGGGAGCCGCCGGTAAAGCTGCTCTTCTCTGCTCACGGCATCCCGATCCGCACGGCGAAACGGGGCGATCCCTACGCCTGGCAGGTCGAATCGACTTGCCGCGCGATCGCCGGGCGGCTGGGGACAAGCTGGGATTGGCAGGTCTGCTATCAGAGTCGCGTCGGACCGCTTCAATGGCTGGGTCCATCGACTCCCGAGGCGATCCGCCAGGCGGCACAGGACGGAATGGGAGTGTTGATCGATCCCGTGTCGTTCGTCTCCGAGCATGTCGAGACCTTGATCGAGCTAGATCGCGACTACGCTGCCCTGGCCCGCGAGGCGGGGGCGCCATGCTATTTTCGCGCGCCGACTGTGGGTGTTCGACCGAGGTTCATCGAGGGGCTGGCGGCGGCGATCCTGGAGCGGCTGGAGCGCGCCGGCGTCGGACCTGACGGCGCCGCCTGTCCGGCCGGCTACGCCCGCTGTGCGCGCGAGGGGAAGGAAGCGGCGTGATCCACAATCTGTTGATCGGGCTCCATATCCTCGCGGTGATCGCGTGGATGGCGGGGCTGCTCTATCTGCCGCGGCTCTTCGCCTATCACACGAGGGCCGAGGCCGGCTCGCAGATGGACGAGACTTTCAAGGTCATGGAAGCGAAGCTGCTGACGATGATCATGCGGCCGGCATTCATCGCCGTCATCGGTCTGGGGGCGGCGCTCGCCTGGTATGACGCCAGCCAATTACAGTGGGGCTGGGGGTTCCTGCTGCGGCCCTGGATGCTGCTCAAGCTCGGCGGGGTTGCATTCCTGATCTGGTGGCACCATTTCCTCCTCATCGAGCGCAAGCGGATCGCCACCGGAGCGAGCCGGCGCAGCGAGCGGTTCTGGCGGGCGACCAACGAACTCCCGTTCCTGGCCGCGATCGTCGTGGTGTTGTCGGTGACGACCAAGTTCGCCTGACGAGAACGACCGGCGATAGGGAAGTCTCTTGACGAGGCGCGCGCGTTGGGATTTGTTCCCGGCCGAAACGCGGCTCCCGGTCAAAGGGCTGGCGTTTCCCCCGCCTCCTCCAGGATCACGCCTCCTGCCCGACCGTGGCCAGCGCGCGATCCGACCCCATAGGTAACATCGTCGCCGGATCACCCGATCATCCGACTGAGGTCCGTTTTCCACCAGAAATCTGCCTCCGCTCCGAACAAACCCCACCCATAAATCATCTGAATACAGACCAATCCCATGACAGACACACTTGAAATCATCACGTCCGAGGCTTCGGACGAAGCCATCGGCGCCCGCGAAGGCGAACCCAGCGAGGCTGCTAAGGCGATCGCGGAGCTCGGACTGACGCGCATGTCGCTGCAGGAGCTGAAGGAAAAATCGCCCGCCGATCTTCTCGCCTTCGCCGAGCAGTTCGAGATCGAGAACGCGAACGCTATGCGCAAGCAGGACATGATGTTTGCGATCCTGAAGACCCTGGCCGAGGAAGGCGTCGAGATCTTCGCCTCCGGCACTCTGGAGGTTGTCCAGGACGGCTTCGGCTTCCTGCGCAGTCCAGAAGCGAATTATCTTCCTGGTCCGGACGATATCTATGTGAGCCCCTCCCAGATCCGCCGCTTTGGCCTGCGCACGGGCGACACGGTCGATGGCGGCATTCGCGCCCCGCGCGAGGGCGAGCGATATTTCGCCCTGGTCAAGGTCGACCAGATCAATTTCGAAAATCCTGAGAACGTGCGCCACAAGGTGCACTTCGACAACCTGACGCCGCTTTATCCCGACGAGCGGATTGTCATGGAGATCGACGATCCGACGCTGAAGGACCGGACCGGTCGCGTGATCGATATCG
This sequence comes from Caulobacteraceae bacterium, assembly GCA_036489325.1. Lineage (GTDB taxonomy): Bacteria > Pseudomonadota > Alphaproteobacteria > Caulobacterales > Caulobacteraceae > Acaudatibacter. The sequence goes on from DASXGB010000079.1 coordinate 32,481, forward strand.
TCTGCCCGCTCGGTAAGGGCCAGCGCTGCCTGATCGTGGCGCCGCCAAGGGTCGGCAAGACGATCATGATGCAGAACATCGCCAAGTCGATCGCCGCCAATCACCCCGAGTGCTACTTGATCGTGCTTCTCGTCGACGAGCGTCCCGAGGAAGTCACCGACATGCAGCGCACGGTGAAAGGCGAGGTCATCTCCTCGACCTTCGACGAGCCTGCGGCCCGCCACGTCCAAGTTGCGGAAATGGTGATCGAAAAGGCCAAACGTCTGGTCGAGCACAAGCGCGACGTGATCATCCTTCTGGACAACATCACCCGGCTGGGCCGGGCCTATAACACCGTGGTGCCGTCCTCCGGCAAGGTCCTGACCGGGGGCGTCGACGCCAACGCCCTGCAACGGCCGAAGCGGTTCTTCGGTGCGGCGCGGAATATCGAGGAAGGCGGATCACTGACGATCATCTCGACGGCGCTGATCGACACCGGCAGCCGCATGGACGAGGTGATCTTCGAAGAGTTCAAGGGCACGGGCAACTCCGAGATCGTGCTCGACCGCAAGGTCGCCGACAAGCGGATCTATCCGGCCATAGACGTGCTCAAGTCGGGCACCCGCAAAGAGGAGCTGATCACGCCCAAGGATCAGCTGCAGAAGACCTTCGTGCTACGGCGCATCCTCTCCCCCATGGGGCCGCAAGACGCGATCGAGTTCCTGCTCGACAAGCTGCGCAACTCCAAGAACAACGCCGATTTCTTCCAGTCGATGAACACCTGAGACCCCGGCTGATTAACTAGGTAATTCAGCAAGTTAGGTTCTACGGGGCGAGGCGGCTTTCCAGGAAGGCGAGGGTCCGCGACATGGCGCGCGCGGCGTCGGCCACGTCGTAATGCTCTCCGCCCTCACGGGCGAAAGCGTGGTCACGGCCGGGATAGGTGTAGATCTCGGCCAGTGAGCGGTTTTTCAGCGCCTCGATGATGAGGGACTGGGCCGCTTTGGGCACGAACTGGTCTTCCTCGGCAATGTGCAGGAGCACGGGCGTTACCAGGGCGTCGGCCTCGCGAAGGCGCTGCTCTATGCCCACGCCGTAGAAGCAGGCGGCCGCGTCGATATCGGTCCGGGTCGCGGTGAGGAAGGAAAGCAGGCCGCCCAGGCAGAAACCCACCGCGCCGACAGCGCCGTTGCAGCCAGGGTCACCGCGCACGCGAGCGATCGTCGCGCCGATGTCCTTGACGCCTTTGTCGACATCGAAGGCGTTGTAGAGCTCGAAGGCCCGCTGCCACTCGACTTCAGTCTTGTCGGTAATGTCGACCCCTGGCTCGATGCGCCAGAAGAGATCGGGGCAGACGGCGAAATAGCCCTGCTGGGCAAACTCATCGGTCAGGTCACGCATCACCTGGTTGACCCCGAAGATCTCCTGGATGACGATCAGTCCCCGCGCCTTTGGTGCATCCGGTCGGGCGGCATAGGCGCCGAACGAAGCGCCGGCCCTCGGAATGGCGATCATCTCTCCCATGGCTTGGCCCTTCTTGTGCGTCGCGCGAGCCTCTAGCGCGCGGGGGGTGGCTTGGCCCATAACATTGTCGTGCGAACAGCGGAGACCGGACCCATGAAACTGAAGGTCGAAGTAGACTGCACCCCGCAGGAGGCCCGGGCCTTTCTGGGCCTGCCCGACGTGAAGGCCCTGAACGACCACCTGGTCAAGGAAATGAAATCGCGGCTGGACGCCAACCTGGCGATGGCGGCGCCCGAAGAGCTGATGAAGTCCTGGATGGCCTTCGGCGGTCAGGCGTCCGAGCAGTTTATGAAACTGATGACGGCGGCGGCGGGCTCGGCCATCCAGAGGTGAGTGATACGATCTTCGCCCTGGCCACCGCGCCGGGGCGAGCGCCTGTCGCCATCATCCGAGTGTCAGGTCCCCGCGCCCGGGAGGCGCTCATCACCGTTGGCGGTGGCAAGCCGGCTCACAGCCAGGCGCGTGTCCGCCGGCTTCGATCGACCGATGGGCGCCCGCTGGACACCGCGGTGACGCTCTTTTTCGCCGGTCCGCATAGTTACACTGGAGAAGACTGCGCCGAGCTGCACCTGCATGGCGGCGCCGGGGTTGTCGATGGCGTAACCGAGACGCTTCTCGGGCTGGGCCTGAGACTGGCCGAGGCGGGCGAATTCACCCGCCGAGCCTTCGAGAACGGCAAGCTCGATCTCGACCAGGCCGAGGCGATCGCCGACCTGACGGATGCGGAAACAACGGCCCAGGCCCGGCAGGCGCTGGGTCAGCTGGAGGGCCGCCTGGGCGCCCGCTACCGAACCTGGCGGGAGACGCTTGTCGATGCCCTCGCGCGGCTCGAAGCCGCCGTGGACTTTCCCGACGAGGACGTGCCAGTCGACGTCGCCCAACAGGCGAGGGCCGCGCTGCAAGGCTTGGCTTCCGACCTGGATTCCGCCCTGGCCGACGAAGGCCGAGGGCGACGTGTGCGCGAGGGCTACAGAGTCGCCATAATTGGCGCCCCGAACTCAGGAAAAAGTAGTCTTCTCAATCACTTAAATCGCCGCGACGCGGCCATCGTCACCCCAACCCCTGGGGCCACGCGCGACATTATCGAGACTTCTTTGATCCTTGACGGCTTCAAAGTTGTGCTGGCGGACATGGCGGGTATTCGCCGTACGTCTGACCCGATCGAGTCGGAGGGCGTCAGGCGAGCCAGGGCCTGGGCGGAGGGCGCCGATTTCCGGCTATGGGTCGTCGATCGCGCCGAACAAACCGGCCTTTGGCGGGAGGCATTCGGCCTCGTGCGCTCGGGTGACATCTGTATACTGAACAAGTCGGACCAGGCCGCTGGCAGAGATGAGGTTGCCGCTCGACAGGGTGCGCGCAAACGAGGCGCCGACGTGATCTCCCTTTCCCTACTGAATGATGGCGCGTCTACGGTGGAAGCCGCCTTGTCCGTCCGTGTGCGGCAGGATCTGGCCGGGGCGGAGTTCCCGGCGGCGACTCGCGCCCGCCATGAAGCCCTCCTTCGGGAAGCGCGGGACCACCTTGAGCGTGCCCTGTCACAGCTGGATGAGCCGGAGCTCGCGGCTGATGACGCGCGCCTGGCAGCCCGGTCCCTGGAACGGATCAGCGGTCGGATTGGCGCCGATGAAATCCTCGGGAGGGTCTTCGCCACCTTCTGCATCGGCAAGTGACCTGTTTCACGTGAAACAGAGGCGACCTCCACGTTTCACGTGAAACAATGGCGGATCGACCCGTGCCCCTCGATGGAGTATGGAGCCGAGCGCCATGTCCCCCACGTCCAAGACCTTTGATGTCATCGTCATCGGCGGCGGCCACGCCGGCTGTGAGGCTGCGGCCGCGGCGGCTCGCTATGGCGCGCGCACCGCGCTGCTGACCCATAAGCTTGAGACCATCGGCGAGATGTCCTGCAACCCGGCGATCGGCGGACTAGGGAAGGGCCATCTGGTTCGGGAGGTCGACGCCCTCGATGGCCTCATGGGCCGGATAGCCGACGCCGCCGGCATCCAGTTCCGATTGTTGAACCGTTCACGTGGGGCCGCCGTGCGCGGGCCGCGTGCGCAAATGGATCGGAGCCTCTACCGCTTGGCGATGCGGGCGTCCCTCGAGGAGATGGACAATCTCGAACTTCATGCCGCCGCAGTCGAAGACCTTTTCGTCGAGGGCGGCCGGGTGACCGGCGTCATCGACGCTACGGGGACCATCTGGCGGGCTTCGGCCGTGGTTCTGACCACCGGCACGTTCCTGAAGGGCGTCATCCATCGGGGCGATGAGCGCCAAGCCGCCGGCCGCGTGGGCGAAGCACCGTCTATCGGGCTCTCGGACCGGCTCTATGGGCTCGGTCTGAAGATGGGCCGGCTCAAGACCGGTACGCCGCCAAGGCTCGATGGTCGGACGATTGCCTGGGACGGGCTGGAGATGCAGGCGGGCGACGAGCCGCCAGTCCCGTTTTCTTTTCTCACCGACGGAATCGATCGGCGGCAGGTGCGCTGTGGCATCACGGCGACGACCGCACAAACTCACGCCATCATCCAGGAGAATCTTGCGGAATCCGCCGTCTATGGCGGGCGCCTGCACGGGCGCGGACCTCGGTATTGTCCCTCTATCGAGGACAAGGTCGTGCGCTTCGCCGATCGCGAGAGCCATCAGGTCTTCCTGGAGCCCGAAGGGATCGACGATCCCACAGTCTATCCGAATGGAATCTCGACCTCGGTCTCCGCCGCGACGCAGGATGCGTTTCTGCGCACGATTCCGGGCTTGAGCGGCGTGAGGGTTATCCGGCACGGCTACGCCATCGAATATGACTATGTTGATCCACGCGAACTTACGCCGTCGCTTGAAACCAAGCGCCTTCCGGGCCTCTATCTGGCCGGACAGATCAACGGCACGACCGGCTATGAGGAGGCGGCGGCCCAGGGCCTGATGGCGGGGCTGAATTCGGCGCGTGCCGCGAGCGGCGCGGCGCCCGCCGTGCTGGGCCGTGAGGAAGCCTACATCGGGGTGATGATCGACGATCTGGTGACGGCAGGCGTGACTGAGCCCTATCGGATGTTTACCAGCCGCGCGGAATATCGCCTGCGGCTTCGCGCCGACAATGCCGATCAGCGCCTGACCCCGCGCGGCGAAGCCTATGGATGCATCGGGTCGACGCGCTCGGTAGCCTTCGCGGCCAAATCGACGGAAATTGACGCGGCAAGGACTAGGGCCTTGGCCCTGTCCATGACCCCGCAGGAAGCCTCTCGGGCCGGCTTCCGGGTCAATCCTGATGGCCAGAAACGTAACCTTTTCCACCTCTTGGCTCGCAAGGACATCAGCTTCGAGGCCCTGGCTGGGGTCTGGCCGGAAATTCGCGACTGGTCGGCGGAGGCCCGCGAACAGATCGAGATCGATGCCGCTTACCACGGCTATCTGGACCGCCAGGAGGCCGACGTTGAACTCTTCCGCCGCGATGAGGGCCTCGCCCTTCCGGCCGATCTGGACTACGCAACGCTCGGGGGCCTTTCCAACGAGGCGCGCGAGAAGCTGGCCCAGGTGCGGCCGGCGACGCTTGGCCAGGCCTCGCGGATTGAAGGCGTCACGCCCGGCGCCCTTACGGCCCTTCTCGCCCATGCCCGACGCCGCCGAGCCGCCTGACGATCTCAAAGAACTATTGAGCGAGCTGGGTCTCGACGAGGCCCGTCTTGCCGACGCCATCCAGTTTCGCCAAATGCTGGAAGCCGGCAACGCGCGCATGAACCTCGTCGGCGCCAGCACGCTTGCAGACTATTGGCGGCGGCATTTCCTCGATAGCGCGCAACTTCTCCGATTGGCGCCCGGAGCGAAACGCTGGGCCGACCTTGGCGCCGGGGCCGGCTTTCCGGGCGTCGTCCTGGCGATCTTCCTGAAGGGTCAGCCGGGCGCCGAGATCCACCTCGTCGACAGCATGGTCAAGCGCTGCGCCTTCCTCAAGGAAGTGGTGGAAGCGCTCGCCCTCCCGGCGATCGTACACAACGAGCGGGCGGAGGCCTTACCGCTGAAAGCGGACGTCGTCACCGCCCGCGCCTGCGCGCCGCTGACCCGCCTGCTGGGCTTCGCCGCGCCCTCGCTCAGGGGGCGCACACGGGGCCTCTTTCTCAAGGGCGCGGAGGTCGAATCAGAGCTTGCGGAAGCGCGGAAATCATGGCGATTCAAGGTGACGATCCATCCGAGCCTGAGCGACGCGCGCGGAAGAATCCTCGAGATTACGGAGCTCGTGCGTGGCCGCTAAGCCATTGAAAATATTGGCGATATCAAATCAGAAGGGTGGCGTCGGCAAAACCACGACCGCCATCAATCTCGGCACCGCCCTGGCTGCGGTGGGCGAGAAGGTGCTGCTCGTCGATATCGACCCGCAAGGAAACGCCTCCACCGGTCTCGGCGTCCCCGGTCCGGCACGCAAGCTCACCGCCTATGATGTGATCATGGAGGAGACACCGATCGCCTCGGCTGTCGTCGAGACGGTCGTGCCTGGTCTCGACCTGCTGCCATCGGAGCCGGACCTTTCCGGCGTGGAGCTGGAGCTCGGCGCCAAGCCGCGCCGGGCCTACCGGTTGAAAGACGCCCTGGCGCCGGCGCGGGCCGAAGGCCGCTACAGCTATGCGCTGATCGACTGCCCGCCTTCGCTCAACCTGCTGACCCTCAACGCTATGGCGGCCGCCGACGCGGTGCTCGTACCGCTGCAATGCGAGTTCTTCGCCCTCGAGGGCCTCTCGCAGCTGATGCACACGATCGACCTGGTGAAGGGCGCCCACAATACGTCGCTGACGATCCAGGGCATCGTCCTGACCATGTACGACCGCCGCAACACCCTCTCGAAGCAGGTCGCCAAGGACGTTCGCGACTATCTGGGCGACAAGGTCTTTCAGACCATGATCCCGCGTAACGTGCGGGTCTCCGAGGCGCCGGGGTTCGGCAAGCCGGTGCTGCTCTACGACTTCGAGTGTGCGGGCAGCCAAGCCTACATCGAATTGGCCCGCGAAATGCTGTCGCGGGAAGGGAAGGGCAAGCATGGCTGAGAACCGGCGGGGACTGGGGCGGGGCCTTTCCGCCCTTATGGAAGAGGCGCAGTCGGCGACCACCCAGGAGGCTCGCCGCGCGGCCGGCGTGCAGGAACTGCCGCTCGAGCTGATTCGCCGCAACGCCGACCAGCCCCGGCGGCATTTCGAAACCGAGAACCTGCAGGAGCTGGCCGAATCCATCCGTGAGCGCGGCGTGATCCAGCCGATCCTCGTTCGGCCCGTGGCCGAGGCGCCGGGCGAATACCAGATCGTCACCGGAGAGCGGCGCTGGCGGGCGGCGCAACTTGCCGGCCTGCACCAGATCCCGGCCCTCGTGCGCGAGCTTGACGATCTCGAGGTGCTCGAGCTGGCGATGATCGAGAACATCCAGCGAGCCGACCTCAACGCGCTGGAGGAAGCCCGCGGTTACGCGGTGATGATCAAGCGGTTCAACCGCACCCACGAGACGATCGCCGGCATCGTCGGCAAGAGCCGCAGTCACGTCGCCAATACCTTGCGACTGATGCGCCTGCCCGATCGGGTGCAGGAGCACCTCGAAGCCGGGCGCCTCACCGCCGGCCACGCCCGCGCCCTGCTCGACCTCGAAGACGCGGAGACCCTGGCCGAGCGTATCATCCGCGGCGATCTCAACGTACGGCAGGCCGAGGCCCTGGCGCGGCGGGTCCGCACCGCTTCCGATGCAGGTGGCAAGCCGAAGAAAAAGCCATCGAAGAATGCGGATACAGCCGCGCTCGAAAGCGACCTCGCCGAGGTGCTGGGCCTCAAGGTCGAGATCCGCGATCAGGGCGGCGCCGGCGCGGTTCGCATCTCCTACCAGAGCCTGGAACAGCTCGACGATCTCTGCGCGCGCCTGATGCGGCCGCCGCCCGGCCGCAAGCGGGACTGACCCTGGCGCTTTCCTAGAAACCCTTCGGCCAGGTCCGGGTTGATTCGATCGACTCTCCGGTCTCGAGCAGACTCTTGAGGCTGGAGAGGATCATCGGCCAGCCGCCAGAGACTCCCGCGATGAACTTCGAATCCTTCAGGTCGATTTCGTGGGTCAGGGCGAGTCGCACGGAGTCGCCCTGTGTCTCCAGATCGTAACTGCAGCGGGAGTAGCCTTCCTCCGCCAGGCCTGGAATGAACTCGTTGCGCCAACTGACACTGAGGCGTCGCGGTGGATCGAATTCGAGCACCTTGCCCGCCCCGCCGACACGACCGTCGGGTATCCGGAGGAGCCAGTTCGAACCGACCGTCCAGCCGCTCTCCTGGACGGTTTCCTGCCAGAACCGGCGGGTGAACTCGGGCTCTATGAGCGCCCGCCAGACCTTTTCCTGAGGCGCGCGGATGTAGATGACGTAGACGAAGCGGTCGCTAGCCATGGGATCTCTCCTGTCAGCCGCTTTTGTTGAGGGTTTCGCCCAGCGGCGCGCCAGTCTCGAGCAGGCTCTTGAGGCTCGAGAGGATCATTGGCCAGCCGTTGGAAACGGCTTCGATGAACTTCGATCCCTCGACGTCAATCTCGTGCGTGACCGCCAGGCGCGTGACCCCGTGCTCCTCGGAGAGCTCGAACTGACACCGCGAAAACCCTTCGGCTTTAAGTTCCGGCATGAATTCGTTGCGCCATTCGAGGACGAGGTGGCGTGGCGGGTCGATCTCCACCACGCGGCCCGCGTCGGCGACCCGGCCGTCGGCGAGGGTCATCTTCCAGTCCGCGTCCGGCGTCCAATCGGAGGCTTGGGTGACGCCGTGCCAATAGAGTCGCGTCTGCTCCGGCTGGATGAGGGCGTCCCACACCTTTTGAGACGTGGCGCGGATGAAAGTGACGTAGACGAAGCGGCTAGTTTTGCTCATCGGGGGTCTCCAGGGTTTGCTTGAGGTCGGCGAGGGCGCGCAGCGGGGCGCGTTGAAACCGGCCGATCCAGCGATCGGCAATTTCCTGGATGGGCACCGGGTTGAGGTGATGCAGGCGTTCGCGGCCGCGCCGCTCACTGACCACCAGGTTGGCGGCCTCCAGGATGTTGAGATGTTTGGTCACCGCCTGCCGGCTCATGGCGTGGCCCAGGCAGAGTTCGCCCAAGGTCTGGCCGCCGCGCTCGCGGAGGCTGTCAAGGAGCGAGCGCCTGACCGGATCGGCCAGGGCCCTGAAGACGGGACCGGAGTCCATGGCTGGTAATATGCAACTTATTAGTTGCCTATTCAAGCGGGGGACGGGAAGAAAGTTAGAAGGCGCGTCGCAGACGGGTGGCGCGTGCTAATGGGGCGCGGGAGGCGATGGAGGTGTGACGTGAGCGCAAGGGTCGGGGCGATGCTGGCGGTGCTGCTGTCGGTCGCTGGAACCGCATTCGCTGGCCCGCTCGAGGACGGAACGGCCGCCCTCGCCAAAGGGGATTATGCCGGGGCGCTGCGACTGCTCAATCCTCTGGCGGCGGGCGGAAATCCGGCCGCGCAATACGAGATTGCCACGATGTACGTCGGTGGCCACGGAGTGCCAACAAACGACGCCACCGCCGCCGCGTGGCTTCAGAAGTCGGCGGCGCAGGGAGATGCCCACGCCGAACTGTTGCTGGCGCTCTTCTATGCCCGCGGCCAGGGCGTCCCACAGGATGACAAGCTGGGCCTGGCGTGGCTCGACAAGGCGGCGGCGCAAAGCGGCGCTGACGCTCAGGGACAATTGCGCGGCATCTACTACTATAATCGCGGCGCCTATGATCGTGGCGTCGCCCTGACGCCCGAACAGGTTGCGGCCAAGGCGCTGCCAGGACTGCGTAAACTGGCGGACAGCGGAGATGCCATGGCGCAACTGGCCCTTGGATCCATCTACGAGCAGGGGCGTGGGGTGACCAAGGACGAAGCCCAAGCAGCCGTCTGGTACCGGCGGGCGGCCGATCAGGGCGTGAGCAACGCCCAGATCGCCCTGGCCGGGATGTATCGCGATGGCCGAGGCGTAGCCAAGGATCCGGCCGCCGCGGCTTACTGGCTGAGCGCCGCCAAGGCCCAGAACGCCAGCAAGCCCGCCGCCGCGCAGGTCAGGCCGTCTGGGAAAAAGCCGGGCTAGCTGCATCCAAGGCCGCGCGGGCCGCGATCATGCCCTGATCCATCATTTGGCCGATGGTGACAGCCGCGGCGTCCGGCAGAACGTCGGCGATCCATACGAGCCGCGACCCCTCCGCCTCGGCCAAGACCTGGAAAGAAGCATTGTGGTGCGTCAGGCGCTCGCTGCGCACGGAATAGGCGAGTCGGCGAGCGTCTTCATCGACATCGACGATGACCTCCCGCGCCACAAAGCCGTTGGCGAAGGTGACGAGACGGGCGCCTTCCTCCATGGCCACGTCGACGACGAAGCCTGGGGCGAAGCGGGTATGGACCGCGCCGACGTCTCGGACGACGTCCCAGACTTGGTCCGGATGGGCGGACAGCCGAATTTCTTTGCGGATCGAAGCCATGATCGGGCGCTCCTTTGTGGGGCGTCAATTCTCCCGCCAGAGGGCCTCGTCGGCTGGCGGATTTCGGACCCTGTCGGCCTCAGAGTCCCAAACGCCGGGCCCGGCCGGCGAAGCTCAGCGCCAGTCGCTCAGCGATCAGCTCGTCGGGGGCACCTGCTTGTTTGCAGGCCTGGTCGGCGGCCAGAAGCTCGGGCTGGGCCGTGTCGAGCTCGGCCAGGGTCCAGGCTCGGGCCTGGCGCGTCATCTCCCGTTCGGCCTTCCAGAAAACGCCCGCGCCCTTGACCGCTTCCTGGAGCGAGGCCCCGGCTTGGTGAGCGATCGCGACGCGCCGGAGCCTTGCGAGATGGCCGCTCATGGCCCGCACCGCGGCCGCGCCGCCCAAGCCTTCCCGCGCCGCGCGCCTCAGACTTGCCTGGGCCGCCGCCAGCCGACCGCCGAATGCTTCGCTGGCCGCTTCGGCGAGGGACGCCTCCGGCTCGACTCCGAGAAAGTCTTCCAGATCCTTGGGGCCGGCCGTCACGCCCGATCCGGGACCCAGATATAGGATCAGCCGCTCTATCTCCTGGCGGGCCACTCCGCGCTCGTGCGGCAGGCGCCGCACGAAGACCTGTTGGGCCTCGGCGGTCAGGGCGAGATTCTCCTTGGCCAGGGCCTCACGCGTGAACTGGATGAGATCGCCGGCCTCATCCTCGTAACAGGGGATGACGGCGCAACCGCCGGCCTTCTCGGTGAGCTTCCTGAGGCCGGAGTCACGGCCGAGATCGCCGGCTTCAATGAGAAGGAAGGCGTCGGGGTTGAGCCGGCCCTCAAGATGGGCGCTAAGCGCTTCGCTCGCCGTTCGCTCGGCCTTCGCCGCCTCGCCGAGGCGCAGGCGGACAAGCCGTCGGCCGCCGATCATCGAGAAGGCCGCGAGCTCTTCCTCCAGCCGCGCCGGTTCAGCTTCGACGTCCGTTTCCGTGAGCAAGGCGGTGTCAAAGGGGTCATCGGGCCGGTCGGTGAGGCGCCCGGCGAGTGCGGCGGCGCGCTCGCGGACCACGCCCAGATCGCGGCCATAGATAAGGGCGGCGCGAAACTCCGGACCGGGTGATTTCAGGAACCGGTCGATATCGGGCCGGCGCCGGATAATCATGTCGAACGCCTTCTCTTAAGGCGTCTTGGGCGTGTTCGCCGCCATCCAGGCAGCGAGTTCGATCTCGATCTTGCGAGCTGCGTCGGAGGCTGCGCGCTCCTGGCTGTCCTGGCGGGCTGCGATGCCTGCGTAAGGATCGTTGGCGGCGTCGTAACTGACATCGCTGATGACCCGTCCGGCGTGGACCACATGCCCCGAAGCGATGTTGGTGAGCGTGTAGGTCACGGTCAGTCCCACCTGATAGCGCTGGGCGTAGTCGTTCAGCGTGAGCCCGCGCGGGTCTCGGGTCTGGGCGACCTCGAACTCCAGCCGCCAAAGCGGCGCGTCGCCCTTGTCCTTGGCGAGGCCATCATCGAGCGACTCGCGAATGAGATAGGCCACGCGGCCGTCCGGGGCCTTGATGTCGATCGACGAGAGGTTCCTCGATAGGCCCGGTGTGGCGTAGAGCGGGGTAAAGCCGCAGCCGGCCAGGGCCGCCGCGAATAAGAGCCCGACAATGATGACCGCGGCCCGTCTCATGCCGGTTCGGTCACTAGGTTGGCGATCCGGTCCGGCACGTGGATGAATCTCACCACCTTCACACCCTGAAGCTTGGGCCCGATCTCCGAGTCGGCGCTGATCAGTTCCCACACCTCATCCTTCGTGGCTCCAGCCGGCGCGCGAATCTCTCCGCGACGCTTGCCGTCGATCTGCACCGGCAGAACCTTGACGTTGTCTTCCGCCAAGGTCGGATCGTAGACCGGCCAGGGCGCAACCGCCACCAGTCCCTCGTTTCCGAGCCGCGCCCAGCATTCCTCGGCCAAGTGCGGTGCGAAGGGCCCCACCAGCCGGGCCAGCGCATCGAGCGCCTCCGAGCGTGCCGCGGCCAAGGCCGGCGAGGCGCCCTCGGCGGGCGCGGCGCGCAGAGTCCCCACGAACTCATAGATCCGGGCGATGGCGCTGTTGAAGCGGAAGCCGTCGATGGCCTCGGTGACCGCCTTGATGGTGTGATGGGTCGTCTTGCGCAGCGCCCTTGCGGCCGGATCTTCGCTGCCAATGGAGGCTGGTTCGCCCGGGTGGGAATCGAACTCCGCCCAGATGCGGTTCACCAGCCGCCAGGCGCCTTCAACGCCAGCCGTGGTCCATTGGACGTCGCGGTCGGGCGGCGAGTCCGACAGCACGAACAGGCGCGTGGCGTCGATGCCATAGGTGTCGGCGATGTCGGCGGGCGCGACCACATTGCGCTTGGACTTCGACATCTTTTCCGCATCGCCAATGACCAGCGGCTCGTCTGTCGCCGCATCCAGGGCGCGCCGCGTCGCGCCCTCCTGGACGATCCTGACCGCCTTGGGTTCGATCCATTCGCCGTTCTGACGCCGATAAGTTTCGTGGGTGACCATGCCCTGGGTGAAGAGGCCGACGAAGGGCTCGTCGACTTTGAGCATATCCTCGTCGCGCAGGGCCCGGGTGACGAAGCGGGCATAGAGCAGGTGGAGGACGGCGTGCTCGATCCCGCCGATGTATTGATCAACGGGCAACCAACTGTCGGCAGCCGGCCCGATGGGCGCCTCGGCGTGCGGGTCGGCGAAGCGGGCGAAATACCAGGAGGAGTCGACGAAGGTGTCGAGCGTATCGGTCTCGCGTTCGGCAGGTCCGCCGCACGTGGGACAGGCGATGTGCTTCCAGGTGGGGTGCCGGGCGAGCGGATTGCCCGGCAGGCTGAAATCGAGCTCGTCTGGTAGCCGTACCGGCAGGTCCCTTTCGGGCACGGCGACGACACCGCACGCCTGGCAATGGATCACCGGGATCGGACAGCCCCAACCGCGCTGCCTGGAGACGCCCCAGTCGCGCAGGCGATAGACCACTGCGCCGGTTCCCTGGCCGGCCCCTTCCGCACGGGCGACGGCCGCCTGCTTGGCGGCTTCCACGTCGAGCCCGTCCAGGAAGGCGGAATTGTAGATCCGGCCAGGCCCCACCCAGGCCTCGCCCCCGAGCTGGAAAGTCGCTGGATCTTCGCCGGCCGGCAGCACCACCGGCTTCACCGGCAGGCCATATTTGCGCGCGAATTCCAGGTCTCGCTGATCATGCGCCGGGCAGCCGAAGATCGCGCCCGTGCCGTAGTCCATGAGCACGAAATTCGCGACCCAGACGGGCAGTAGCCAATCCGGATCGAATGGGTGGCGAACCCGCACGCCGGTGTCGTAGCCGAGCTTCTCGGCCGATTCGATCGCGGCTTCGGAGGTCCCCCCGCGCCGGCAGTCCGCCAGGAACTTCGCCATGCCCGGATCGGCCGCCGCAAGCTTCTCGACGAAGGGATGGTCCGCTGCCAAGGCCAGGAAGCTGGCGCCGAACAGCGTGTCCGGGCGGGTCGTGTAGACTTCCAGTCCGCCCTCGCCGTGGGCGAAATCGAACCGCAGCTCAAGGCCCGTCGATCGGCCGATCCAGTTCTCCTGCATGATCCGGACCTTGTCCGGCCAGCGGTCCAGGGTTTTCAGTCCCTCCAGGAGTTCGTCGGCGTAGCGCGTGATGCGCAGGAACCA
>DASXGB010000088.1:0-11933 GCA_036489325.1 Caulobacteraceae bacterium
CCTGGCCGATGGCTCCCGCCGGGGCGTCGACACCCAAGTCTATACAACCGCGGAAATCGAGCGGGTCTCGCGCGTCGCGTTCGGCCTCGCCCGCGGTCGCCGCGGCAAGGTAACGAGCTGCGAGAAGTCCAACGTCATGGAAACCGGCCTTCTGTGGCGCGAGGTGGTCACAGACCTCCACGCGCGCGAATTCGCCGACGTGAACCTCGAGCATTTGCTGGCCGACAACGCCGCCATGCAGCTGGTCAAGAACCCGCGCCAGTTCGACGTCATCCTCACCGACAATCTCTTCGGCGATCTCCTGTCCGACGAGGCGGCGCAGCTCACCGGATCGCTCGGCATGCTGCCCTCGGCGGCGCTGGGCGCGGCCGGGACGCCAGGACTTTATGAACCGATCCATGGTTCCGCGCCGGATATTGCCGGCCAGGACCTCGCCAATCCCTTGGCGGCGATCCTGTCGCTGGCCATGGCGCTGCGCTGGTCGCTCGGCCACGGCGAGCTTGCCGACGCGATCGAGGCCGCGGTGGAAAAGGCGCTCACAAGCGGTGCTCGAACGCGGGACCTGGGCGGTGCGCTGACCACGGCCCAGATGGCCGACGCGGTGCTGGCGGCGCTCTGAACCCTAGGCCGGAACCAGGTTCCGCCCCGTGAGCCGCTCGAGGATCCGCGCCGGCGAGGCTTCCGGCGCGGCCATGGCCGAAAGCGGTAGGTAGAAGGTCTGCTCCAAGGCGTAGCGGCCGGCGATGGCCGCGTGCGCCGTGCTGTCGGTGAAGACGATCCACACGCACCCGGGCGCGAAGCGGATCTCGCGGCGCGGCGCCGCCGCCTGGTAGGTCCGATCGAGCTTGGCCCTGTCGTGCAGCTGCAGCATCAGGGCGTCGTAGGGCGTTCGACGGCCGCGGGTGATCCCCACCGCTTCCAAGAGCGCCGCCTCGCCTGGCAGCGGCAGGCGCGCCTTGATAGCCCAGCGGCGGGCGTAGTCCTCAAATGGTTCGCCGACCCGCCAGACACGATCCTCACCGGCCACGCTGATATTGCAGAAAACTCTGAGGATGCGCGCACCCCCCGTGGGCTGGGAGGCGAAGGCGTCCACATGCAGGCGCCGGTCGTCCTTGCGAGGGCTGATCGGCGCGTCGTCGATGGCGCGCGGTCGGAAGCTGGTGCGCCCCGTCTGCAGCGAACCGGCGTAGGACGGAGCCAGTCGGACGATGAGATCGCGCGCCCAGGCCGCATAGCGGACGAGCAGGGCCTGGAGCAGGCGCTCCTGCTCGGCCCCGGCCCTCGCGCCGCGCACATGCGCGCCCGGGGCCATGCTGATGTTTTTCGCCTTGCCGTCGCCCAGGTCAGCGCCCAGCAGGGCCCGCTCCTCAGCGGTCAAGCTGAACCGCTCGTCATCGACGATGACGAGGCCCTCTCGCTCCAAGCGCTCGGCGAAAGGATCGGCGGTCATAACGTCACCCTAACGCGGCTTGGCTCGCATTCGCAAAAGGATGATGCGTAACCCCGCCTTGCGCCCGCGGGCGGGCAAGCGTATGCGGGCGGCCCGCAGCAAATCCGGAGTAAGCGCGATGGGGTACCGCGTCGCCGTCGTCGGCGCCACCGGGGCCGTCGGCCGCGAGATGTTGAATATTCTCGAGGAACTGGCGTTCCCCGTCGACCGGATGCACGCCATCGCCTCGCGCAACTCGCTGGGCGTCGATGTCGGCTGGAAGGCCGGAACGGTGAAGTGCGAGGATATCGCCCAGTTCGATTTCTCGCGTGTCGATCTGGTCCTGATGAGTGTCGATGCCAAGTTCTCACGCGAGTGGTCACCCAGGATCGGCGCCGCCGGGGCCATCGTCATCGATAATTCCTCGGCCTGGCGGATGGACCCGGACGTTCCGCTGGTCGTGCCTGAGGTGAACGCCGATGACGTCGAGTTCGCTCACCGCAAGAACATCATCGCCAATCCCAACTGTTCCACCGCTCAGCTGGTGGTGGCCCTCAAACCCCTGCACGACGCGGCCAGGATCAAGCGCGTGGTCGTCTCGACTTACCAGTCGGTCTCCGGGGCTGGAAAACAGGGCATGGACGAGCTGTGGGACCAGACCAAGGGCATCTTCGTGCTGGGTCCTAGCGAGCCGAAGGTGTTTCCAAAGCAGATCGCTTTCAACGTCATCCCTTTCATCGGTGAGGCCCGCGACGACGGCTTCACCAATGAGGAAGCCAAGATGTGGGACGAAACCCACAAGATCATCGATCCGGACATCGCGCTCACCGTCACCTGCGTGCGCGTTCCGGTGATGGTTGGCCACGCAGAGTCGGTGAACATCGAGTTCCACCAGCCACTGGACGAGGACGAGGCGCGCGAGATCCTCCGCGCCGCGCCGGGCCTCATCGTCATCGACAAGCGCGATGGCCAGGGCTTCATCACCCCCAAGGAGGCCCAGGGCGAGTTCCCGGTCTATGTCTCCCGCATCCGCCGCGATCCCACCGTGGAGAACGGCCTCGCCCTTTGGGTGGTCGCCGATAACCTGCGCAAGGGGGCGGCGCTCAATGCGGTGCAAATCGCCGAGCTACTGCATGAGCGTGGCCTGATCGGACAAAAGGCTCTGGCTTGAACGCCGAGGAGGTCGGCGGGGAGACCCGCCGGGCGCTCCTCGTCGGATTCGGCTGCTATGTCGTCTGGGGCCTGACCCCCCTTCTCTTCATCGCCATGGGCCGAGCGGGCGCCAGCCCTTGGGCCATACTCGCCCACCGCGCCCTGTGGTCGGCCCCGTGGGCCGGGCTGCTGGTGCTGATCGCCCGCCAAGGGGGCGAGGTGAAATCCGCGATCGCGGACCCCAGGCGGCTGTTCTGGCTGATCCTGTCGGCGACGGCGATCTCCTCCGGTTGGGGGGTCTTCGTGTGGAGCGTCAACAACGGCCGCAATATCGAGGCGAGCCTCGGATATTTCATCACGCCGCTGCTCAACATGGGCGCCGGAGCGTTGATCTTCCGCGAACGGATCGACCGTTTCGGGGCCCTGGCCATCGCTCTGGCCGCCACCGGTGTCGCTCTGCAGACCATCGCCCTGGGCCACCCGCCCGTGATTGCGCTCTATCTTGCGTTCACTTTCTGGATCTACGGCCTCATCCGGCGGCAGATCGCCGTCGAGGCCCAGACAGGCCTGTTCATCGAATGCCTGCTCATGACCGTGCCCGGCCTGGCGGCGGTGATCTTCCTGCACGGCCACGGCGGCGACATCTTCGGGCGGGGCCTCGGTCCGTCTCTGTTGATGATGGCCGCCGGTCCGGTGACAGTCGCCCCCCTGGCTCTCTTCGCCTGGACAGCACGGCGCCTGCCGCTCTCCACCTTCGGCTTCCTGCAATTCATTTCACCGACCATCGGCTTCCTCATCGGCCTGGGGGTCGGTGAGCGGCTGACGCCGTTGGGCGTCGTCGCCTTCACCTTCATCTGGACCGGCTCGGCCGTGTTCATGCTGGGCGCCTGGCGCGCATCCATGAGGTTGCGGGTCGCAACCTAAGGCCCGGGCTCATTTTGTCCTGTAGCCCAGGCCCGTGGCGATACGAAAGCACGAGCAAGCGCCGGCGCAGTTCACAAGCAGGCGTACGCCGCCTCGATCAGGGCGACGGGGCGGGGATCGCCGATGAGGTAAGCCGACTGCCGGTTCATGACATAGGCGCCGGAAAGCCGCCGCTTGGGGTCGGCGAAGGCGCACGAACCACCCCAGCCGGAATGGCCGAAACTCGCCTGGCCTGGGCCGTAGATGGAAAGGCCCTCGTTGCGCAGGAACCCGGCGCCCCAGGACAGGTCGAACGGCAATACAAGGTCCGGCCCGTTGATACGTTCCACGATCGCCGAGGCGATGGTCGCCGGCGAGAGCACTTGGCGGCCGTCCAGACGTCCGTCACAGGCTAGAATGGCCATCATCCGAGCAAGCGCAGGCGCGGTCGCATGGCCGGTGACCGATGGGATCGACGCCCGTCGCCAGTCCGCCAGGGAGACGCCCCCCGGCGAGGCCCAGGCCGTGCGGAAGGCGACCCTTCGCGGCTCGGTCAGAGATCCCAGGTCCGGCTGGGTCGACGGCTTACGCGTCTCGGCGCAGCGGAAGTGCTCAGAATCCGGCAGGCCGATCCAGGCATCGAGGCCGAAGGGAACGGCGATGTCTTCCCTGAAGGCGACGCCCAGGTCACGCCCCGTGGCGCGGCGGAAGATCTCGCCGGCGAGGTAGCCGAAGGTAACAGGGTGATATCCGCTGGCGGATCCCGGCGGCCACATCGGGCTCATGGCCGCCAGCCTGGCGCCGATCAGGCCGGCATCGAACCAGTCGCGCGCGTTCATGGGTTCAGCGAAACCGGGCAGTCCGGCTTGGTGCGAGAGGGCTTCGGCGATGGTGACCCGGTCTTTTCCCGCGTCGGCGAACTCTTGCCACAAGCCGGCGATGGGCGCCTCGTAGTCGACCTCGCCTTCGTCGACGAGGGATGCGACCATCAAGGCGGCAATGGCCTTGGTCGTGGAGAAAACCGGCGTCAGAGTATCGTCCGCAAACGGACGGGTGATAGCTCGGTCGGCAAATCCTGCCATCAGGTCGAGAACGACCTCACCCTCAATCGCCAGGGCGAAACGAGCGCCCAACTCCAGACCATCATCGAAATGGCGGGCGAAAACCTCGCGGACGGGCTCGAAACGGGACGGCGCCAGCCCGCGGACTTCAGCCATCGAGCTGATCGAGCGTGACCGTGATCGCTTCGCCCGCGGTCAGCGCGGCGACCTCTGAGACCGCGGCCATCATCGCCTCGGGCAGGCTGATGCCCTCGGTCAGGGCCCCGGCGAACAGGCCCGTGAGCAGGTCGCCCGTTCCCTTTGGCGCTGCTGGCGACCTGGCATGCCGGGCAAGGAACTCGCCGCCGTCTGACGACAGGAGCACGCCGATTTCGGCGCCGAGCGGTACGGATGAGACCATCGTCACGCCGCCCAGCGCCTTGGCCGCCGCGCGCGCCTCGGAGAGGTCGCCAACGGGGCGGCCCGCCAGACGGGCGAGCTCCCAGGCGTTGGGGATGAGGATGTCCGCGGCGGGCACAAGGACGCCGGCGATTGCATTGGCCACGGCCTCCTTCACGTAAAGGCCGGTGTCCTCGTCGCCCATGATCGGATCGACGATGACCGGGGCGGCTGGACTTGCCGCGCGCACCCTTTCGAGCGCCTTCGCTGCGACTTTCACTTGTCCAGGTGAAGCGAAATAGCCGCAGATCACGGCGGAGAGGTCGACGAAGCCGTCGGCCATCTCGGCCCCCGTAAGCATTCCCTCGAAGATCCCGTCGTCGACCGGTCCGCCGCCTGGCGCTCCCAGGCCCGGATGCCGGCCGAACGTGACGGTGGGCACGAGGATCGCCCTGACGCCCATGCGCTCGAGCGCAGCCGCCTGAGCCGAGCCGCCGACCCGGCTCGCCGCCACAAAGCTCGACAAGATCAGGACGGCGGCCATGGCGGAGCCTCTATCCCAATTCGCAATCAAGTTGGGAGAGCCGGCGGTCTCAGCCTCAGTTCCAGGAAAACGCTGTCGACCCAGAGGTCTCCCACCTTCATGGTCGCCTTGGCTTCACCGGTTTTGACGAATCCAAGCTTAGCAAGCAGCGCCAGCGAGGCTGTGTTGCGCGGATCGACGTCGGCGGTGATGCGGCGAACATCGCGCGCCCGCGCCCGCGCGATCACCGCGTCCACAGCCTCACGCGCCAGGCCGCGGCCCCAGACGTCCCGCGCAAGAATGAAGCCGATCTCCTGGCCATCCCACAGACCGGCCTTGCCGATCACTCGTCCGTCCAGGACTACGACCTGGTCGTCGCCCACCCCGGCTCGTGTGGCGTCAATCGTGGCGCGGACAAAGGCCTGGGTTACCTCGAGCGAGGCGTGCGGGGGCGTCGACCAGAAGGCCATCGCCTCGGCATCCGAGAAGATCGGGTGCAGCGCCTCGACGTCGGCTTCCTCGAATGGACGCAAGCTGATGCGGTGGGCAGGTGGGGACATGACACGAGCTGTATCCTAATCTACCGCGCTATTCCGCTGTCGCAGGCCGGCCTGAGTCAGCTGCGGTTGACGGTGGCCGCGCATCGTCCATCATCGACGCCATGTCGCGCGCCGCCGCCACCATTCTCGGGATGAGCATCCTGTTTGTCGCGCCGGTCGCAGTGCTGGCGGCTGGATGGTTCGTTCTGGAGACCTACCCCGGCCGCCCAGGCGTCACGCTTTCGCCCATGACCACCTATGTCCTGTCTGTCGTCAGTCTGGCGGTCGGCGTGGTCGGAGTCTGGATGCTGCCGATCCGGCCGCTGTTCCGTGCCGTACTGGTGCCCCCCTACCTTGTCGGCATGTGGATGGCGTGCTTTGCGGTGCTAGCGGTGCTCGACTGCGGGACGATCAGCGGCTGCCACTGACGCCGACCAGGCGGTTTCCCTCAGTAGCGATAGTGGTCCGGCTTGAACGGCCCGGCAGGGGCGACGCCGATGTACTCCGCCTGTTCCGGGCTCATGGCCGTCAGCCTGGCGCCGAGCTTGCCGAGGTGCAGCGATGCGACCTTTTCGTCCAGATGCTTGGGTAGGGTGTAGACCTTGGTCTCATAGGCCTTGGGATTCGTCCACAATTCGATCTGGGCCAGCGTCTGGTTGGTGAAGCTGGCGCTCATCACGAAGCTGGGGTGGCCGGTGGCGTTGCCAAGGTTCACCAGACGACCTTCCGAAAGCACGATGATCTTCTTGCCATCAGGGAACTCCACGTGGTGCACCTGGGGCTTGATCTCGTCCCATTTGAAGTTGCGGAGACCGCTGATCTGGATCTCGGAATCGAAGTGGCCGATGTTGCAGACGATGGCGTTGTTCTTCATCCCGCGCATGTGATCGACGGTGATGACATCCTTGTTGCCAGTGGCCGTCACATAGATGTCGGCGCTGCCCAGCGTGTCCTCGACAGTCAGCACCTCATAGCCTTCCATTGCCGCCTGCAGCGCGCAGATTGGATCGACCTCTGTGACGACCACCCGTGCGCCGCCCTGGCGCAGTGAGGCGGCCGACCCCTTGCCGACGTCGCCATAGCCGCAGACCACGGCCACTTTTCCGGCCAGCATCACGTCGGTGGCCCGCCGGATCGCATCCACAAGGCTCTCGCGGCAGCCGTAGAGATTGTCGAACTTCGACTTCGTGACGCTGTCGTTGACGTTGATCGCGGCGAACGGAAGCTCACCCCTGGTCTGCATCTGGTAGAGGCGGTGGACGCCGGTGGTTGTCTCCTCCGACACGCCTTTTATCGAGGCGCGGATCGCCGAATAAAAGCCGGGCTTCTCTCTCAGATAGCGCTTCATGGTCTTGTAGAGCGCCTCTTCCTCATCGTTCTTCGGGTGATCGAGGATGGAGGGGTCCTTCTCGGCCTTGGGGCCGAGGACCGTGAGCAGAGTGGCGTCGCCGCCGTCGTCGAGGATCAGGTTCGGATAGCCCCCATCGTCCCACTCGAAGATGCGGTGGGCGTAGCCCCAGTATTCGTCCAGCGTCTCGCCCTTGACCGCGAACACCGGCACGCCCGTGGCAGCGATCGCCGCGGCGGCATGGTCCTGGGTCGAGAAGATGTTGCACGAAGCCCAGCGGACGTCGGCGCCCAGCGCCGTCAGGGTCTCGATCAGCACCGCCGTCTGTATGGTCATGTGCAGCGAACCTGCGATCCGCGCCCCTTTGAGCGGCTGGTCGGCGCCGAACTCGGCCCGAAGCGCCATCAGGCCGGGCATCTCGGTCTCGGCGATCTCGATCTCCTTGCGGCCCCAGCCGGCGAGCGAGAGGTCCTTGACGATGGATTCGGCCACGGCGGGCTCCTTGAATTCGGGGGCTTGAATTTGGCCGCGTCTATAGGCCGGCCCGCTGATCGGGGCAACATGGATATAAGGATATCCTTATATTCGTGAGCGTCGGTAGGAAGGATTTCGGTTATAGACTAGTTTACATTGCAAACTAGTCGGCATATGAATGGCCAACGCTACGGCCGGCTTGGCCGCCAACCTCAACGGAGCCAGATCCTGATGAGCATGGAGACCCATTCCACCCGCGATGACCTTGCATTCATGCGCGCCCTCGTCGCCGAGGGGGCCAATGACTATTCGATGTTCGGGCAGCTCTATCGCCTGGCGGGCCTCGTCTTTGGCGGCCAGGTGGTTCTCCAGGCTGGCCAGATATACGGATGGTTTCCGGCCGGCGGACTGTGGTCCCTCGGAGTCGGAGTGGCGCCAACGCTACTATTCCTCGCGTCGCTCGCCGTCATAGTCTGGCGCCGTCGCCGCGACAAACGGCCCTCGCCCACCGGCCGGGCCGTCAACGCCGCTTTCGGCTCGATCGGCATGGGCAACCTGGCGCTTCTGGCGGTGTTCGGCGTCGTCGCCTGGCGCGAAAACAGCATTTTTCCCCTCCTGATATTTCCCTGCGCCGTCTTCGTGCTGCAGGCCGCGGCCTGGCTCTTTGCCTGGACCATTCGTCGACGGGCCTGGCTAGGCCTAGTCGCCGCCGGTTGGTGCGTCGCCGGAATCAGCATGGCCGCCAACATCCACTCCGTGCCCGGGTACCTCTTCTCGGCCGGGCTGGGCCTCCTGCTGTGCATGGCGATTCCCGGTTGGACTCTGGTGCGCAGCTCCCGTCGCGCCGCCTGAGGCGCCGGGCGATGACCGGTTTCGACATCGGCCAACTCGACGACGTCATCCATGGCCGCATGCGACTGGGGATCATGGCCTACCTCGCCGACGCCGAGGTGGCCGACTTCTCCGTCCTGAAGTCGGCGCTAGGGGCCACCCAAGGCAATCTCTCGATCCACCTGCGCAAGCTGGAGGACGTCGGCTACATCGACATTGAAAAGAGCTTCCTGAACCGCAAACCGCTCACCCGGGCGCGGATCACCGGCGTGGGCCGGCGGGCGTTCGCCGCCTACCTCGAGGCGCTCGCGCGCCTTGTCGACCGCAGCGACGGCAATTCTTTCGGCTAAGGAGAGGTTCCTACCTCTCTTCTTCGAAGCGGTTGGCGACTAGGCGTGTCAGCGCCTGAACGGCCTCGTGAGCCTGGCGGCCCTCGGCGCTGATCTGAATGGTCGAGCTGGGGCCGGCGGCCAACATCATCAAGCCCATGATCGATTGAGCGTCGACCGTCTGATCGTCCTTGGTGACCTTTATGTCAGCGTCGAAAGACGCAGCCAGCTTGACGAAGCGGGCCGAGGCTCGGGCGTGCAGCCCCCGCTCGTTGACAATTTCGACGCTCCCCGCCGCCGCCACGTCACTTCTCGCCGGCCAGGACGTAGGAAGCGACCGAGATATATTTGCGACCGGCCTCCTGCGCATAAGCCACGCAAACCGAAAGTGGTTCGCGGGCGCGCACGCTCGCCAGTTTGATCAACATCGGCAGGTTGAGGCCGGCGATGACCTCCGCCCTTGTCTGTTCCATCACCGAGATGGCGAGGTTCGACGGCGTGCCGCCGAACATGTCGGTCAGCAGGATCACGCCCTCGCCCTGGTCGACCTCGCCACAGGCCTTCAGGATATCTCGTCGTCGGCGGTCCATATCGTCGTCGGGGCCTATGCACACCGCCTTGGCCGCCGGCTGAGGCCCGACCACGTGTTCCATGGCGTAGAGGAATTCTTCCGCCAGCCGCCCGTGCGTGACGATCACGAGCCCGATCATGCAGCCTGTCTCAAC
The DNA here is from genome assembly GCA_036489325.1 of Caulobacteraceae bacterium. Taxonomy (GTDB): domain Bacteria; phylum Pseudomonadota; class Alphaproteobacteria; order Caulobacterales; family Caulobacteraceae; genus Acaudatibacter. Next base: position 9,693 of record DASXGB010000088.1, read on the forward strand.
GGCGACCCTTCAGCCGCCCGCCGGGCGACGCGAAAGCGGCTTGATACGACTCTTATAGCCCGCCTCCAAGATGGCGCAATTGATCCAGATTGCCGCACTGCAACAGGGCCAGGAGCTTGGCCGGAGCGGCCGCCCCAAAAGGCCACAGGCGCACAGCGGGGAGGGAAACGCCCAGAACGGTGCGCGAGAATGCTTCGGGCAGACGCTCAACTTCGTCGGGCGTCGCCGTGAGGGCCACGGCCAGATCGATGCTGGAGAACGGCAGCGGGCTTACGCCGATAACGCCGACGCCGCGCGCCTCGATGAGGCCGGCCAGCGCGTCCGGCGCACGCCCCCAGAGAATCCCCTCGACGTCGAAGACGACGACCCGATCGTCGGCCACCAGGGAAAAGCCGGCAGATAGGCACCGGAGGGCCAGCTCGCTTTTTCCCGCCGCCGACGGGCCCTCGAGCAACGCCCCTCGCCAGGAGCCGTCTACCCGAGTGGCGATGAGACTGGCATGGAAGATCTCAGACATGAGGCGACGCGCCGGCCCAGCCGACCAGCGGCAGGCCGATGCAGAAGCGGGCGCCGGAAACGCCTCCTTCGGCGTCGAGCCGATTCTCGGCCCAGATGCGGCCACCGTGCGCCTCGATGATCTGTCGGGCGATGGCGAGTCCGAGGCCCGAATTTCCGCCGAAGGCCGCGCCCTTGGGCCGGGACGTATAGAATCTCTGGAACACCGTCTCGAGGTTGTCCGCCGGGATACCCGGGCCGTCATCGTCGATAAATATCAGAGCTTCGCCGCGCCCGCGGATAAGGTTGATCCGCACCTCGCTGCCCGCTTGGCCGAACGAGCGTGCGTTGTCGATGAGATTGCGGAGTACCTGGCCGAGCGGCCCCTCGCGGCCGTTGACGTGCACAGGGTCCGCCGCCGCCGGCACGACGAATCGCACGCTCACCTCGCCCTCCCGGCGCGTCGCCTCATAGAACTCGGCGACCTGCGCCAGCAATGGGCGAAGGTCCAGCGGCGAGGGTTGTTCGCGGGCAAGCTCGGCGTCAAGGCGCGAGGCGTTGGAGATGTCCGTGATCAGGCGGTCCATACGGCTGATGTCCAGGGCGAGGATCCGCAGCAGTCGCGCCCGCGCGTCGGGCTTTTCGACGAGTTCGAGGGTCTCCACCGCCGAGCGGATCGAGGTCATCGGGTTCCTCAATTCGTGGGCGACATCGGCGGCGAAGCGTTCGATGGCCTGCATGCGCTGGGCGATCGCTCTGGTCATGTCCTCGAGCGACCGAGTGAGGTCGCCGAGTTCGTCGTCACGTCTGGCAAGGTCCGGCAGGGCGATGGCGCGGGCGTGCTGCAGGCGCACGCGGTCGGCGGCTCTGGCCAGCCGCAGCACCGGTTCGGCAATCAGCTGGGTCAGCAGCAGCGACGAGATCAGGGTAACGCCGATGGCGATGAGGATGAATGGCAGAAGCGCGCGCCGCTGAGCGGCGACAATCTGCTCAACGCCGGTCGCCTGCAGGGTCAGCACGCCCAGCACCGCCTGTACGTGGCGGATCGGGATCGACACCGACACCACGTGCTTTCCGTCCTCGGCGACGCGGACATTGCGCACCACTTCGCCGCGCATGGCGGCCTGGACCTCCGCGGTGAGAGCCTTGCGGGCGGTCTCGAGGCGCTGCTCGCGGGCCTTGGCGAGGTCGGTGTCTTCGTGCTGGCCAGGCTTGAGAGCCGGCGGCAGGGGCGCTTGATCCACACGATCAGCGACGACGTAGGAATCGGCCAGGAGGCGGCCGGATGCATCGAACAGGCGGGCGCGCTGCGAACTGGGAATCGACAGTACGTCGACGACGTTGGCGGCGGCGTCGGCCTCCAGCGCCGGGACTGGCTCGCCCACGGTCGTATATTCGTCGATCACCTTGGCGATCACCTCGCCTTCGAGCTCCAGGCTCTCCAGGCGGGTCTGTATGAGGCCGGCGCGGAACTCGTTGAGCACCAGGGCGCCGCCAATGAGGATGGCCAGGCCCAGCAGATTGAGGACGATGATCAGGCGCCCCAGCCGGGAGCCCAGGGGCCAGACGACCCTTCGCCGTCGACGAGGCGCCTGCCGCTCGCCCAAATGCTCCTTGGGCCCCCTCGTCATGCGGTCGGGTCCGGTGTCAGGTTTCGCGGTAGCGGTATCCGACGCCATAAAGGGTTTCGATCGCGTCGAACTCCGGGTCCACCTCACGGAACTTCTTGCGCATACGCTTGATATG
>DASXGB010000098.1:0-24718 GCA_036489325.1 Caulobacteraceae bacterium
CGAGATCGTATTTCGCCTTGCGGACCTCTTCCGAATAGTGCTCCCAGTCCCAGGGCGCGAGCTGGAACCCGCCGCCGTCCTTGTCAATCTGGGATTGGATATCGGCGGCTTCCTGGGCGGCGCGGGCGCGGGTGGGACCTACCAGCTGGCGCACGAAAGTGTCGACCGCCGCCGGCGTCTTCGCCATCTGATCCTCCAGCTTGAAGGAAGCGAAGTCGGGAAACCCGAGAAGACGCGCCTTTTCCGCTCTGAGTTTCACCATCTCAAGAAGCGTCGCGCGTGTGTCATCCGCATCGCCTTTTTCCGTTCGGACCCACGAATGGTCAAACAGGGCTTTGCGCGTGCCGCGGTCGGTGAGCGATTGCAGCGCCGGCTGCTGAGTGGTGTTTTGCAGCGGGATCACCCACTTGCCTTCGAGCCCGCGAGACTTGGCCGCCTGGGCCGCCGCGGCGATCTCTCCCGGATTGAGGCCTGCCAATGCTGCCGGGGAATCCGCGACCAGGGCCCCAGCTTTTGTGGCGGCCAGCAGTTTTTGACGGAACTCCGTTGAGAGCGTCGCCAGTCGCGTGTTGATCGCTGAGAGTCTGGCTTGATCGGCGCTGGGGAGGCCCGCGCCGGCGTGTGCGAAGTCATTATAGGTGACCTTGACCAATTGCCGGGATTCCGGATCTAGGCCGAGCTTGTCTCTCGCCTCGTAGACCGCCTTTACCCGCGCGAAGAGCTTGGGGTTGAGGTAGGTCGCATCCTGCAAGGCCGACAGCTTGGGCCGTTCCTCCGCCTCGATCCTGTCCAGGGTGTCGTTGGTGTTGGCGCTGGTGAGCGCAAAGAAAACGTGACTTACCCGGTCCAGCATCCGGCCGGACTTTTCCATGGCGAGAATGGTGTTGGCGAACGTCGGGGGCTCGGGATCGTTGGCGATCGCCTCGATCTCCTCGCGCTCGCGGGCCATGGCCGACTCGAGAGCTGGCCGAAAGTCGGAGTCCTGGATCTTGTCGAACTCGGGAGCGCCGAAGGGCAGGACGCTCGCCTTCTCGAAGGGATCGGCCTCGGCAGCCAGCGAGGCCATCGGCGCGGCGGCGATCAGCACGACCGCGGCCGCGCCCAAAAGCAGATGGTGCACCATGAGATCCTTGTTCATTCAAAACGCTATAGCCTCGTTGCGCCGGGCGGATGGCTTGTCAATTCGCGCGTAAAACGGTTGATCGGAACGCTCAACTCGGCGACGAGAAGCGTAAGCGAAATATCAGGGATATAGCCATGCCAGCCTTGACGCGGCGCCTCGCACTTCTTGGACTGATGACGCCCGCGCTTGCGGCCTGCAACCGGGGAAACAGCGGCGCCGCCAGCGCAGGTCCTGTCCCCGACGACATGAGCCTTGGCAATTCAGCCGCCAAGGTGACCGTCGTGGAATACGCCTCTGTCGCCTGCCCGGTTTGTGGGCGTTGGTACAAGGAGGTCTGGCCGGCGTTCAAAGCCAAGTACATCGACACCGGCAAGATCCACTACGTCTTTCGGGAGATGCTGGTGGGCGACCAGAATGAAGAAGCGATCGCCGCCTCCGGCTTTTTGCTGGCCCGCTGCGCCGGCAAGGACAAATACTTTTCCGTGGTCGATGCGGTGTTCAAGAGCCAACCGGGCCTGTTCAGCGATCCCAATACCGTGCTTGTCGGCATCGCCAAGACTGTCGGCCTGTCCGAAGCTCAATACGACGCTTGCGTCCGCAACGAATCTGCGCTCAACGCCCTGACCGTCCGTGTGCAGAGTAACGCCACGAATGGCAAGGTCGACGCGACGCCGACGTTCGTCATCAACGGCAAGGCCTTGGATGCCGGCTATCAGCCGATGACGGCGATCGACGCGGCCATAGCCGCGGCGCAGTCCGCCTGAAAGCATCCCGCTGACGCCCCTCATCGTCGCTGCGGTGCTGGGCTCAGCGGTCCTGCACGCAAGCTGGAACGCCTTGCTTCGCGCGGGCGGCGACCGGCTGAACGCCATCACGGTGATGTCCGCGGTCTCGGCGCTCGCGGGCGCGTTGGCCATTCCATTCCTGCCGCAGCCGGCCAGCGCGAGCTGGCCGTTCCTTGCGTTCTCGGCGGTCGCTGAGTGCGTCTACTGCGCGGCTCTGGCCAAGGCCTACGACGCGGGTTTGCTGGCCGAAGTCTACCCAATCGCACGCGGCTCATCGCCGATGCTGGTGACCCTGGGTGCTCTGGCCCTGGCGCATGAGCGGCTTGCCGCGCCGGCGCTCGTCGGCATCGCCCTGGTTTCGGGCGGCATCGTCGGCGTGGCGTTCGGTCGAGGTCGTCCCAATAGGATGGCGACGCTGACGGCGCTCGGGACCGGCGTGATGATCGCTTGCTACACCGTGAGCGACGGCCTTGGCGCGCGGGCTTCAACGGCGCCGCTCGCCTACACCTGCTGGATGTTCATTGTGCAGGGCGCCCTGATGACCCTCTTCTATGCCGGCATACGCCGGAGGTCTCCGGTGGCGCGCCTCGACTGGGACACGGCCAAGAACGTGATCGGCGGCGTATTGTCCCTGGCGGCCTACGCCGTGGTGGTCTGGGCCCTCAGCCGTGCGCCCATGGGTCAGGTCTCGGCCCTGCGCGAGACCGGGATCCTGTTCGCCATGATCATCGGCTTTCTGTTCCTGAAGGAAAGGCCGAGCGGTCGGCAGGTGGTGGCGGCCGCGGTCATCGCGGCCGGCGCGGCGATCCTGGCGTGAGCGCGACGCAAAACGAGGTCGCGGTGGCGCCAGAGTTGCGCGTCGCCATCGGCCTGCCGAGCGCGGTGATCCTGGTCATGGGCGGCGTCATTGGCGTCGGCATCTTCGTCAACCCGGCCATTGTCGAGCGGCTGACACGATCGCCGGTGCTCGGTTTCGCCGCATGGTCCGCGGGGGGTCTGATCTCTTTGCTGGGCGCCTGCGTCTATGCCGAGCTGGCCGCACGTCTGCCGGCGACCGGTGGGGAATACCAGTACATCCGCGCAGCCTATGGCTCGTTGCCGGCCTTCCTGTTCGGGTGGACAACGCTCCTGGTCGTCCACACCGGCGGCTCGGCGGCGGTGGCGATCGTCCTGGCAAAGAATGTCCGACTGCTGACCGGAATCCCGGAACCCTGGACGGTGATCGTCACGCTGGCGGCCCTCGCCGGGGTCAATTGCGCGGGAGTGAAATCCGGCAACCACACCCAGGCGCTCCTGGGAGCTCTGAAGGTAGGGTTGATCCTGGCGGTGATCGCCGCCGGCTTCAGCCTCGCACCGCAACACCAGGCCGCGCCCGTGCTCAGGGCTTCAGGCCCGATCGCGGGATTCGGCGCAGCCCTCATCCCGGTGATGTTCACCTACGGCGGCTGGCAGACCGCCAACTTCGTCGCGGGCGAGATGAAGAACCCCAGACGCAATCTGGCCATCGCGTTGGTTGCGGGGGTGCTTGCCGTGACGCTGGTCTATCTCCTGATCGACATCGCCTGCCTGAGAGCGCTCGGTCCCGACGCCCTCGGCGCCACCCTGACGCCGGCGGCCGACGTGGTCGGCCGGTTCGCTGGACCCGTGGGAGCGAGGCTCACCGCCGCAGCGGTGGCGATCTCGGCGCTCGCCTTTCTGTCGCAGGGAATCCTCACCGGGCCCCGGGTCATCTATGCCATGGCCAAGGACGGCTATTTTTTCCGCATCGCCGGCAGGGTCTCACAGGCGCGGCGGGCGCCGACGGCAGCGATCGTGATGATGGTGACCTGGACGGGCGCGCTCGCCCTCACAGGCGCGTACGAACGCATCCTCTCCTACGTCGTGTCGATGAATTTCCTGTTCTTCGGTGTCTCGGCCTCGACCCTGTTCCTGCTGCGCGGGCGCGGCGTCGGCGAGGGCGGATTTCGCGCGCCGCTTCACCCGTGGAGCACCGGCGCTTTCATTCTGGCCTGCGCCGCGATCGTGGCGAGCGCCTTCTGGTCCTTTCCGATCGACAGCCTGATCGGCTACGCGATCATGGCCGCTGGCCTTCCGGCCTATTTCTGGTGGCGTCGACGACACGCGGCGCCGGGCGGTAGGGCAGGCGGGCGTGAGGCATTCGGAGATACGGGTGTTCCGCTTTAGGGCAGCATGATGGAGCCGCCCAAGTTTTCGCAAAGTCTAAGCGATCGATCGCAGAAACGGGCGGTCGAGTCGGCCTACATGCGCTACGCAAAGCTCGAAACCGGGGCGAAATACAATCTCGCCTCCAGTGGGGTCGCCGACTGCGAATGGTCGGACCTCGGTTTGGAGCCGACGGATCTGGCGCTCAACGACCCCTCTCCGTATGGGTGGCGTCCCCTGGTTGAAACCATCGCCAGTCGGTTCAATGTCGACCCCGCGTGCGTCGTCATTCCCGGCGGCGGCTGTTCCTTCGCCAACCATCTCGCCATGGCCGCGATCCTTTCGCCAGGCGATGAGGTTCTGATTGAGGATCCGACCTATGAACTCCTCACCTCCACGGCGAGCTTCCTGGGCGCGAGAACCAACGCTTTCCCGAGGAGTCTTGATCGCGGCTGGCGCCTAGATCCGGAAGCCGTCCGGGCGCAAGTGACGCCGGCCACACGAGCGGCGATCGTCACCAATCTGCACAATCCGTCGGGCGCCCCGGCCGCCGACTCTGACGTTGAAGCACTCGCCGACCTGGTCCCGATCCTGCTTGTCGACGAAGTCTACCGCGAGCTCAGCTTTGACGCCGTCTCGGCCCGCACTGCCTTCCGCGAGGACGGCAAGATTGTCGTCACCAGCAGCCTCACCAAGGCCTATGGTCTGTCTGGCCTGCGCTGCGGCTGGATCCTGGCCCCCGCGCCGTTGGCCGAGCGCATGCGCCGCCTCAACGATCTGTTCGGGGTCAAGTCGCCTCATGTGGCCGAACGCATGGCCTTGACCGCATTCGAGCGCCTTGATGCGCTCAGAGCCCGCGCCGTGGCGCACGCTGGCCCCAACCGGGCCGCCTACACGGACCTCATGGGCGAGCACCCGGCCCTCGATCAGATCCTGTTTGACCACGCCACGACAGTGTTTCCCCGGCTTCGCCGCGGCGACGGCGACGCCTTTGTCCGCTGGCTCAAGGAGCGGTTCGAAACGAGCGTAGCTCCAGGCTCTTTCTTTGGCGCGCCAGATTACATCCGCGTCGGGCTCGGGGGCGAACCGGCTGCAACGCGTGAGGCCCTTGCGCGTTTGGCCGAAGCTCTCGAGGTCTGGGAGGGTTCGGCTCGATCGGACTGACGCATCGGGCGCTACGGAGGCTCTCGGGTGGCGAACGAGACCGAGGTTCTGATCGTCGGAGCTGGCCCGACCGGGCTTGTCCTCGCGCTCTTTCTTCAACGGCTGGGCGTGACTTTCCGCATCATCGACACGACCGCGACGCCCGGCGAGACGTCGCGAGCGCTGGCGGTTCATGCACGCACTCTCGAGTTCTACGATCAAATCGGGCTGGCCGAAGCCGTGGTCGAGCGCGGCGTCAGGATCGCGGCCGTCGGCATGTGGGCGGGCGGTCGTGCCCGCGCCCGGGCCCAATTTGGCGACATCGGCAAAGGTCTCAGCCCCTTTCCCTACGCCCTTGTCCTCCCGCAGGACGAACACGAGCGCCTGCTGATCGATCGCCTCGCGGACCTCGGCGTGGAAGTCGAACGTCCCGTCTCTCTGGCGAGCTTCGAAGTGGCGCCCGGTGGGATCGCGGCGCGCCTCATCGCCGCCGACGGGGCGGAGGAACACATCGAAGCAAAATATATTGCCGGTTGCGACGGGGCCCGCTCTCGCGTCCGCGAGGTGATCGGCGGCGGATTTCCCGGGGGCACCTACTCGCGGATGTTCTACGTCGCGGACGTCGAAGCATCCGGACCGATCGTCAACGGCGATCTCAATATCGGCCTCGATGCGGCCGACTTCCTGGCCGTGTTTCCGTTGAGAGGCGAGGGGCGCGTGCGGCTCGTGGGCGACCTCGAGGGAGCAGACCGGGAAGACTTGTCATTCGACGATGTCGGGCGCGCGGTGATTGATCGGTTGGGGGTCGAGATCAAGTCTGTGAACTGGTTCTCGTCCTACCGCGTGCACCATCGGGTCGCCGCGAAATGGCGATCCGGACCGGCCTTCCTTCTGGGTGACGCCGCCCACATCCACAGCCCTGTCGGCGGTCAGGGGATGAACACGGGCATTGGCGATGCGGTCAATCTGGCCTGGAAGCTGGCCGCGGTGCTGAAAGGCTGCGCCGGCGAATCCCTGCTCGACACCTATGAACCGGAACGGATCGCATTCGCCCATCGGCTCGTGGCGTCGACCGACAACGCCTTCAAACTGATCAGCCAGGATGGCTTGCTAGCCAGGTTCATGCGGCTGGTTGTCATTCCGGCGGTTCTTCCGCCGTTGACCCGCATGGCGTCCTTTCGCCGACTGATGTTCCTTACTGTCTCCCAAACCAGCGTCAACTATCGCGGTCAGACGCTCGCGAGCGGAGAGGCCGGGAAGGTCAAGGCGGGCGACCGGATGCCCTGGGTTCAGGAGGCTGACAACTTCATCCCCATGCGCACCCTTGCCTGGAGAGGACAGGTGCATGGAGAGCCGGGAGAGAGCGTCTCCCGGGCGTGCGCGCACGCAGGCCTGCCGCTGGACTGCTTCCGGTGGACGGCCGACGCTCGCCAAGCCGGTCTGCAGAGGGACGCCTTCTATCTCGTCAGGCCGGATGGCTATGTCGCCCTGGCTGTTGAAGGCGCCGCCCCCGGCGCGGCTCTGGCCGAATACCAGGCGCGACACGGCCTTCGGTTCCAGCCGGCCGCCTAGGTCACCGGTCTAGGCTGGCTCGGTGATGGCTTCGAGCGAAATGCGGCCCGTCTCCGGCACGAGCAACCAGGTCGCCAGCGCGCCGAGCGCAGCGATCACCGCAATCGCCCAGTAGGCGGCCGACTGGCCCATGCTCTTGAACAGCAACGGGAAGAAGAACGAGCTGATGGCCGCGCCAATGCGTCCGCCGGCGACGGTGATGCTCTGGGCGACGGTGCGGATGCGGGTCGGCGCCAGCTCTACGCCCAGAACGCCGGCGCCCGAGACCAGACCCGGCCCCGTCTCGGCGACGTTGAACAAGCCGAAAACGAGGAAGCCCAGCAGGGGCATGGCGGCCAGCACCGGCTGCAATACGGCGAATACCGCCACCAAGACTGCGCCGATCAGGAATCCCCATGCCTGGAGCGGTTTGCGCCCGATCCGGTCGATCACGAAGATCGAGCCAAGGATCGAGGCCGGCAGGATGAAAAAGATCTGCAGCAGGATCTGAAAACTGGCGGCGGAAAAGCCCATGCTTTGAGCGATCAGGCTGGGGCCAAACAGAATGCCTCCGTAGACGACGAGGTCGTAGAGCATCCACAGCAGGGCCGCCGAGAGGATGGCTTTGCGGTGCTGAGCGAATACCTGCCAGAAGGGTCGCTCGTCGCGGCTCGGGGCGAGTTGGGCTTCGCCGGTGATCTGGCTCATCACCTGCGCCGCCTCGGCGCCCTCGCCGGCCACACGGGCGAGAAAGCGCGCCGTTTCGGGCATTCGCCGGCGCAGATAGACCACGGCAAGCGCAGGAATGGCTCCGGCCGCCAGGACGAGCCGCCATTCCACGTCCCCCGGAACATGCAAGGCGTCGAGCAGAAGCTTCAACAGGCCGGCCGCCAGACCGCCGATCGGCCACATGGTGCCGAAGCCAAGGCCGAGCGCCCGTCCGCGGTCAGCGCGGTTGGCGTGCTCAGCCATGATCGTCGGCGAAAGCACATAGTCGGCGCCGACTCCGATGCCGAGCACGAAGCGCAGCAGCACCAGCCAAACCAGATCAGGGGCGAATGCCTGGGCGATCGCCGCCCCGCCCAGGATCAGCACGTCAAGGCCGTAGAACCGCTTGCGGCCCCATTGGCCAAGCACCCCGAAGGCAAGCGCGCCGACCACCGACCCGATCAGGGCCGAGGCCGAGAGCACTCCGCTCTGCAGATCTGTGAGCTTCACGTGCCCGAACGAGGCTAGGACCTCGGGGAGCACCAGGCTCAGACAGGAAAGGTCATAGCCGTCGCAGAAAACGCCAAGACCGGTCGTCAGCGTCGCCAGCCAGTGGAACGATCTGAATTTCTGTTCGTCGATCGCCGCAAAATCGCTCATCGCCGCCCCGAAAATCCTTGCTTCACCAAGAGGTCTGAATCGAGCCGGTGGCCACGCTCGAGCCTGCCCTGTCCCAAAGCATCAGGTTGGGCGGCATGGCCGGCAACGATTTGGCCGCAGCCGGCCAACCCGGCGTATAGGCGGCATAGCGGATATCTAGCGCGCCATGGCCCAGTGGCCTGAAGCTGATCGCCAGGTCTTTGCTGTTGGCCCAGTCGAAATGGGTCCACTGGTCGGGCTTGGTCAGCATCGGCGCCGGTCGGCCCTGAGCCGTTCCGCCGGTGACCACCGCATCGGTCTTCAAGTCCAGCCGCAGCACCTCCGTCGGATCGGCGGTGACATGGACGATTATCGTTCCGTCCGCGGCCCGGGAAACGTCAATCGTCGGAGACGGCGCCGACGCGGGTGAGGCCGGCGCGACCCAGGCCGGACGCGCGAAGGTCGGAAAGTTCGCCGTCTCGATCCTGCCGCCATCCGCCCTGAGCACGCCCAGGGTCCATGGATCTGGCGGGAACGGGCTCACCCGCCAGGCGTGCCCGCTGCCTTCATCGACGACGAAAAGCGGTTCGACCGCTTGCGGATAGCGGGGGCTCCAGGGGTCCGAGAAATGAAGCCACAGGGCGCCGCCGATGGCCACGAGCAGCGACATCGAGGCCAGCGCCGCGCTCGCTGTCCGAGAGCCCGGCCTCGGCCACAAAAGCGGCCAGAGCGCGAGACTGGCCAACCAAACCGGGAGGGCCGGCAGTTCGGGCAGGTCCATGGCCTGGAGCAAGTTGTGGATCAGGTTCCCAGACCACGCCGCCGTGACGAACATCAGTCCGAGCGCGAGGGCCCAGCGAAGCCAGGCGGGCGCCTTTTGCGTCGGAGCGGTGAGGTGGGCCACGACAGCGCCGGCGGTCAACGGCCACGCAATCAGGAAAGCGGTAGTGGGCGCCAAAAGCTGCAGGGACAGTGCGAGCACGAACGCCAGCGCCAGGGCGCCGATCCAGGTGCCTGGGTAGCCGGCCGGACGGCCCAGGAGAATGACGCCCAGGATCAGGGCCGTACCCCCTTCGACCAGGGCGGTGACGTCCAGGCCGCCAAATGCGGAGGCCGCCAACGCGCCCGCGGCGGCAAACAGCACGGCGGCCAGCCTGGCCTCGCCAAGCGATAGAGCGAAGAGCGTGAAAACGACGGATGCCAAGCCGGAAAGGGCGATGATGGTCTCATAGGCCGGAAAACGAGTGAGAAGCGCGCGGCCTTCAATCCAGCCGAAACCAACGCCGGTGAGACTCCGGACAACATGCATGGCCAAAGCCGCGCCGACCAGCAGCAGGATGGCCGCCCCGGCGCCCTGAGCAAGGTCGAGCCACTTGAGCTCTCTGGCGCGTCTCGCGCGGATCGCGGCCGCGACGATCAGACTGCCGGCGATGGCCAGCACAATCCATCCCACCCAGGGTGGGTAGGCGACCACGAAATCACCGACCAGATTGGCGTAGACCGCGTCGTCGGTGCGCCTGGGAAGAGATGGCGCGTTGGCGAGCGCTCGCGCGGGACCCAGAACTTCATCGCCCATGTGCTGGACTGAGCCCTGGTCGAGCGCGGCGACGGTCGAGCTTGGCGAGTGGTAGTCGAACTGCCGTCCGATGAAAGCGAAGTTGAGCCCCGGGACACCGGCGGCCTTAGCGACTGTATAGTCCGTGTCGTTCGGCAGTTGCTTGTAAATGAAGACTGATAGGGAGTTGGCTTCGGGCTGGATCGCGTTCTTGAGGAAGAGGTCGACCGCCGTGGCGTTGCCGGGGCCTGTCTCGAACATCTGCGCGCGGCCGCCCCCGCCCCGCGCCTCAAGATTGAGAACAAAGCCGACATGTTTGGCGGCCGGATCGTCGGCGAAGAAGGCGGTGGCGCCCAGGAGACCGACCTCTTCGCCGTCGGTGATCACCAACATGACATCGCGCAGCGGCTGGCCCGAGGCACGGATGGCCCGCGCGATTTCAAGTGCGTCGGCGACGCCGGTGATATCGTCGGCCGCCCCTGGGGAGCCTGGCACGCTGTCGTGGTGGGCCATGATCGCGACGGCGGGCAGGGCGGGATTGCGGCCCCTGAGCACGCCGATAACGTTGTCCACGTGTGAACCACTGATCCAGCGGTCGCCGCGTCGGCCCGACGCGCGAACACCGTCGTCGCTCTGGACGCGCGGAGATAGCCCCATCTCGGTCATTCGCCTCACGAGGTAGTCGCGCACGGCGGCGTTGGCGGCCGATCCGACTGGATGGGGAACCGCGCCCATCACCGCGATGTCGCGCATCGCCCGTCCTGCGGAGAATTGGGCCGCGGGGATGTCGGCGGAGGCCGGCGGCGGCGTTTTGGCGGAGGCGTAAAACAGGACGAACGCGGCGGCGAGCACGGCCAGGAGGGCGGCGATCCGCGTCATGGCTTGGGACTCGTGGCCTTCCTGTTCGAGCGTGGCCGGGAAAATGCGCGATCCGGCAAGCCGGCGCAATGCGCTGGCAAACAGAGACCTGAGGCTTCATTGTTGAGCCAATCGGCAATGGGATGGCGGACGTGAGCGAACTGGTGATCCGGCAGGATCGAGGCGGCGTGGCCTCGCTGACGCTTAATCGGCCCGACAAGCTCAATGCACTCAATATGCCGTTGTTCGAGGCGCTGGAGGAGCACGTCGCCGACCTGGAGGCCTCTCCCGCACGCGTGGTGGTGCTGCGCGGCGCCGGGCGCTGTTTTTCGGCGGGTCACGACCTGACGGACATCGCCGCCGGCGAGCGGCCCCCGCGACCCAACTATCAATCACATGTCATCGAGAGGCTGGCCGACCTGCCGCTTCCCGTCGTCACCGCGGTGCACGGCCACTGCTATACCGGCGCCCTCGAGCTGGCCCTGGCGGGGGACATCATCCTCGCCGCGGAAAACGCAAAATTCGCCGACACCCATGCCCGCTGGTCCCTGACCCCGGTCTGGGGCCTCAGCCAGCGCCTGCCGCGGCGTGTGGGGACCTACAAAGCCCGGGAGATGATGTTCACCTGCCGCACATATTCCGGGCGCGAAGCCGTTTCGATGGGCCTGGCGAACATGGCCGCGCCCGATGACGGCTTCGAAGCCGCTATCGAGGCCCTCTGCGAAGAGATCCTGGCCAATTCATCGTTTAGTCACGCCGCAAACAAACGGCTCCTCACGGGCACCGACGGCATGAGCCTTGGGGCCGGCCTGGCTCACGAGATCTATCACGGCGAGGGACGTGGGCCCGACATGGAAGAGCGTATCGCAGCCTTCGCGCGGCGGCCGCGATGAAGGATCTTGCGGTCCTCTTCGAGCACCCTGCCTGGCTCGCGCCGTTGTTCGCCAAACTGGATGAGCGCGGCTTTGACTGGATTGCCATACCGATCCAGGACCACGTCTTCGATCCGGCGGCGGCGCCGCCAGCTCGCGTGGTGTTCAATCGCCTGGCCATGTCTTCGATCCTGCGCCAGGAGGAGCATGGCCTGTTTCATGTCCTGGCCGCCCTCGACGTCTGGGAGGGCGCCGGCGCCCGGGTGATCAATGGGGCGAGGCCGCTGGCCTTTGACCTCAGCAAGGCGCGCCAGCTGGCCCTGTTCCACCGCGCCGGCCTCGAAACGCCTAGGACGCTGGTGGCTCATCGCCGGGAGGACATTCCGGCCATGGCGGCCGAGATCGGCTATCCGGTGATCGTCAAGGCCAATATCGGCGGGTCCGGCGCGGGCATAGCCCGCTATGACTCGGCCGACGAACTGCGCGAAGCCGTTCAGATGGCCGGCACGCCCATGGGCGTCGACAGCGTCGTGCTGGTCCAGGACTACGTTCCGGCGCGCGGAGGGCGCGTGATTCGTTGCGAGCTGTTGGCCGGCGCCTTCCTCTACGCGATCGCCCTGGACGGGGCGGGGTCAACCTTCGACCTCTGTCCGGCCGATGTCTGCCTCGCTGAACGGCCGTCGATCTTGGTGAGCGCCCTCGAGCCGCCCGAAGCGATGAAGGCGTCCGTCCGCCGCGTCGGCGACCTCGCGGGCCTTGACGTGGGCGGGATCGAATACCTGATCGACGATCGAGACGGACAAGCCAGGTTTTATGATTTCAATGCCATGTCCAACTTTGTGGCCAAGCCGCATGAAGTTCTGGGCTTTGATCCACACGACGATCTGGCGGATTTTCTCGAGGCGCAAATCGCCAGGGTGAGGACGCCGGCATGAGGTATGGGTTCTGGGCGCCGGTGTTTGGCGGCTGGCTGCGCAACGTGCCTGACGAGGGCATGGCGGCCAGCTGGGACTACATGCGCACACTGTGCCAGAAAGCCGAGCGGATCGGCTTCGACCTCACACTAATCGCCGAGCTCAATCTCAACGACATCAAGGGAATCGATCAACCGGCCCTGGATGCTTGGTCGACGGCGGCCGCCTTGGCTGCGGTGACGGACAAGCTGGAGTTGATGGTCGCGGTCCGGCCGAACTTTCACCAGCCGGCTCTGTTCGCCAAGCAGGCGGCCAATATCAGCCGGATCAGCGGGGGGCGTCTTTCGCTCAATGTCGTCTCATCCTGGTGGGCCGAGGAGGCCAGGAGCTACGGCCTCGCCTTCGATGAACACGACGATCGCTACGCAAGGACCCGGGAGTGGCTTGAGGTGGTCGAAGGCCTGTGGCGCGAAGACCGGTTCAGTTTCGAGGGCGAACGCTATCGGCTCGACGCGGCGATCTGCGCGCCCAAGCCGGAGCGCAAGCCGGTGGTCTACGCCGGCGGCGAGTCGGAAACGGCCAAGACCCTGATCGCCGAGCGCTGCGACGCCTATGTCATGCATGGCGATGAGCCAAAACACATCGCTGGCAAGATCGCTGACATGAAATCGCGCCGCGCCGCGGCCGGCGGCGCGCCCATGGTTTTCGGCATGGCGGCCTACGCTATCGTCCGCGACACCCACGAGGCGGCGCAGGCCGAGCGAGCCCGGATCACTTGTCTCGATCCGGCCGCGCCCGGGTTCGCCAACTTCAACCAATGGGTCACGGGCACCGAACTGGAGCGGGAGCTGAAGATCGAGGAATATTCGGTCTCCAACCGCGGACTGCGGCCGGGGCTCGTCGGGACGCCGGACGAGGTCAAGGCCCGCATCGCCGAATTCGAGGCCACCGGCCTTGACCTATTGCTGCTGCAGATGAGCCCGCAACTCGAAGAGATGGAGCGCTTCGCCGCCGAGGTGATTGCGCCCTAGGAGACCTTTTCCTTCAAGGTCTCGTCGAGTAGCGCGAAAAGCTCTCGCCAGTGCCGTTCGGCCGCGGCCTTGTTGTAGACCGGCATGTCCGGCGGAGCGTAGCCGTGACGCGCGCCCTGATAGATCTCCACCCGGTTGTCGACGCCGGCGGCGGTGAGCGCGTCGGCCAGCCGCTTGGCCTGCTCCGGTGGAAAGCCCGCGTCCTCGTCGGCGCCACCCATATAGACCTTGGCCTTGATCTTGGGGGCCAGCAGATGGGGACTCTCGGGATCGTCCGTGGCCAGCCGCGCGCCATGGAAACCCGCCGCGGCCACGATCCTGTCGGGATAGTTTCCGGCAGCGCGCAATGCTAGGGCCGCTCCCATGCAATAGCCGGTGCACCCGACCCTGTCGGCCTTGACGTCCGGTTGCTTGTCGAGCCAAGCGAGGAAGGCCCCAGTGTCCCGCGTGGATTTCTCCGGATTGGTCGAGGCCATGAACTTGCCAAAGATCTCTCGCCGCGCCTCCTCGCTGGCAAAAGCCTTCTTGAAGTCGATCGGCTCGTAGGGACCAGCCCGCCAGAACATGTCGGGCAGAAGCACATAGTAGCCGTGCCCAGCCAGGCGCTCGCACATTTCGAACAGAGCCGGCCGGATCGCCGGCGCATCCATATAGAATATCACCGCCGGCCACGGACCCTTGCCGTCCGGCTTGAAGACATAGGCGCGGGCGTCGCCGTCCGGTGTTGGGATGGAAACCTCGGCCTTGGACATCGTCTGAGCCTTCCTCTTCAGGGTTATTTCGCCAGAGCCGCGACCTCGGCCGCCTCGCCGGGCGTGAGTTTCCAGGTCGCCGCCGCGGCATTGGCCTTCACTTGCTCGGGACGGGTCGCGCCCGCAATCACCGAAGGCACTTCCTTGTGCGATAGCAACCATGCGAAGGCCAGGTCCAAGAGCGAGTGGCCATGCTCGGCCGCCCAGGCAGCGAGTCTTTCCAGGCGGTCGAAGTTTCGGTCGCTGAGCGCCTGTTCGGCGCGCCGACCACCCACGGAAAGTCGGGTTCCCTCAGGCGCCGGTTCGCCACGATGGTACTTGCCGCTGAGGAGCCCTGAGGCGAGCGGGAAATAGGGCAGGAGGCCAAGCCCGAACCGATCGCAGGCAGGCAGCACCTCGCGCTCCACATTGCGCTCGAGCAGGCTGAAATTGTTCTGCGCCGAAATGAAACGCACGCGACCGCGTGTTCTGGCGGTCCAGTCCGCATCGGCAATCTGCCAACCCGAGAAGTTGGAACAGCCGACATAGCGCGCCTTGCCGGCGCGGACGATGTCGTCGAGTGCGTCGAGCGTCTCCTCGATCGGCGTCTCGGCGTCCGGTGCATGCATCTGATAGAGATCGACGTAATCGGTCCCCAGTCGCTTGAGGCTGGCGTCGATTGCGCTGATGACATAGCTGCGCGAGCCGCCTTTCATCCGCGGCGAGCCCATGGGCATGGCGAACTTGGTGGCGATGAGGACGTCCGCGCGCCTGCTTCCGAGCGCCTTGCCCAGCATGACCTCCGACTGCGAGCCGCCGTAGACATCGGCGGTGTCGAAGAAATCGATTCCGGCCTCGAGAGCCGCTTCGACCACCGCGGTCGTTTGGTCCTGATCGATGCGCATGCCGAAGTTGTTGCAGCCAAGCCCGATTTCGCTGACCTTCAGGCCGCTGCCGCCCATGCGCCGAAAATCCATGCGCCGTCTCCCTTCGCCTTCGTCTGGGTGACAGCAAATCGTCTTTCACGGCTGCGGGCAACCTGGGCCCTTACGAAGAATTCACGTGAGCGGCCGCATCCGAAAGCGCACCAGACCGCCACCTTACACATGAAGAGCCGAGTCGAGGGGCGACCGGTTCAAGATGTGAATAGGAGAAAAAAAATGATCGGAGACATCACTGGGATGATCGCCATGCTCGTCTTTTGGACGTTCCTGGCGGTGGTCATCGTCGGGCCAATGTGGATGCGGCACCGCGAGCGTCAGAACATGCAGGACATCGTCCGGGTGGCCTATGAAAAAGGCCAACCCGTGTCGCCGGAGCTTATCAACGCCATTCAGTCGAGTTTGGCGGTCAAAGCGCCCTCGACACGTGAATCGGACCTCCGCAGAGCCATCATCTTCCTCGCAATCGGCGTGGGCCTGGTCCTCCTTGGTTATGGCATCTGGTTTGGCCTGATGAGCGTCGACGACGAGGCGGCCTACATCTCGGGTGGCTGCACGGCCGGTGCGGGCGCCATCCCAGGCATGATCGGCATCGCCTATTTGATCCTCTGGGCCACCGGGAGGAAGAAGTCGGCCATCACCCAGTCGAGCAGCGCGCCCACGCTCGGCCAATCCTGAAACGCTCGGCCCTGAGGGAGGGTCGGAATGGTTGGATCCGTACGCGCCGCGAGGCATGACCTCGAACTGGTCGCTCTGGCTGTGGCCGGCGACCGGGCGGCGTTCGGCGAACTCGTCCGGCGGCATGGCTCGGCGGTCCGGGCCCTGCTTCGGCGGATGGGAGCCGACGATCACCTTGCTGATGACCTGGCGCAGGACGCCTTCATGGCGGCTTTCGAGCAGATCACCGACTTCCGCGGCGAGGGCACATTCCAGGCCTGGGTCAAGCGGATCGCCGCCCGGGCCTATGTTAAGCGCTGGCGCAAGTCGGCGCGGGAGCAGCTCATGGCGGAGGTTCCAGAGCAACCTCAGGCGGCGACGGACGTGGCCGCGGCCATCGACCTGGATGGCGCCCTGGCTTCGCTGACGGCGGCCGAGCGGATGTGCGTATCGCTATGTTACGGGGCGGGTCTTTCGCATTCGGAGGCGGCCGCCGCCTTGAATGCGCCCTTGGGAACGGTCAAATCCCATGTCAAACGTGGTGTGGATAAACTCCGCTTCCGGCTCGCGCCGCACGGCGGAGGCTTGGAGAGCCAGGCTCATGGCTGACAGGACCTTCGAGATGGAGCTCGACCGGCTGTTCGGTGAGCATCCCGCGTTTCCCGATGCCGACCTGTTCGCGCTTCGCGTCGAAACCAGCCTCGAGCGAGGCTGGACGTTCCGGCGCTTCCTTATCGGCGGATTGGGGCTCGCTGGCGGCCTGGTGGGCGCGGTTCAGCTGATGGGCTACGGCGTCGCGCCGAAGCTCGAGGCGCTTCTCGTCCAGAACGCACCGTCCATTCAGGTCAGATGGACCGACACCCACCTCCTGCCGGGCGGTCTGGAAGTGAACGGCGAGATACTGTGGATGTCGGCGGCGATGGCGGTGGTGGCGATCGGCTTCGCCGTCACTCGCGCCATCCGCGAAATCTGAACCCAGCAAGGGAGCCCCCCGATGTCGGCGCACAGAGAGCATCGGCGCATCACCGCGCCCAGGATCCGCGCCCGAAAGGGTCTTGAACCGATCGTAGCTCTCACGGCCTACACGGCGCCGATGGCCGAACTGCTCGACGAGGTCTGCGACCTGATCCTGGTCGGGGATTCGGTGGGCATGGTGCTGCATGGCCTGCCCAACACGGTCGGGGTCACTCTGGAGATGATGATCCTTCACGGGCAGGCCGTGATGAGGGGGAGCCGGCGCGCGCTCGTCGCCGTCGACATGCCGTTTGGAACCTATGAGGCGGCGCCGGCGGTGGCCTATGCAAATGCTGCACGAATTCTCAAGGAGACGGGCGCCGGCGCGGTAAAGCTCGAGAGCGGGCCTCATGTGGCGGAAACGATTGCCTACCTCGTCACCCGCGGCGTGCCCGTGATCGGCCACGTAGGCCTTAGACCGCAATCGGTGCTGACCGATGGTGGCTTTCGAGCCAAGGGCAAGCTCGAGACCGAACACGCCGAGGTGCTGGCTGAGGCGGCCGCTGCGGCCGAGGCAGGGGCTTTCTGCGTGGTCGTGGAGGGCGTCGCCGAGCCCCTGGCGCGCGAGATCACCCGCATCCTTCCCGTACCCACCATCGGCATCGGCGCTTCGGCCGGTTGTGATGGCCAGATCCTGGTTACCGAGGACATGCTGGGCCTGTTCGACTGGACGCCGAAGTTCGTGCGCCGCTACGGCGACCTGCGCGGCGAGATCGCCCGCTCCGTGCGAGCCTACGCCGCCGACGTCCGCGCAGGGACGTTTCCGGCGGCCGCCGAGACCTACTACGCCTCGGCCAAGGGCTAGATCGCGCGTCGTTTCCATGTCATGGCGGCGGCGGCGCCCGGGTTGCGGCGCGATTTCCGCTTAAGCTAGGGTCCGCGCCTTGCGAGCCCGGGTCCGGAGCCCTTTAAAGAAGAAACGCCGTGGTCGACTTTATTGAAGAGGTCGAAGAGAACCTTCGCTCCGACCGCTACCGCGCCATCGCGCGCAAAGCCTGGCCGTGGGCGGCAGCGCTGCTCGCCGCGGTCATCGTCGCCTTCCTCGCCATCTGGGGCTACCAGACCTGGCGCGCGCATAACATCGCCAAGGCGTCGGTCGCCTATGACAAGGCGCTCACGGAGCTGGCCCAGGGCGACCCAACGGGCGCGTACAACGACTTCGGCCCGATCTCGACCTCGGGACCGGCGGGCTACCGCACACTTGCGCTGATGTCACAGGGCGATATTCGCTTGGCAGCCGGCAAGGGCGATGACGCGGCCAAGCTTTTCGACCAGGCCGCCAAGGCCGCGCCGGATCCGACCATCGGCGATCTCGCAAGGCTTCGGGCGGCGCTGGCCTTGATCGACACTGCGCCCTACGCCCAGATGCAGACCCGCCTCACGCCACTGATCGGCCAGGGCAAGCCCTATGATCTGCAGGCCAGAGAGGCTATGGCCGTCGCCAAGCTGGCGGCCGGCAAGACCGCCGAGGCGCGGGCGGACTTCAACGCTCTGACCCTCACGCTCGGCGTCAGCCAGACCATGCGCACGCGCGCCCAGGCGGCCATTTCGCTCATCGACGCCGGCGAAGCCGGCGCCGTGACGGCCGCCGCCAAGACCGCCGCCACAATGCCGCCGCCTAAATTGGAAAGCGTGCCGGGCGCCGCGCCGCAGTCGTCGCAGTCTCCCTCCAGCGAAGGCGCCGCCGCGCCTCAATCCCAAGGCGAGTCCGGATCCCCTCAATGACAGTTTTCCGTTCTTTGAGCGTGGTCGTCGCCGCGGCGCTTGCGGTTAGCGCGTGCTCGACAGCTTCCAAGGTTGGTTCGCTCAATCCCTTCCATGGCAAGCACCGCCACGAGAGCACCGCCGCTCGCGGTGTCCGCATCCCGGTGATCGCGGCGGGCGAGGAGCTGAAGGTCTCCGAAGCGCTCAAGGGCCAGGACTTCTTCTTGCCGCCGCCGGCGCCGCAGTCCGAATGGCCGCTGCCGGGCGGCAACCTTGCCCAGTCGGTAGAACATGTCGACGCGGCGCCGAACTTCCAGATCGCCTGGCGCCGAACATTCGGCGCTCCTTCCTCGCGGAAGCGTCATGTGACCGCTCTGCCGATCGTCGAGGGCGGCCGCATTTTTGTCATGGACGGCGCGGCCGACGTTTCGGCGCACGATGCGGCCAACGGCGGCCAGATCTGGCGCGTCAACATCATGCCCAAGTCCAAGCGTGACCATGAGGCATGGGGCGGCGGCCTGGCCTACGCCGACGGCAAGATCTTCGTCACGTCCGGCTTCCGGGAGGTGGTCGCGCTGGACGCCGCAACAGGCCGCCTTCTTTGGCGGTCCATGACCGACGCGCCGTTGCATGCCGCCCCGACCGTGGCTGACGGCCGAGTGTTCGCCGAGGACGTCAACGACGAACTGTTCGCCTTCGACGCGGCCACCGGAAACCAGGATTGGACCTACCAGGCCCTTGCAGACCCGGCTCGGATCATTGCCGCTACCAGTCCGGCGGTAGAAAATGACACCCTGGTCAGCGCGTTTGCGTCCGGAGAACTCGTCGCCCTGCGCACGGCCAATGGGGCCGAGCTGTGGAATGCGTCCCTGTCTCACGCCAACCGCACCAATGCGCTCTCGGAGATCCGTGACATTCCGGGTCGACCGGTCATCTACAAGTCGGACGTCTATGCCGTCAGCCACTCGGACATGTTCGCGGCGGTCGACATTCGCACCGGACAGGTGCGCTGGACGTTGCCCGTGTCTGCGGTCACGACGCCCTGGCCGGCTGGCGACGTGGTCTATGTGATCGATGATACGGGCCAGGTGATCTGCGCTTCGCGCGACGCGGGGCAGATCTATTGGATCCGCAACCTGAACGCTGAAGCGGACACCGGCGGCAAGAAGAAGAAAAAGAAGGGCAAGCTTGCCTACTGGTCGGCGCCAATCCTGGCGTCAGGACGCCTGATCACGGTGTCGAGCCAAGGCGAGGCGGTGGCTCTCAATCCTAAAACCGGTGTCGTTGAGCGCCGCCTCCGCCTTGGCGCAGACGCCATGATCGGTCCGATCGCGGTGAACGGCACGCTCTATGTGGTCAGCGAATCGGCTCAGCTGATCGCAATCCGCTAGGATCCTCATGAGGGTGCGGCTCGCCATTGTCGGGCGACCCAATGTCGGCAAGTCGACCCTGTTCAACCGCCTTGCGGGACGCAGGCTGGCGATCGTCGATGACCGCCCGGGCGTAACTCGCGATCGTCGCCACGGAACCGGCCGGCTGGGCGATCTCGACCTTGATCTCATCGATACCGCCGGATTTGAGGACGCCACCGACGCCAGCCTCGAGGCGCGCATGCGCCGTCAGACGGAACAGGCGGTCGCCGAGGCCGATGTGGTGCTGTTGGTGATCGACGCGCGCGAAGGCGTGACGCCCTTGGACGAGATGTTCGCCGCCCTTCTGCGGCGGGCCGGCAAGCCCGTGGTGCTGGCGGCCAACAAAGCTGAAGGCGGGGCGGGCGTGGCTGGCGTGCTGGACGGTCACGCCCTGGGGCTGGGCGATCCGGCCCCGATCTCGGCCGAGCATGGCGAAGGCCTGGCGGATCTCTACGCGGCCCTGATCGCCGCTACCGACCCCAATATTTCCGACTCAGAGGCGACCGCGAAGGATGGCGACAAGCCAATTCGCCTGGCCATCGTCGGGCGGCCTAACGCTGGAAAGTCGACTCTCGTCAATCGCCTGATCGGCGAGGACCGGTTGCTCACCGGACCCGAGGCCGGGATCACCCGCGATGCGGTGAGCATCGATTGGACCTGGCAGGACAAACGCGTTCGGCTGGTCGACACTGCCGGTCTGCGACGCAAGGCCCGGGTGGAGGGCGTCCTCGAAAAGCTGGCGGTCAAGGATGCGCTGAGGGCCCTAACCTTCGCTGAGGTGGTGGTTCTGGTGATGGACGCCACCTGCGCCTTCGAGACCCAGGATCTACAGATCGCAGACCTGATCGAGCGCGAGGGCCGCGCCCTTGTGTTCGTCCTGGCCAAATGGGACCTGGTGGACGATCCGGGGCCGCGCTTTCAGGCGATGGTCGAGAGAGCAGGGCAGATGTTGCCGCAAGTGCGTGGCGCTCCCCTCGTTGCTCTCTCCGCAGAGACCGGCCGCGGTCTCGAAAAGCTGATGCCGGCGGTGGTCAAGGCGCATGAGGACTGGTCGGCCAAGGTTGCGACGCACGATCTCAATAACTGGCTGCGCCTGGCGCTCGAGCGACACCCGCCGCCGGCGGTGGACGGCCGACGCCTCAAGCCCAAGTACATGGCGCAGATCAAGTCGCGCCCACCGACCTTCGTACTGTTCGCCAACCGGGCCGGCCAGCTGCCGGACAGCTACCGTCGCTACCTCGTCAATTCAATGCGCCAGAGCTTCGATCTGCCGGGCACGCCGATCCGCCTGACGGTCAAGTCCGGCCGCAATCCGTATGCGGATCAAACCAGCGACAAGCCGGCGTCGCTTCAGGCCAGGCGGCGCCGTTCGGGGGGGCGCTGAATCGCGATGGGCGGGCCGGGGTCTACCGGCGAGGCGACGAGGCCTGCGATCCACAGGCCGATATCTTGCGGGTCAGCCAAAGCGGCCTTGTCCTCGCCGGGAAAGGCCTGATGGCGCAGGGCCGTTCGTGTGGGCCCTGGATCGACCAGCAGGATTCGCAGTGGGCTTCCATCGACTTCGTCGGCCCAGGCCGTGGCCAGAGCCTCCAGTCCAGCCTTTGCCGCGGCGTATGCGCCCCAGAAGGGCACCGCCTGATGAGCCTGCTCGGAAGTGAGAAAAATGGCGCGTCCCGACTGACTAGCGCGCAGGAGCGGGTCAAGCGAGCGGATCAGGCGATAGGCGGCGGTGAGGTTGACCGCCATCAACCGCTCCCAGTGCTCCGGCGGCGTGTGCGCCACGGGGCGGAGACCGCCCAAAATGCCGGCGGCGTGCACCAGAATGTCGAGGCGCCGATGGCGCTCGAAGATCTCGAAGCCGAGCTGGTCGATTCCGTCCGTCTTGGCCAGATCCATCGGAACGAGGGTGGCCGGCAAGCCATTTTCGGCGCGAATGACGTCATCAAGCTCCTCGAGCGCGCCTTGGGTGCGGCCCACGGCGATGACCTGCGCGCCCTTTGCCGCGAGTGCTTGAGCTGTGGCGCGGCCAATGCCGCGGGTCGCGCCGGTGACGAGCGCGATGCGGCCGGTCAGCGGCATGGCGTCAGGAGCCATTGACGACGGCTCAGGCGTCGATGAGGAACGAGAGCTGGCGCTCCACCGGCTCGTTGCGGCCCTCGGCGATCTCGCGGTCGAGCAGACGCGTTGGATAGTCGCCGGTGAAATAATGGTCGGTGAATTGCGGATGCTCAGGGTCGCGCTTGCCCGCGCCGAGCGCCCAGTAGAGCCCTTCGACGGACAGGAAGCCCAAGCTGTCGACTTCCAACAGGAGGCGCATTTCCTCGAGCGAGCGATGAGCGGCCAGCAGTTGATCGCGGTCGGGCATGTCGATGCCGTAGAAGTCCGGCCACTTGATCGGCGGCGAAGCCGACCTGAGATGCACTTCGCTGGCGCCTGCTTCGCGCACCATGCGGGCCACGCGCACCGAATTGGTGCCGCGAACGATGGAATCGTCCACCAGAAGCACCCGCTTGCCGGCCAACACCGCGCGGTTTGGGGACAGCTTCATGCGCACGGAAAGCTCGCGCGCATCCTGATTGGGCTGGATGAAACTGCGACCCACGAAGTGGTTGCGGATGATGCCCATTTCATAGGGAAGGCCGCTGGCCTGGGCGTAGCCCAGCGCAGCGGGGACGCCGGAGTCCGGCACCGGCACGACCACATCGGCCGGCACGCCGCATTCCTGCGACAGGCGCTCGCCCATCCGCTTGCGCACGTCGTAGACGGAAAGACCGTTTACCATCGAATCCGGCATGGCGAAGTAGACGTACTCGAAGGCGCACGGCCGAGCGTGAGCGGCCGGGAACGGCCGATAGGTCTCGATCCGACCATCTGAAACCACCACCATCTCGCCGTGTTCGACGTCGCGGACGAACCTCGCGCCGACCATATCGAGGGCCCGGGTTTCCGAGGCGAACACCGCGCGTCCGGCGAGCTCTCCCATGACGAGAGGCCGTATGCCGAGTGGGTCACGAACTCCGATCAGCTTTTTGTTGGTCAGCGCCACCAGGGCGTAACCCCCCTCGATCTGGCTCAGCGCGTCGATGAACCGATCGACCATCCGATCTCGCCGCGACCGGGCGAGGAGATGAAGGATCACCTCCGAGTCCGAGGTCGACTGGAAGATCGCGCCGTCGGCGACCAACTGCTCGCGCAGAGAGAGGAAATTGGTCAGGTTGCCGTTGTGGGCGATGGCCACTCCGCCGGCTTGGAGGTCGGCGAACATTGGCTGGCCGTTGCGCAGAAAGCTGCCGCCGGCTGTAGAATAGCGCGTATGGCCGATGGCCGAGCGGCCCGGCAGTCGGCTCGACAGGTCGCCGGAGAAGGACTCGCCCACGTGGCCGACGTGGCGTTCAGTGTGGAATCCGGCGCCGTCAAAAGCGGCAATGCCGCAGGCTTCCTGACCACGATGTTGCAGGGCGTGCAGACCCAGCGCGGTGACGCTCGCCGCATTGAGCGTGTCGAACACTCCGAAGACACCGCATTCCAGACGCGGCTTGTCATCGAGAAAGTCTTGCGACGCCGAGGAGATCCTAGTCATGGCCGCGGCTTCTCCACCAGAACATGCATGCCCTTGCGAGTCTTCGATGGCCGGCTCTGATCGGCTTGCGGGTCAGTAGCGTCATTGCCGGAATCCGCGTTTTCGTCGGTCAGAGCGTTCTCCACCGTGGGCGCTGCTCTGCGCATGAAGGCCATCCCCTTGGGCGCCAGAGCGCGTAGGGCCTGACCTCCTGCGTTTGCCTCGGGATAGACAAGAGCGTGCGTGTACCAGGGCGGCATGCGCTCGCGCGGCGTGGCGGCGCGAATGGCCAAGGCGATGATGGCGATCACCACCGCTCCCCTCGCCAAGCCTATGGCGAACCCCATCGCTCGGTCCAGTCCCGAGAGCGCTGTCTGGCGCACGCCGCGGGTCAGCGTCCCGCCGGCCAGGCGCACGGCGATGTAGACCGCCAGAAAAACAGCCACCAAAGCCGCAATACGCGCCAGCCACAGGGTGTGTATGAAATGGCCGGCGATCGGTGCGCTGTATCTCAGGCCGAAGATCGAGATCGCAACCCCGGCGACGAACGCCGTCACCGTGACGACTTCGCGGGTCGCGCCTCGAGCGAATCCGATCAGACCCGACACCAGGAGGATGGCGCCGGCGAGGATATCGAATCCGGTCACGTCCGATCAGCTCCACGCGCCCTCGCCGATGCGGGAAACCGCTTCGGCCAATCGATTGACGCCCGTGACGGGCAAGGCGGAGGTCGACGTCGCACCCTGAGGCGCGAGAGCGCGCGCAAAGCCCAACTTGGCCGCCTCCTTCAAGCGTGTCTCGCTTCGGCTCACGTTCCGAACGTCTCCTGAAAGACTGATCTCGCCGAAGACAACGCAATCCTGCGGCAGGGCAATATCCAGCGCCGACGAGGCCAGTGCCGCCGCCGCCGCCAGGTCCGCTGCCGGCTCGCCGATCCGAAGGCCGCCGGCGACGTTCAAATAGACGTCACGCGCGGCGAATCCAAGTCCGCAGCGGGCGTCGAGCACGGCCAGGATCATGGCCAGACGGCCGGGATCCCAGCCCACGACCGCGCGCCTGGGCGTGCCATAGACGGTCGGCGCGACGAGCGCCTGGAACTCGACCAGCACTGGACGCGACCCTTCTATGCCGGCGAAAACCGCCGCGCCGGCGGCGCGCGCCCCGCCTTCGGGTAGGAACAGAGCCGATGGGTTCTTCACCTCGACAAGGCCGGCGTCGCCCATCTCGAAAACGCCGATCTCGTCGGTGGCGCCGAAGCGGTTCTTGACGCCGCGCAGGATGCGGAACGGATAGCCGCGCTCGCCTTCGAACGAGAGAACGGCGTCGACCATATGCTCGACCACCCGCGGACCGGCGAT
>DASXGB010000104.1:0-5559 GCA_036489325.1 Caulobacteraceae bacterium
GCCTATCGGGCTCGAGCTTGGCGGCAAGGCGCCCTGGGAGGTGGCCGTTGCGGCGATGGCCGAGATCATCCAGGCGTGGAATGCGGCGGAGGGGGAATCCGCTTCGACCTAGAGCCGCCGCACCATGTAGACCTCGTCCACCCAGGCTCCGTCGTCGAGCCTGAGGGCGCGGGGCTCGACGGCCCACTGGGAGAAACCCAGCCGCGTGTAAAGCCGAAGCGCCGGGCCGTTGCCGTCGGAAACAACGAGATGAAGCGCTTCGACGCGGCCCTTAGCCGCTTCGATCAGCCCGGCCAGCAGACGTTCGGCGCCGCCGTGGCCGCGCCACGCCGGGCGTACATAGACGCCCCAGATGAGGCCCTTGTGGGCGAGCTTGGCGCGCCGTTCGAAGGCCAGGCCGGCCGCGCCGACCAGGGTCTCTCCGTCGAATAGGCCGAGCACATGCCCATGGCTGATCTGGTCCGCGAGCTGTGCGAGCGGCGCGGCCGCCTCGTCGGCCGGAGAGGACCGGAAGTCGCGGGGATGGGCGGCGAAGGCCTCGAGACGCAGCTCGCGCAGGACGCCGGCATCGTCAGCCGTCAAGCGTCGCAACGTTAGGTTCAAAGCTTCGCCGCCTTGGCGTAAGCCACGCGCCAGATGATCCCGCCGGCATCGTCGGCGACCAGGAGGGCCCCGTCCGGCGCTACGGTCACGCCCACCGGCCGGCCCCAGACCCCGACCGAGTTGGCGACGAAGCCGGTCAGGAAATCCTCATAGTCGCCCGTGGGACGGCCATCCTTCATCACAATCCGAACCACCTTGTAGCCGGTGCGACGCGCGCGGTTCCACGAGCCGTGGAGCCCCACGAAAGCGCTGCCGACATAGTCTGGCGGAAAGGCCGCCACGCCGCGGCGCGCCTCGTAGAATACCAGTCCCAGCGCTGCCGAATGGGTCTGGATGAGCACGTCCGGCACGGTGATCTTGTCGGCGAGATCCGGGCGTTCGCCCGTGTGGCGGGGATCCTCATGGTCGCCGAGATAGAACCAGGGCCAGCCGTAGAAGGCGTGAGCCCGGATGCGGGTCACATAGTCCGGCGGCAGGTTGTCACCCATCAGGTCGCGCTCGTTTGTGGCGCACCACAAGGTGTCGGTTCCGGGCTGCACGGTGAGCGTGACGCAATTGCGGATGCCCGAGGCATAGACGCTGCGGTGCTGGCCCATGGGGTCCATGACCAGGATATCCGCCCTGTCGGTCTCCCGGTCCCAGGCGGCGCCCAGGCCATGTTCAGCCTGCCATTCCTTGGCCGAGGTGAGCGTTTTCTTGGGCATGTCTTCGGCGTCGTTGGAGCTCGAGCCCACCGAAACGAACATGTATTTGCCGTCCGGCGAGAAGGCGATGTCTCGCGTGGAGTGATCGCGCGTATCGGCGGCAATGCGGGGAACGATGGTATCGGCCGGGCCACGCGCCGCCAGATCGCCGTTTCGGTAGGGAAAGCGGACGACCGAATTGGCGTTGGCCACATAGAGCCATTGCGGGTCTGGCCCCGGGGGCCAGAAGGCGACGCCGAACGGTCGGTCGAGATGCTCGGCGAAGGTGGCCACGCGAGCCGGCTTGTCTGCGCCTGGCGTGATGCGCAGCAGTTTGAGGCGCCCGGCGTCAGTCTCGGCGGCGAAGACATCGCCGTTGGGCGCAGTGCGGATCTGCCTTGGCGCGTCAAGCTTGGCGAACTCCGCGACCGTGAACCCGGGCGGCACGGCAAGCTGCGCGTTGGCCGGCCTTGGCACGATCGAGGGCGGGGCCACGCCCGGTCGGGCCATTTCCGGCGCCGGCAGGGTATCGACTGTGATCCTGCGGACCACGCCCGGAGCGTCGCTGGTCCAATCTCCCCAGGCCGCCTTTCCGGTGAGCACTGCGGCGCCGGCGGCGCCTGCGGCCAGAGCAGCGAGGAGGGTTAACGGACCGGATCGCATGTCGTCCTCACTTTCCGCCCGCGACGACGATTAGGCTCCGATCCCGGGCGAGTAAACGATCTGCGCTTTAACCGATTGGCAACCATGTTTGCCGCCCAATTCGAGACCCTGGCTTACGGGAGGCGACCATGAACCGAATCCATGAACCCAGGCCGGCCGTTGCCGAGCGCGTATTCACACTCGGATCGGCAAGCCTGTTCATTGGGCTGATGGGGGCGGTAGCGTGGGCGCTCTCGGCCTCGAACGTTCTGTTGAAGTAGATCGCGCGGCCTGCTAGAAGGCCAATCCTGACGCTGTTAAGATGGTGGCGTCACGGAGGAACTTTCGATGGCCGATGATGCGAGTCCGCCGCCGCCGCGCGTGCTGGAGCTGACGCCGCTCAATCCTGAATTCCGCGAGGATCCCTATGCTGTCCTGGCGAAGCTGCGCGCCAGCCATCCGGTGATGCGCGACGACCTGGCCGGTGTTTTCTTCATCAGCCGCTACGAGGATGTCCGCGGAATCGTCACCGATCTCTCCCTGTGGCGCCACCCCGAGAAGGCGGAAGAGGCCGCGGTCCTCACCCGCCGCATCCTCCAGCAGGAGCCGGGCGCCGAGCGTGAGCGCGAAGGCGCGGGCTCGATCCTGCTGATGGACGACCCCGATCACGCGCGCATCCGCAATCCGCTCGCCCAGGCGCTCTACAAGCGGGTGGCCAAATGCCGGGCGCTGGTCGAGGAGATCGTCGGAGAGGCGCTGAACAGGGTGGAGGGCCAGGCCTCCTTCGACCTGATGAAGGCTGTGTCGCTGCCGATCCCGATTGATGTCATCGCCCGGCTTCTCGGCGTCGATCACACGCGCCTGGCCGAGTTCCGCGACTGGTCGGAGGGCCTGATCCAGAGCCTCAATCCACTGCGGACGCCAGAACAGACCGAACACATGATGCAGGCCTCCGAGGCGCTGTGGGCTTTCATGTCCAACATGCTGGTCATGCGCCGCGCCAAACCCGAAGACGACCTCGTCACTGACATGGTCCAGTTGCAGGCCGCCGGCGCTGATATCGGCGACGCCGATCTTGTCACGAACCTTATCTCCCTGCTGGTCGGCGGCAATCTCACGACTACCGACCTCATCGGCAATGGCGTGCGCCAGTTCCTGCTCAATCCCGCGGAGCTGGAAAAGCTCAAGGCCGATCCGTCCCTGATTGGCGCGGCTGTGGAGGAAGTCCTGCGCTTTGACCCGCCGGTGGATATCACCGGCCGCATCGCCTCGAAGGAAATGGAAGTCGGCGGCTGTCCGATCCACGCGTCCCAGTCGATGCTGGTCTCGCTGCGCGGCGCCAACCGCGATCCCGATGTGTTCGAGAACCCCGACAAGTTCGACATCACCCGCAAGAAAAGCCCGCACGTCTCCTTCGGCGGCGGCGCGCACATCTGCATCGGCGCGCCTTTGGCCAGGCTCGAGGCGCAGGTCACCCTGGTTCGGCTGTTCGAGCGGTTCCCGAACCTGAAGCTCGCCGATCCCGCCGCCGCGCCGGAGTGGCGGACTCTGCCTTTCTTCCGCGGCCTGCAGCACCTCGAGGTGACGACCTAGGTTCGCGTTCCTCAGACGCCGGGCAGGGGTCTTGCCCCGACTCCGATGATGGGCCTTAAGGCGCGGCATGCGCCTGGCCTTCACCCTCGTTGCGCCCGACCACGATCGACTCCAGGACGCCATTCCGGCCGCGCTCGAGGCCGTGGCGCAGGCCGGCCGCCCGGCGGACGGACTGGAGGTGCTGGGCGAAGGCGCGGCCGACATCTTCGTGGAAGGGGCCGCGCTTGCCGATTTGCGCGCCGCTGCCCGCCGAGGTCTCGAGCGCGCCGGCGTCGACTTCTGTGTCCAGCCGGCCGAGGGACGCCTCAAGCGCCTGCTTGTAGCAGACATGGACTCCACCATCATCGGCTGTGAATGCCTGGATGAGATTGCCGACTATGCCGGACTCAAGGCCGAGATCTCGGCGGTCACCGCCCGGGCCATGGCCGGCGAGATTCCCTTTGAAGAGGCGTTGCGGGCGCGGGTCGCGCTGCTGGCAGGCCTGGAGATCGGGGCGCTGCAACGCACCTTCGATGAGCGGGTGCGTCTCAATCCTGGCGCGGCCACCCTGGCCAGGACCATGACGGCGCTGGGCGCGTGCTGCGTGCTGGTCTCCGGCGGCTTCGACTTCTTCACATCGCGGGTGGCCGTCGCGGCGGGTTTCTCCGACAACCGCGCGAACCGCCTGATCGACGACGGCGCGCACCTGACCGGAGAGGTCGCCGAGCCGATCCTCGGGCGCGAAGCGAAGCTAGAGGCGCTTACGCAGGCGGCGGCGGCGCTCGGCCTCGACCTCTCGCAGACGCTCGCCGTCGGCGACGGGGCCAATGACCTCGCCATGGTCGAGGCCGCCGGCCTCGGCGTCGCCTACCGCGCCAAGCCGATCCTCGCCGAACGCGCCGACGCCCGCGTCGAGATCGGCGACCTGACGGCCCTGCTCTATTTCCAGGGCGTCGGCCAGGATTCTTTCGCATGATCCCGCCACGCGCCATCGAAGCGGTGGTCTTCGACATGGACGGCCTGATCCTCGACACCGAGACGATCTATCGCGAAGTGATGATGGAGGCCGCCGGAGCCCATGGCGCGGAGCTTCCGGATGCGGTCTTCCTGGCGATGGTCGGCCTTCCTGCGGACTCCAGCCGGCTCGTGGCGCTCGATCATTTCGGCGAAGACTTCCCTTACGAGCCGTGGATCGGCCGCGTCTCGGATCTGGCTCACGCGCGGCTCGCCGACGGCGCCCCCCTGAAAGCCGGGGTGGTCGAACTCCTCGACCGCCTGGACGCGCTCGGGCTGCCGCGCGCGATCGCCACTTCTTCCTCCAGAGCCGGCGTGGAGCGGCACTTGCGGCCCGCCGGATTGCTCGATCGCTTCAATGCGGTGGTCGCCGCCGGCGACTACGTCAGGGGCAAGCCGCATCCCGACCCGTTCCTCGCCGCCGCCGCCCACCTGGGCGTTCGGCCCGAGCAATGCCTGGCCCTCGAAGATTCGCACAATGGCGTCAGGGCCGCCCACGCCGCGGGAATGATGACGGTGATGGTCCCTGACCTTTTGCCGGCGACCGATGAGATGCGGGCCCTGGCCATGATGGTCCTCGGCAGCCTGCACGAGGTGGCCGGGCGCCTGTTTCCCTGAACCTGTCACGCAAGCTAGAAGGCGCGCGTGACCCTCGTCATCAATCGTCTCGTCAAGCGCAAAGGCCAGACCGTGGCGCTCGACGGCGTCGGCCTCGAGGCGCGCGACGGGGAGTTCCTGGCGATCCTCGGCCCTTCAGGGTCGGGTAAGACGACCTTGCTGCGCATCTTAGCAGGGCTCGAGGCACCGGACTCAGGGGAGGTCAGCCTCGGAGGCGAGGATTTCCTAAGACTTTCGCCGCGCCAGAGGCGCGTGGGTTTCGTCTTCCAGCACTACGCCCTTTTCCGCCACATGACCGTGGCCGCCAATATCGCCTTCGGTCTGGAAGTGAGGCCGCGGCGACTTCGGCCGTCCAAGGCGGAAATCAACGCCAGGGTCACGGCTTTGCTTGCGCTGACCCGGATCGAGCGCTTGGCCCAGCGTTATC
>DASXGB010000127.1:0-6897 GCA_036489325.1 Caulobacteraceae bacterium
CGGGAGCACAACGAGGTTCAGCTCGCCGCCGTAGATGTGGGCCTTGGAGGGCAGGCCGTCGGGCCCGGTGTTTTCAATGATCGAGGCCGGCTGGCCGTTGAAGAACACCGTGTTGCTGAGCTGGAGGTCCGTATACCAGTCGTAGAAGACGTCGGCGTTGAGGCGCACGGCCACCGACCCGACGTTGAACTCGGACTTCACACCCGGCTCGATATCGGTGAGCTTTTCTGGGCCGAAGATGAAGAAATCCGGATCGACGGTCTCGGTGTTGAAGCCGCCGGACTTATAGCCGTGGCGACTGGCCAGATAGACCATCACGTGGTCGTTCACCTGCTCGTTGAGCGAGAGGTTCCAGTTGGGGGCGTTGAAGTGGGCGTGGGCGGTGAGCAGGCAGTTGGCCAGATCGACGGTGACGTTCGGATTTCCGCTGGGTGCGAGAGCGCAGTATTGGCCGGGCGGGACGCCCAGCACATTGAGCGGCGAATAGATCTGGAAGATCTGCTCGGTGAGACTGGGCGTGTCCCAGGTGTAGCGAAAGCCGTCAGTAAAGCTGAGGCCGTGGACCCAGCGGGAAAGGTCGATGGTCCCCTGGTCGTAGATGGCGATGCTGTTGAGCGTCTGGTGGAAAAACTCGGTTTCGTCGAACAGGAAGGGTGAGACCACGTAGCCGGTGTTGGACGCCAGCGACGGGTCTGTGTCGCTGTAGGGCGCCTGGGTCTGGTGCGAATAGAAGACGCCGAGGATCCAGCGGAAGACGTCATCGCCCGTGTGGCCCAGCACCTGGAACTCCTCAGTGAAGGTCCGGGTGTGGGTTGCCGAACCGACGCTGAGCGCCTGATCGATCGTCCCCGTGAAGTTGTTGAAATTGCGCGTGTTCAGGGCGTGATAGCCGATGATGTTCTTGAGCGTGATGTCGCCGCCGCCGAAGATCGGGCCGAGGTCGAGGGTGGAGGTGTTGGCCACGCCCACGCCGTCCTCGTGCTCGCTCGAGGGGATGGGATTGTCCACCGTGCGGTTTCCAAGGGCCTGCTGCTCGGC
This sequence comes from Caulobacteraceae bacterium, assembly GCA_036489325.1. Classification (GTDB taxonomy): domain Bacteria; phylum Pseudomonadota; class Alphaproteobacteria; order Caulobacterales; family Caulobacteraceae; genus Acaudatibacter. Next base: position 1,039 of record DASXGB010000127.1, read on the forward strand.
GAAGGCGTCCTCGAGGTCCACCAGCCCCAGGGCCAGGTAGGGATTGGGCTCAGGGAAGAAGGCGAAGGGGTTGAGGAGGGTGTTCTTGTTGAAGAAGCAGGAGGCGTTCTGCGAAGGGCCGAGACACGGCGAAACGCCGGTGAGGACCCAGCCGGGCGAACGGTCGTCAGCGCTCTCGCCGTTGACGAGCGTGTAGCTGGCGATCTTGCTCGACGGCTTGAAATCGACGCCGACGCGCCAGGTTCCATAGCTGAGGTTGTCCTCCGCCGGGCCGCCGATATTCCGGGTGTAGCCGTCGCGGCGCTCGAGGTTGCCGGCGACGCGGATGGCGAGGATCTGGCTCACCGGCAGGTTGAACATCAGCTCGCCATAGCCATCGTTGTAATTGCCGTAGCGGCCGGTGAGGTAGCCGCCGAAAGTCGAGGTCGGCTTGTTGGGCGTGAAGAGCACCGCCCCGCCATTGGTGTTGCGGCCGAACAGGGTGCCCTGCGGGCCCTCCAGCACCTGCACCGAGGCCATGTCATAGTTGGAGAGCGCCACCTCCTGGGTCTGCACGGGCACATCGTCGAGGTAGACGACCACGCCCGACGGGGCGAAATCGGCCGCCTGGCTCTGGCCTCGGATCAGATAGGTCTGGGCGAGGGCGCCGCCGGTCTGGGTCGTGCCGACGACGAGGTTCGGCACGAAGAACTGCAGGTCGAAGGCGGAATTGACCTGCAGGTCCTTCAGGTCCTGGCCGCTGAGAACGCTGACCGAAACCGGCACTTTCTGCAGGTTCTCCTCGCGCCGCTGGGCGGTGACGATGACTTCGGACACGGCCATAGAGTCAGCCGCCTCGGCGGACTGGGCGGTGGGCGTCTGGGCCGACGCGGGCGAAGCAAGCCAGGTCGAGGCGGCAAAAGAGACGAACAGACCCAGGGTAGCCGTCGACAAAAGGCGCGTGCGACGCATGATTTCCCCTCCCGTATCCGGGCGCTGGCGGTCTGACGCCGCCCGCGATTTAGGGATCACGATCGGCGCCGCTTGCAAAGACACTTCTTGCCGAGCCGAGGAATTTCAAAGGACTGTGTGGCGCCCGTTCGTCAGAATGACTCGGTCTGCGATACTCAATGCTCTTGGTGCGACGGTTTCTCGCAGTGGAAGATCGTGCGCCCGGTCAAGCTATCGTGTATGTAAATCGCCAGTTCTTGCCCCTGGGGAGGGCCATTCATGAAAAACGCGATCGCTTCGCTCAGCATAGTCTTGGCGCTCGGCGCCTGCAGCAGGGCGGCGGCCCCGGTCGCCATTTGCGGCCCCGACTGCGTCGCCGCCATGAAGCGGATTCTGCCGCCGAATACGCCCTCCTACGCCCCCATCTACGGCGGCGGCTGGGTCGATTCGACCTCTACCTTCGCCAATGGCGGGGTGATCACCTACACCGTGCCGGCCAAGTCGGACGACGTGGCGAGATTCTATGACGGCGCCGCCTCGTCCGGCGCCCTGTCGCGAACGTTCGATACGAATGCGTGGAAGTTGCAACTGCCAGGCTCCAACCAAAGTCCGTCGCCGCCGCGCGTGCTGATCTACGCCCAGGCCGGCACCAACCGGAACCTGTACGTGAACCTCGATTCGAGTGAGCCGGGCTTCACCAAGGTGGCGCTGGTCTACGGCGCGAAATAGCGAAGTTCCACGGGGGCAGGCTCGCCTGCCCTTCGGCGCAAGTTCCACGGGCCCAAGCTCGCTGCGCCCTCTCGCCTTGGCGAAGCCGAAGCTTCGCTACGGCGAAGCCAGGTCGGCCGCTCGCGGGCGAGTCCCACGGGCCCAAGCTCGCTGCGCCCTTCGGCCGCTCGCGGGCCCTAGATGACGTCGCTCGCTTGCGCTCGCTATGGGACGCGGCGGTACATTCCAGAAACTCCGCTGAGCGGAGAATAGAGAACTCTCGCCGACCGCCTGAGTCCGTCCGGCTATTCCTGCGGACCGCTTCGTGCTGTAGCGGCGGGTGATGTTTTCCCCACCGTCAACCTCGGTCGAGCCCGACGCCCGCACTGAGCTGCAGGCGGATATCCGCCTCTTGGGACGGGTGCTGGGCGATGTCATCCGAGCCGAGGACGGGCCGACGGTCTTCGACCAGATCGAGGAAATCCGGCGCGCCTCGGTCGCTTTCCACCGCGAGGGCTCAGCCGAGGCCGGCCAGCGCCTGGCCGAACGCCTGGGCGGTCTCAGCCTCGCCGACACGGTCCGCTTCGCCCATTCCTTCGCCTGCTTCCTGCAGATCACCAACATCGCCGAGGACGCCGCCCAGAGGCGGCGCGGCCGTGCGGGTCCGATCTCGGCGCCGCGGGCGGATAGTCTGGCCGGCGCCGTGGAGGCCCTGGCTCAGGAGGGCGTCGGGCGGGAGCAGGTCCTGGCGCTGTTGCAGGACGGCTTCGTCGCGCCGGTGATCACGGCCCACCCGAGCGAGGTGCGGCGGAAGAGCGTGCTCGATCGCCAGGCGGCCATTGCCGACGCCCTTGCCGCCCTGCAGTCGGCGACCGATCCGGCCGCCCGGGGCCTGGCCGAGGAGACACTGGCGCGCGAGGTGTCGCTGTTCTGGCGGACGCGGCTGTTGCGGGGGGTGAGGATCGCCGTCTCCGACGAGATCGAGAACGCCATCTTCTATTTCGAGCGCAGTTTCCTGACGGCTTTGCCGGCCCTCTACGCCCGCTGGCGCGATGTGCTCGGGGAGACGCCGCCGACCTTCCTCACGGTGGGCAGCTGGGTGGGCGGCGATCGCGACGGCAATCCCAACGTCACCGCCGAGGTGATGGCCCAGGCGTTGGCGCATCAGGCGCGGGCGGTGCTGCGCTTCTACCTTGAGGCGGTTCACCGGCTGGGGGCGGACCTTTCCATTTCCTCGAGCCTTGCCGAGGTCAGTCCGGCGCTGACGGTCCTGGCGCAGGCGGCGGGCGATCCCTCGCCGCATCGCGCCGACGAGCCCTACCGACAGGCGATCACCGGCATCTATGCCCGCCTGGCGGCGACCTATGAGGCCCTCACCGGCGAGGCGCCGCCCCGGCCATCGGTCCACCCCGCGCCCGCGTATGAGCAGCCGGCGACGCTGACGGCCGACCTGCGGACGATCCTGGACTCGCTCCTCGCCCACCACGGACCGGCCTTCGGCCGCGGCCCCCTGCCCGACCTCATCCGGGCCGTCGAGGCCTTCGGCTTCCACCTGGCCACGCTGGACATGCGCCAGAACTCGGCGGTCCACGCGAGAGTGGTCGGCGAGCTGCTGACGGCGGCAGGGGTGTGCAGCGACTATCAGGCGCTGGACGAGGCGGCTCGCTGCGCGCTGCTGCTGAGAGAGCTCGGCCACGGCCGTCTTCTGTGGTCGCCCTTCGCCGACTACAGCGCCGAGACCCTGAGCGAGCACGCCATTCTCGTGGAGGCGGCGCGGATCAAGGACGTCTACGGCGAGGACGCGATCCGCGCCTACATCGTCTCCAACACCACCTCAGTCTCCGACCTGCTCGAGGTCTACATCCTGCTGAAGGAGGTGGGCCTCTTTACCCCAGGCGCGCCGGCCAGGGCGCGGATCCTGGCCGAGCCCCTGTTCGAGACCATCGCCGACCTGCGCGCCGCGCCGGAAACCCTCGCCTGCTACTTCGCCCTGCCGCTGATCAAGGGCCTGCTCGCCGAAGGGGGCCTGCAGGAGGTGATGATCGGCTATTCGGACTCCAACAAGGACGGCAGCTACCTCACCTCCACCTGGGAGCTGCATCAGACGTCCAAGGCGCTGGCGACGACGACCGGGGATGCGGGGCTGAGGCTGCAGCTCTTCCACGGCCGGGGCGGCGCCGTCGGGCGCGGCGGCGGCTCCAGCTTCGAGGCCCTGCTGTCGCAGCCGGCTGGCACGGTGGCCGGCCGGATCCGGGTCACCGAGCAGGGCGAAGTGGTGGCCAACAAATACGCCGACCCCGAGCTCGCCGCGCAGAGCCTGGAGACCCTGGCCGCGGGAACCATCCTGGCCTCCCTGAGGCGCGCCGGCTCATCGGACGCGGACGAGGCGCGCGGGGCGGTGATGGACGGCCTGGCGCGGGAGGCTATGGCCGCCTATCGGACGCTGGTCTACGGGACGCCGGGCTTCGCCGACTATTTCTTCGCCGCCACGCCGATCAGCGAGATCGCCGATCTCAACATCGGCAGCCGACCGACGTCGCGCCTCGCCAGCCGCACCATCGAGGGCCTGCGCGCCATCCCCTGGGTGTTCTCCTGGTCGCAATCGCGGGCCATGTTGCCGGGCTGGTACGGCTTCGGCGCCGCGGTGGAACGCTCCGGCGCCAGCCTCGAGACCCTGCGCGAGTTCCACGCCGCGTGGCCGTTCTTCGCCTCGATCCTGGCCAACATGGAGATGGTGCTGGCCAAGGGGGACCTGGCCATCGCCCGACGCTACGCCGGCCTGCTGGAAGACGGCGTGCTGGCCAAGCGCATCCACGGCGAGATCCGCGCCGAGTGGGAGCGCACAGTGGGCGCGCTGCTCGCCATCACCGGCCAGAGCCAATTGCTGGAGCACAACCCCGTGCTCGCCGCAGTGATCCGCTCACGCCTGCCCTACATCGACCCCCTGAACCACCTGCAGATCGAGCTCATCCGCCGGCGCCGCTCGGGCGATGACAGCCCCGAGGTGCGCGAAGGCATCCACCTGACGATAAACGGCGTCGCCGCGGGCCTGAGGAACGCGGGTTAGGGGGCCACCCTTCATCCTGGCCAAGTCTCGACAGCTACGCCGAGCCGGGCCCCAGGGATCAATCGCCGGAACATGTGGGTCCCAGATGGCCTGACGGCCGTCCAGGATGACGTAATGTTTGTGCTGACCTCTTGCCGGTCGTCAAAGCTTCACCGGGCCAGCGCGGCGATCGCCTCCTCGGCGGCGCGGATCCCCGTCTCCCAGGCGCCATGGGCGGTGGAGAAGTAGGTGGGGTGCGTCGCCTCGCCGGCGAAGAAGATCCGGCCATCAACGGGCGCGGCCAGCACGGCCCGATCGCCCGCCCGGCCCGGCAGGGCGTGGGAATAGGCCCCCAGGGACCAGGGATCGCTCGCCCAGGCGGTCTCGAAGAGGGGCGAGAGGATGCGGCGCACGTCCGCCCCCAGCACGCCGACGAGCTCATCAATGGCGAAGGCGGCGAGCGCGCCCTCCCCTTCCAGGTCCCCGGCCAGGCGCCCGCCGAAATAGGCTTCGACGCACGGCCGGCCGAAGGGGCGCAGGAAATAGGCGGCGGTGGCGGCGGTGTCAGTGCGGCCGAAGCAGTGACCCTCGGCGGGAAGGCGTTTGGGTTCGGAAACCGCAAGCCAGGCCTTGTCGGCGAGGCCGAGCGGCACACCGGCGGCGGCCGCGACCTTGTCCGGCAGGCCGGGGCGGAAGCGGATCGCCTCGCTCGCCAGGACATTGGATGGCGCGGTGACAATGACGGCGCGGGCCGAAAGAGTCCCCTTGGCGGTGACGATGCGGATCGTGACCCCGGAATGGTCGACCTCCTCCACAGTGCAGCCGAGCCTCGGCGACAGCTGCCCGCCGAGCGTGGCGATGGCCGCGCCATAGCCTTCGCGCACCCGCCAGTTGCGGCCGCTGTCCTGGTACGCTGCGTAGTCGAGGACCGAGACCTCGTCCCAGGCGGCGCCGTTGTACCAGCCGCTGCCGGCGTTCAGCAGGCCGTTCCAACGTCCGCCGGGTTCGAGGAATTCTGATGCCGGCGCGTCGACACCGCTTGCGGCGGCCGCCTCCAGACGGGCGTCCAGGGTGGTCCAGGCCCGCCCGAAGGCCTCGGCGTCGGCGGCGCTGATGCCGACGCGATCCGAGCGCCTCTGCCAGTAGGCGGTGGAGCGCTCCACGGTAAAGCCGCG
>DASXGB010000139.1:0-8870 GCA_036489325.1 Caulobacteraceae bacterium
CAGCTGTTCGAAGATCAGCGCCGCCTCGGTCCTTCCGAGCCCCGTCCCGCCAACGTCAGGCCGGACATAGATCCCGGCGAAGCCCAGCGCTGCGGCCTGGCGCAGGGTCTGGACCGGGAAGATCTTCTCCTCGTCCCAGCGGGCGGCGTGGGGCGCCATCTCGGCTTCGGCGAAGGCGCGCGCGGCCTCCTCGATCGCCCGCTGATCTTCGGAGAGGGCGAAGTCCATCCCGCCGCCGCCTTTGGGGCTTCAGGCCATGGTCGGGATGATGAAGGCCGACTCGTCAACCATTCCCTCGGGCCAACGGGCGGTGACGGTCTTGACCTTGGTATAGAACTTCACCCCTTCCATGCCGTGCTGATTGGTGTCGCCGAACGCGCTGCGCTTCCAGCCCCCGAAGGTGTGGTAGGCCACCGGCACCGGGATCGGCACGTTGATCCCGACCATGCCGACATTGACCTTGGAGGCGAACTCGCGCGCCGCCCGGCCGTTGCGCGTGAACACCGCAACACCGTTGCCGTAGGCATGCTCCGAGGGCAGGGCCACCGCTTCCTCAAAGGTCGCGGCGCGGACGATCTGCAGCACAGGGCCGAAGATCTCGTCCTGATAGCTCTTCATCTCTGGCTTGACGTGGTCGAACAGGGTCGGGCCGATGAAGAAGCCGTTCTCAAATCCCTGCAACTGGAAGCCCCGGCCGTCGACCACCAGTTCGGCGCCCTCGTCCGCGCCCAGCTGGATGTAGTCCTCGATCCGCCGGCGATGAGCACCGCTGACAACGGGCCCGTATTGGGCCGAGCTGTCGGTGGAGATTCCGATTTTCAGGCTGTCGATCTCGCCAAGCAACCGCTCGCGCAGGGCCTCGGCGGTCTTCGTCCCCACCGGCGCCACCACCGGCAGGGCCATGCACCGCTCGCCCGCCGAGCCGTAGGCCGCGCCGACGATGTCCTTCACCGCCTGGTCGAGATCGGCGTCGGGCAGGATGATCCCGTGGTTCTTGGCCCCGCCCATGGCCTGCACGCGCTTTCCGTGCGCGGTCCCCGTCGAATAGACGTAGGACGCGATGTCGGAGGAGCCAACGAAGCTCACCGCGCGGATCAGCGGATGGGTGAGGATCGCGTCGACCGCGACTTTGTCGCCATTGACCACATTGAGGATTCCGGCCGGACCGCCGGCCTCCATGAACAGCTCGGCCAGACGCACCGGGACGCTCGGGTCCTTTTCCGACGGCTTGAGCACGAAGGCGTTGCCCACAGCGATGGCGATGGCGAACATCCACATCGGGATCATGGCCGGGAAGTTGAACGGCGTGATGCCGGCCGCCACGCCCAGGGGCTGGCGCATGGAATAGACGTCGATCCCAGGTCCCGCGCCCTCGGTGTACTCGCCCTTGAGGACGTGCGGGACGCCGCAGGCGAACTCGACCACCTCCAGGCCACGCTGAATATCGCCGCGGCTGTCGGCGACCACCTTGCCATGCTCGCTCGAGAGCAGCTCGGCCAACTCGTCCATGCGCGCTTCGACCAGCCGTCTGAACTCAAACATCACCCGCGCGCGCCGCTGCGGATTGACCGCCGCCCAGCCGGGCTGGGCCTTCGCCGCCGACTGGACCGCCTGGTCAACCTCTCCGGCGCTCGCCAGGCCGACCCTAGCCTGCACCTCGCCTGTGTTGGGATTGAAGACGTTGCCGAAGCGGCCGCTGACGCCAGATACCGCCCGGCCGTCGATAAAATGGGGTATCTCGCGCATGGCTCTCGACTTTCCGTTCGCCCCGCCCCCATCTAGGCTGCGGCCGCCCGAAACGAAAGCCGTGCACCTCGAAGGCGGCTTCGAACCAGAGGCCCGTAAAACCAAAAAGGTGTGAGGGGTCGGTCTTTGCGGGCGTCATGGCGGCGCCTATAGTCGCGGCCTCGAGGGGACCTGGGCAGAAATGAGCAAGGCCGTCGCCATCATCATGGGCAGCCGTTCCGACTGGCCGATCATGAAAGGCGCGGCCGAAAGCCTGGATGCGTTGGACGTCGCCTATGAAGTGAAGATCGTTTCCGCACACCGTACGCCTGAGCGGCTCTACGCCTTCGCCAAGGGCGCCCGAGAGGCGGGTATTCGGGTAATCATCGCCGGCGCTGGCGGTTCGGCGCACCTGCCGGGCATGACAGCCTCGATGACCGACCTCCCGGTGCTGGGCGTGCCGATCACCTCGAAGCTGCAGGACGGACTCGATTCCCTTTTGTCGATCGTTCAGATGCCGGCCGGCGTGCCGGTGGGAACCCTGGCGGTAGGTGAGGCCGGGGCGCGCAACGCCGGGTTGCTGGCGGCCAAGATCCTGGCTTTGTCCGATTCCGCCTTGGCCGCGCGCCTGGCTCAACACCGCGCCGACCTAGCCGAATCCGTTCCTGAGACCGTGAGCGAGCCGAGCGGCGGCTAATGACGGCCTGGCCCCTCGCGCCCGGCTCAACGATCGGGATCCTGGGCGGCGGCCAGCTTGGCCGAATGCTCGCGCTCTCCGCCGCCCGCCTTGGCTTCGATGTCGCCATTCTGACGCCGGATCAGGACTCCCCTGCGAGCCGCGTAGCCGCGCGTACTGTCTTTGCCGCCTACGACGACGCCGATGCCCTGGCTGCCCTCGCGGCGACGGCAGATGTCATTACGTTCGAGTTCGAGAATGTACCCGCTGCGGCCATCGAGTGTCTCGACAAGCTGGGGGCCGAGACCGCTCCGGCGGCTCGGGCGTTGGCCGTCGCCCAGGATCGGATGAGAGAGAAGACCTTTCTCAACGAGGTCGGCGCTCCCACCGTCGCCTTCGCCGCCATTGACGGCGAGGCTGACGTGACTCGCGCCCTCAAGGACATCGGCTCGCCGCTGCTCTTGAAGTCACGGCGCGGCGGCTATGACGGAAAGGGCCAGGTGTGGGTCAGCCGCGCCGGCGAGGCGTCGGCTGCGCTCGATGTCCTGGGACGCCGGCCAACGATCGCCGAGGCTCCGGCGGATTTCCGCCGCGAGTTAGCGGTGATCGCTGCGCGCGGCCGTGATGGCGAGATCGCCCTCTATCCGCTCGCGGAGAGCCATCACGAAGGAGGCGTGCTGCGCCGAGCCACCGCGCCGGCCGAGGCCTCGTCCAAGGTCCTGGTGGAAGCCGAGCGCATCGCCGCCACAGTGCTTTCCAACCTGGACTATGTCGGCGTGATGGGGGTCGAATTGTTCGAGCGCGACGATGGAACCTTGCTGGTCAACGAGTTCGCGCCGCGCGTTCACAATACCGGGCACTGGACGCTGGATGGCTGCGAGGTCGACCAGTTCGAACAGCATATCCGCGCCATCGCCGGCTGGCCGCTTGGCTCCACCGCCGCTCTTGCCCGCGTAGAGATGATCAACATTCTAGGCGACGAGGTCGAGACTTGGCCCAAGCTGATCCGAGAGCCGGACTCGCGCTTGTGGCTCTACGGCAAGCGGCACGCCAAGACCGGCCGCAAGATGGGCCACGTCAACCGCCTTAGCCCGCTGGAATGAGCCGCAGCGTCAGCCGATCACCGCGCTCATCATGCTGACCGCGCTCAGATCGATCTCGTCGTTGTAGAAACGCACCGGTTCGTCCGCCTCGCTCGCGCCGAGCACATAGATTAAGGGCAGGTAGTGCTCGGGGGTGGGGATCGACAGAATCGCGTCCTCGCCGAGGCCGGGATAGTCGACGAGCGACTCGCGCGACCCATCCTCGAGGCTGCGCCGGACGAGTGAGCCGAAGCGCTCGGCCCACTCGTACGCCGGCGCGCCGTCACTCCTTGCGGCGCGCAGGTTGTGCACCACGTCGCCGGACCCCGCGATCAGGACACCCTCTTCGCGGAGGGGCTTGAGACGGAGTCCCAACTCGAAATGAAAATCGGGCGGACGGGTGCGGTCGATGCTGAGTTGAACGACCGGAATGTCGGCGGCCGGATAGACATGCATCAAAACCGACCAGGTTCCGTGGTCGAGGCCCCAGTCCTGGTCGAAGGCCACCGGCTCGGGGGCGATGAGTCCCGACACCCGCACCGCCAAAGCCGGATCCCCCGGCGCGGGATAGCGGATCGTGTAGAGCTCGTTGGGAAACCCGCCGAAGTCGTGAATTGTCGTCGGCTTCTCCATGGCGGTCACCGCCACACCTTCGATGAACCAGTGGGCCGAGACCATCAGGATCGCCCTTGGCCTCGGCATCGCGTGGCCCAACGAGGCCCAAGTCTCGGCGTAGCGTCCCCCGAGCGCGTTCATCGGGCTGCCATGGCCGAAGAAGACAACCGGCAGGCGTTCCGCGCTCATGGTCGGGCCCTCTTCATCCCTTGCCGAGATGCAGCCACAGCAGCACCGGCACAATCACCGCCACCATGGCCTCGCCGGCGATGAAGCCCGAGGCCAGGGGGATGGAATAGACCTTCGCCGTACGAGTGTGGAACTTCAGCCAGATCGAACCCCCTGCCGCTCCGACGAACATGGCGGCCACAGCCGAAAACGGCAGCAGCACACCCAAGCTGAGGCCTGTGGGCGACGGCGTCCATTTCCGCAGTCTGGGCTGGGCCTCCATCATCGCCAGGACGACGCCGGCGACAATGGCGGCCAACATGGCCCACATCGCCGAGGCCGGCAGCTTGTCCACGCCCGCGGACAAAAGCTCGGCGAACCCGGCCGTGCGTCGCGAGCCCGGCGCCGCCAGCTCAGCGTGAGGGCCGATGAGGCCGTAGGTCTTGACCAGGGCCGGATAGACCACCGCCAGGACCGCCGCCCCGATCGGCGCGCCCATGAGCTGGGCGATCGTCATCGACCGTGGTGTCGAGCCGATCATCCATCCGGCTTTGTAATCCTGGACAAGGCCCTCGGACGTGACGGCGATAGTGCCGGTGGCGCCGGCGCCCAAGATGTTGGCATTGACGTTGCCGGGCGCGACCAGCGCGAAGACACCCTGCATCAGGTTCGAAAGGGCGCCGATCGGGCCCCAGTTGGTCTCACCCAGCGCTCGCAGGCCCACCAGCATCAGCGGCACCGAGAACAGGATAGCGATGAAGGTCATCCAAAACGGCAAGCCGAAGATCGCCTTCTGGATCACGCAAAGAAGGACCGTGAGGACGATGACGCCGATCACCGTCCAGCGCAGTGGGAACTCCTCGCCGCTGCCGCCCGCGGCGCCCAGCGCCTTGAAGGCCTCGATCAGTAGGCGCCAGCGCAGCAACAGGGCCGTGAGACCGCCGGCCATGATCATGCCGATGCCCGGCCACATCACCCAGTAGAGCACGCTCAGGCGTGGTGCATGATCGGGAAGCAGACCGTAGCGGATCAGAAGATAGGGGGCGACGACCCAGCCGATGATGCAGCCGACCATCAGCCAAAGCGTCACCCGGAAGCCGACGATCATGCCCGAGCCGACCGAGAGCAGGCTGTAGGCGGCGCCCACGCCCATGCTGGCGAGCACGAACGAAGCGCCGGCGGCGCCCAGCGTCAGCGCGCCGGGATCCCAGCCCTCCGGGATGAGTTCGAAGATCTTGGCGTCGTCGCGAATCAGCATCACCGCCGCCGAAGCAATCAAAGCCAGGCCGAGGACAATGGCGGCTAGCCGCGCGCGCCGCCATTCCAAACCGCCGCGGGCATCGCCGCCGGGCGGATCCAGCACCATAAGTGTTTCGGCCGCGGCCATGCCGTCCGGGAAGGGCAGCTTCTCGTCGACGATGAAGTGACGTCGCATCGGCGCAGCCAGCAGGACCCCCAGAAGTGAGGCGCAAGTCAGCCAGATGAAGGTCTCCAGCGGCGTGGGGTTGAGGTGGAATTTCACCACGCTCGAGGCGCGCAGCATGTCGAAGGAGGCGAGGACCCCGCACATGAAGGCTGTCTGGGCCGCCGAGGTGCCGGCCGTCTGGACGATATTGTTGCGCCAGCGGTCGTATTCGCCGCGCCCAACCAGATTGAGGATGATGAAGCCGAAAAAAGCCGAGACGATCGACACGTTCGGCCCAAAGCCCAGCTTCAGCACCATGTACGGATAGGCCGCGCCCATGATCACCGCGACCACCGCGCCGGCAGCAAGCGAGCGAACCGTGAGTTCGGGACGGGTGGGCCGCTGAGGCGACTCGGCCATCTCCAAGCCGGTCTCGGTGGCGATATCGTCCGATGAAACGGCCGTGGCCATGAGCGGATCCCCCAGTTTGTTTTCTTAGGTCAGGCTGTCTGCCGAGACTGTCCATAGCGGAGCCGAGCCAGCTTACGGGCGGCGGCGCCCGCGGCCTCGGCCGGCTTGATCCCCGCCTTCCATTTCTCGAAGGCCATCACAGCCTCGATGCGGCTATCGAGGTGGGCGGCGGCGGCATTGCCGCCCATGGCCAGGCGCACCGTCAGGGTCGAGATCAGGATCTCAGTGAGCAGGGCGCGCTTGGTATAGTGGTTCTCATCGGTCGCCGTGTCGCCGGCCCAGCGCCAAATGGCGTCGGCGCTGGCCCAGGCGAGCCTAAGCCCTAGGGCCGCGTTCGGCGGCAGGGCCAGGAAGCCGCACCATCGCCGGGTGGCGTCGCGATCCTCCATCGCCGCCTGACAGCGGGCGAGCACGCCGGCGCGAATGCGCTCGCGCACCTTCAGGCTTGCCAGGTCGAGAGCCGAAAGGGCGGTCAGCGCCCGCGCATCGTGGCGGCGGGCGAGCAAGGCGGCGAGATCGCGCGCGCCCTCGGGCAGCAACAGCTCGGCGTCGGCCTGGCTCAGGCCCGCGCCCCTGGCCGCCGCGGTGATGAGCCGTTGGGTCCAGCCGAGCTTTGCCGCCAGGGGTAGAGCGGCGTCCAGGAGCCGCCTTTCCGCTCCCTCCGCCCAGTCGTGCGCCGTCTGCGGTTCCTGGGTCACAGGAAAGGTCTCTACACCGTCTGGTCCGATGGACAAAAGCGGTCCGCCCTGCTAATGGCCGCGCCTCGTTCCGGAGGGCGACCTCCGAAGCGGTGCGCCGCGGGCGGCGGGTCCAACGCCGGCGCCGATCTATTTGAGGAGAGACCTTGGTTCAGATTTTCGTTCGCGACAACAACGTCGACCAGGCGCTCAAGGCGCTGAAGAAGAAGATGCAACGCGAAGGCTCGTTCCGCGAGATGAAGCGGCACGTCCACTACGAAAAGCCGTCCGAAAAGCGCGCCCGCCAGAAGGCGGAAGCAGTGCGCCGCGCCCGCAAGCTGGCGCGCAAACGCGCCCAGCGCGAGGGTCTGCTGCCGGCGCCGAAGAAGGTCGTCAGAACCTAGGCTTCGATCTCCATCGCCGCGGCGCAGACGCGCTCGACGGCGCCGACAATCACATCGGCGTGCGGACCGGCCAGCATCGAGGCGTGGTTGGCGCTCGCCACATGCTCGACCCAACCTGACCTGGAGTTGACCGCCGGCGCCATCATCAGGGTCTTCAGGCCAGAGCGGGCGTCCGGCGCGCCGGCCAGGATAACAGCCACAGGCCATTCCGGATTAAGCTCGCCGGCCGCCAGGGCCTGGCGCGCGATCGCCGGCCACTCAGCCGCCTCGTCGGCGGCGGCGCTGTTGTGGGCGGCGTCGGCGAACGCCCAGCGCTTGTGATCGCCGACCTCCCCCGCCAGGCCAATGCGATCGCCGAGCGGGGTCCTGGCCAGGGGATTGAGCAGGCCGGCGCCCGCGCCCCAGGCCGCCAGCCGGGACAGGCCCGCGAACTGGGCGACGGCGGCGCTCACCAGCCTGGAATTCATCGATTGCGGCGTGGCCGCGTCCACCAGCACCAGCCCGACCACGCGGTCGCGAAGACGCCCGGCCAGGCGATGGACATGCAGGCCGGCCATGGAATGGCCGCACAGGATTAGGGGCCCGCTTGGCGCCAGACGATCCAGCAAGGCCTCGGCGTCGGCGCCGATGGCCGCGCCGTCGCGGGGCAGCGGGCCGGGATCGGATAGGCCCAGCCCCGCCCGGTCATAGGCGATCGAGGCAAAGCCGCGCTCGGCCAAGCCGGCCTGCACCGCCGCCCAGTCGGCGGAGAAGCCGAAGGCGCCGGCCTCCAGGAGCACCAGCGGGCGGTCGCTCCGAACCAGTCCGGCCCGCACGACGTGAAGCCGCCGGCCGCCGATATCGACCAGGGCGCCGCGCGGTGTCGGTCTGGGGACGGGCATGAGATTCGATTTAGGACGTGAACCGACGCGCCGAAAGTGCGGCGGCGCAACACTCCGTGGGCGGCTCGTCTACGGCTTGGGGGCTCGTCGGCTGCTCGTTTGGGGGCTAGCGCTTGCGGCCGAGCAGGCCACGGCGGGCGGGGGCGGCATCGCCGCTCTCGGCCGGCTGAAGGGCCTCGCCGAAATCCCCGTCGTCGACGATCGGCGGGAACGGCGCGCCGGACTCGGCGGCGCTGACAAAGGCGGCGCTGTCGGCATAGGCCGCGGGGATCTCCGGCAAGCTGCCGGGCCCGGGCTCGCCGCGTTCGGCCCTGGGGTGGATGAGCTCTCCGGTCTCAGCGTAGGTCATGACCAGCCGCGCCCAGTCTGCCGGCCCATAGGCGAAGGCCCGTCCGGTGGGATCGATATCGGTCCAGTCCGCTTCTTCCGGCGCGCCGGCGGCGCGGGCGATCCAGGCCCGCGCCTCGTCCCGGTCGCCGGCGGCATTGGCGACGCGCGCCATCAGGTCGGCCAGCCGCTGAGTAATCGGTTCCGAGCTCAGATCGTCAGCGCCGCGCCTGGCCGCGTCGACGTCGCCGCCGATCAACGCCTGCTCGACCATCAGGATCCTTGCCTCACGCGAGGCCGCCTGGGCGCCCGCCAGCTGGGCCAGGCGCGCCGCCCTCTCCTTGGGCGTCTCGTCGGTCCTGAGGTCGCGCCAGGCCAGCCACACCGCAGGATGGGGCCTCGCCGCCCAGGCGGATTCCAGGGCCAGGGCGGCCCTGGC
>DASXGB010000189.1:0-15576 GCA_036489325.1 Caulobacteraceae bacterium
AAGCTCAACGAGGGTGGCGCTCTGGTGCACGCACGCGGCCGCACCTGGGGCCAGCTCATCTTCCAGGATCTGTTCAAGAAGGAGCCGTAATCGGGATCTCGGCCTCGATCCGGAATCCCTCTCTTCCCCTCCGCCGGACCCTGTCAAGCGACCGGTGAAGGCCCGGGTGAGGGTTTACGGCGCCGCTCGCTGACCCCCCTCCCGGTCGGAGTTTACCCTCGGGCCGACCTTTGGCCGGACCCGGGGGCCGTACTCCCCCCTGAGGGGGGAGAGAACGCCACTCCTCTCCTCCCCATTAGGGGGGAGGGGGACCGCGTAGCGGTGGAGGGGGTCAACGAGGCCGCTCCCTCAGGGAGAGGTGACTCCCAGCCCGGGCTGGGCATTGGCCGGCAGGCTGTTAGGATTCGCGCCGCGAACAGCAGGGGGCGCCGATGTGGTGGGGATCGCGAAGCAAATGGATGTGGGATTGGGCCTCGGCGCGGTCAAGCCGCCGCTCAAGCCTGACGTCGGTCATCGGGCTCCCCCTTCTGCTCCTGGCTTGCTGGTTTCTCTGGAAGTGGGGCTATCAGGCCCTGGCCGTCATCATCTTCATCGCCGGCGTGGCGTCCCTGATCTGGCTCCAGTGGGCGCTGTGGAGCGCGCAGCTGAAGCCCTGGGCGGGGCGATCGACCATGGCCATGAACGACCCCGTGTACGACATTCCCTTACAGGATCAGGCCGACGTGCCCTCGAACCCGGCCGCCGACCCCCTGTACGACATCGAGGACCACGACTTCAGCGACACTCTGGCCAAGGCCGAGTCCGAGCCCGATCCGGGCGTGCCGCTGCCGTCGCATGACGAGGAGCCGCCGTCCGCGGCTTCCTAGAAGCCTCCGGCGGCTGGACGTCCCCCACCCGGCGCGCCCTGCTCCAGCCGCCAGGCCGGAGAGACGCTGCCGCCAAAGGGTCATGTGTCGTCTCCCGGATCGCCCCGCGGTTGCCGCCGCGCCGTCTCGGCCGCTGCCCATTCCAGCAGGCCCGCGTGGCTCTCCGCCGGCGTCTCCGCCGACGGCTCGTGCTCAAGTTCCCAGGCCTTGAGATGAAGGCGCGCGGCGAGGGCCAGGCTCGAGACCGTTTTCAGCCTCGCCGCGTCCCGGGCGCACTGGATCAGCGCCTCGATCGTCCGCACCCTTGGGTCGGTCTCGTTCATGTTCATCCTTTGTTCTCTAAGCTACCTTTTGAAACCAACATCGCACTATGTCAATCTAGAAAACGCGGTTCACAAATTTTAGCTTGGAGCATTGTGGTAGGATGCGGCCGCCAAGTTTCCCGCAGAAAGCAATAAATCTTTGGACTATCTATTGCGAACCGCAATCTTACGTGGTAGACTCCCGGCCTTCCAGACAACGAAAGGCTCTCCGATGACCGACTCTGCTCCGCCGTCCGACCGAGGCCCGAATGGCCGTTTTCTTCCTGGCCACGCCGGCGGGCTGCGAGCCGGCCGCCGTAACCGCGCTTCGCACAAGATGGTCCTGACGATCGTCAAGGATTTCGAAGCCAACCAGGCCGAGCTCCTGGAGCGGCTGCGCCACACCTACACGCCGAGCTACTTCAACACCCTGGCGCGCATGCTGCCGCAGATGGCCCACACCGACGTCTCTGAAGTCGGCGACTATTCGGACGCCCAGGCTGCGCGCCTGACGCGCAGCCTGCGCGACATGTTCGCCACCACCACCGACCCTCGGACAGCGCTCGCCGAGATGGAGGCGATCTTGAACTCGGACACGGCGGAATAGGCCTCGATGTCAAGGTCGCTGGACACCATAATTTATGGGGAAATCACCATGACTATGGTTGTTTATGGTGGCCGTTTTTCCCGCCCCGCCGGCGTCCAGGACCCCCCTCCCGGCCTTCGGCCGTACTCCCCCCTGAGGGGGGAGAGAGTTCGAGCACAATTCTCCTCCCCATTAGGGGGAGGGGGACCCCGTAGGGGTGGAGGGGGTCAACATCGCCGGGATGAGGGCGGAGTGTTGTGACCTGGGCGTGACTTCCGGTCCGCAAGAAATACGCCTTGCCAGTGAGGCAATCCGGCGCGAGGATCGAACAACCGAGCGGGCGGAGGGGGAGTAATTCCATGCGCCTGTTGATTGTGGCTCTGGCCGCGGCCCTGGCTTCCTTTTCGGCTGCGCGGGCGCAGGAGCCGCCGCAAGCAAACTGCCCGGCCCAGGCGCCGCATAGTCTTCCGCTCTTCTTCGCGGACAACCAGGCCGGCCTGACGCCCGAGGCCCAGGTGACGCTGGCCCAGGCGGTCCAGTTCGCCCAGGCCTGCCCCGTCCTGACCCTGACGATCATCGCCTATCCGGGCGATAGCGGCGCGACGGCCGCCGACCAGGCGGTGGCGGCGACGCGCCTCAACGTCATCTCCGCCGCGCTCCGGGGAATGGGCGTGGCGCCCGCGCGCCTGCGCCTGGTCACCGGACTGGCCCCGGCCGGCCCGGCCGCGCCGACTGTGAGGGGTGCGACGATCGGCTTCGCGGCCCAGCCCCAGATCGCGTACCGGCTGCGTCCCGGGGCGTTTCCTGGCGGCGTTGCCGCGGCGCCGATCGGCGCGCCGAATCCCGAGGCGCCGGTTGTCATCGCTCACGACCATGTCCGGCCGCTGCCGAAGGGGCCCCTTGTCGCGGCCAACGGCGGCGGATCCGTCGCCACCGCGGCGCCGCCGCCACCCAATCCGGCCCCGGCGGCGAGCCCTGGCGCGGCGCCGACCCCGGGCCCGGCTCCGGGGCCCACGCCAGGCGCCGCCGCCGCGCCCGCGCCGAACCCTGGCCCACCGGCGCCAGCGCCCAAGCTCACCGTGATCTACAACGCGCCGCCCAGCATCCCGCTCGGTCAGGGCACGGACTATCGCCTGATCATCGAATCCGCCAACCCCACGGGCGCCGGTGACTTCAACGGCGCCCCAGGGCCATTGCAGAGCCACACCATCCCCACGCTCGCCTGGGCCCGGGCGGTGATGACCGGGCCTCAGGACCTGGTGACCGTGCAGCCGGTGACGTCCGCCGCCTGCCAGGAGGTGACCAGCCAGGGAAATCCGACCTGGGACTGGCAGGTGACGCCCAAGACCAACAAGGCCTTCTACCTGACCGTGGACATCTACCAGGTGGCGGACTGCAACGCGGCGGGCGTCCTGGACCACCGGGTCGACAGCTTCCCGATCAAGGTGACGGAGACCTTCTGGAGCTGGCTGATCTATGAATGGCCGGCGTGGAAGAGCGCGCTGGCCTGGGTGCTGGGAACGATGGCCGCCGCCGGCGGCGCCTTCGGCGCCTGGACGTGGTTCAAGCCCGGCAAGCCGGCGTCGAGCTAAGGAGCCTCAGATCAACCCAAAAGCCGTCATCCCCGGCCTTGTGCTGGGGACCCATTCGGCGCGAGCCAGCGGGTGGCCATGCGGATCCCACGGCGAGCGCGAAGTCTGCGAGCTCGCGCCCGTGGAACGACGCGCGTCCGGGTGAGGGGTTACGCGGCCGGACTTTGGAATATGTCCGAAATATGATTTGCGCTCGCTCTCGGTCACGGATATGGCGGGATTGCGGCCAAATGTTTCAAGGGGCCAACGCGGGCTTTCAGGTAGACGACCTGGGGCTCATTGGGGGACTAGGTGAACAAGCGCACTCTTCTATCGGCGGCCCTTGGCCTGAGCCTTGCCGCCAGCGCGGCGAACGCGACCGTATGGGATTTCACGTTCGCTGGGCCCGGAGACACCGGATCGGGGACGTTCACCACGGCCGGCGGATCGTCTCCCTTCACGATAACCGGCATCACGGGGACGGTTGACGGCAACGCGATCACCGCGCTCCTCGCGCCCGGAGTTTTCGCTGTAAACGACAATATCCTCTATTCGCCCGCTCCATATCTTGACCTGAACGGCGTGAGCTTTGTGGCTAACGGTGTCGACCTCAACCTCTTCTTCTTAAGTGGCACGGTCTACGGCCTGGAGAATCCCACCTTCACCGCTATAATCACGTCTTTCACGGTGACCGAGGCGGCCGGGTCACCTGAGCCGGCGACCTGGGCGATCATGCTGACCGGCCTGTTCGGCGTCGGCGCGGCCCTGAGAACCCGGCGTCGCCCCGCGGCGGCCTAGACAACGCGCCAGGCGCCCAGCGCGAGCCGCCTCCCTTCAACTCTCCCGGCGGGAGAGGTCGAGAGCGGCGCAGCCGCTCCGGGTGAGGGGTTACAGGGTCTGGCCACACCTCCGCTCATCCTCGCCAAGCCGCGCCATGGGCCCGCGGCTGCCGATCGAGGGCGAAGGCCACGTTGGTGGAGCGTCAAGGTTAGGCTTGGCGGAGGTCGAGGTCGGGGTTTGGCCTGATTTCGCAGCTCCGACGCTCGTGACATTGGCTCAGCTCAGGTAGTTCCGCCTGATGAGGTTGCGGTGACGACGCGCATCCAGATCCCGGCCGGCAAGGTCCGTTCCACGACGGCGCGCGTCGTCGCGGCTGCGCTCCTCAGCGTCGGGCTCGTCGCCGCGACCTTGGCGGCCACGGCGCCAGCGACATCCGCGGCCGCAGAGCCGACCGCCCACAAGGCCGCCAAGCCAGCTCCCCCCGCGATCGTCGAGCAGGTGGATCCCAAGTCGGTCGAGGCGCTGCGGCGGATGAGCGCGTATCTGCAGAGTCTGTCCGCCTTCGAGCTCACGTCGCAGACGAGCCTCGACCTCGTCCTGCACGACGGCCAGAAAGTGCTGGTGGACGGCGTCGCGCGCTACAAGGTCCGTCGCCCGGCCGGCTTCGTCATCGATGTCGAGTCGAACATGAAGACGCGCCGGTTCTTCTACGACGGCAAGCAGTTCACCATCGTCGCCCCGAAGCTCGGCTATTTCGCCACCGTCGCCGCGCCGCCGACGAACCGCGAAGCCCTCGAGGTTCTGTGGACCAGGTACCGCGTCGCCCTGCCGCTGGAAGACCTGTTCCGCTGGAGCGACCCGAGCGGCGCGCGCGATGTTTCCCTGGAATCCGGCTTCAGGGCCGGGACCGCGATCGTCGACGGCGTGGAAACCGAACAATACGTGTTCCGTGAACCCGGATTCGACTGGCAGGTCTGGATCCAGACGGGCGACCAGCCGCTCCCACGCAAGATCGTGATCGTCGACCTCAGCGACCCCGCCCGACCGGCCTACACCGCGCGCCTGACGTGGAATGTGACCCCGACGATCACCGCGGACGACTTCACGTTCCGGCCCGGCAAGGACGCGCATCTGGTTCATCTGGGCGTCGTCGCCCCGCAGGGCGGCCGAGGAGGTTCCCGTGAGTGAGCGGTTGCTCCGGCGGATCGGCCTGGCCGCGTCGCTCGTGGCCGTTTTCGCCATGGCCGCCGATCCAGGCTTCGCGCGAGGCGGTCGGGGCGGCGGCGGTGGCGGCCGCGGCGGGGGAGGATTCGGCGGCGGTCGAGGCGGCGGGTTCTCGGGCGGCAGCCGAGGCGGCTTCGGCGGCGGCGTCAGAACCGGCGGTTCGTCCAGCATGACGAGGCCCTCCGGCGGCAGCATGGCGGGAAGCGGCAATCGCCCGAGCCAACTGCCGAGCGGCGGGGCGGGCAACCGTCCAGGCGGCGGAGGGGCCGGCAATCGCCCCGGTGGCGGTCAGGGCATCGGCGGGGGCGAGCGACCGAGTCAGCTGCCGAGCGGACCGGCCAATCGTCCAGGCGGCGGCGAGGGGATCGGCAGCCGGCCGCGCCCCGAACATCCGATCAGCGGGCCGGGGACGGGGATCGGCGATCGGCCAGGCAATCGGCCGCCTGGCGAAGGCGGGCGCCCCCCCAATGGCCCCGTCGATCCCGGCTGGGGCTGGCCCGGCTACGGCGACCGCTATCCCTGGGGCGCTGGTCTCGTCATCGGCGCCGCAGCCGCAGCCGCATACGGGGCCTACTACTACGCGCTGCCCCCCGACTGCTCGCCCTATCCCTGGAATGGGTATGACTACTACCACTGCGGGGGCGTCTATTATGAGCCCCGGTACGAAGGCGACACGATCGTCTACGTGACGATCCCGGACCCCTCGCGCGGTCAGGGCGGCGCCGCGAATGCCGAACCCGGCGCGGCCACGACCCCGCCTGAGCCAGAGCCGACGCCTCCGGCTTAGACCCCGTACACGACCCGTGAAGCGCGGCGGTCCGTCTTCTAGGCAGACTGTTGCAGGATGGCCCGGCGCGAGACGACGATGCTGCCGCGCGGACGATCCAATTTGAGGATGGCGAACGGCTGCTCGCGGCCCATCAGCGGGCCGAAGTCGCGCACCGGCCGGATGTCGAGCTGCGAGCCTGGCAGGAAGGCCGAAGCGCCACCGAGGTCGACCGTGAAGCCGCCCCACACGCGCTCGACGATCGAACCCATCACCGGCTCTTTCCTGGCGTAGACGCCTTCGAGGCGAGTCCAGGCGACCTCGCGGAGCCGCGACGCCTCGATGGCGGCGGCGAGCGTGTTCCAGTCCCGCTCCCCCAGCACCTTGGCCACCAGTTCAAGCGCTTCACTGTTGCTGATTGTCACGCCCTTGGCGGTCAGCGCCTCACGGAGCGTGCGGGCTATTGCCTTGGCGTCACGAAAATCGCGCATGCGAATCCATCCTCTGCCTTGCGAGCGAACCGATGCGCGTCAGGAGCTTGCGTTGCTGACCCGTTCGCTCTGTGAGCAAAGGATCGAAGCCACTTTGATACGTTCACCTTAACCCCAAGGGGCCGCAAGCGGCGGGCCGTATCAGCCTCTTAGCGGAGAGTGCGCCCCGCCTCCGGCGCCTGTCAATGCAGTCCGCTTCGCGGCCCCGCTTCGGGCGCCAAGCGCAACTTCGGGGTTCGGCCCCGGGACCGCAGCCGTTACCCTCGCCCGGCGGCCGACCCCCGTCCGCCCAGTCGATGGAGCCACAAATGGCGACGCTCGTGAAATTGACCTCGGCCCCCGAGGGCGAGGACATCTTTGTCAATCCGCTCAGCGTCAAGGTGCTGAGGGTCGGTGACGATCCGACCATGACCTCGATCTATTTTCTGGCCGATGCCGAGCCCGCCGAGGTCGCCGGCGCGCTCGGAACCATCGCCGGTCTGATTTCAGCGGGCCTGTGACCGGGCGATCGAGGCTCGATCGTCTGCTCGCGGACGCAACGCGCCTCCGACCCATGGCGGTCGGGCAGCAGGATGTCCGATGTTCGGAAGGAGGGTCCGATCTCCGTCAGGGGGTGAACGGCCGCTCTACGTCTGCCATCAATGCGCAACCATCCCGACAATTCTCTTAAGGAGCGCGCTCGCCATGGAACCTCAGCCGACAGAGCTGAAGCTTGGCGCCCTGTTTCTCAGGCTGCTCATCGGCTCGCTTTTCATCGCCCATCTATACTGGAAATTCATCCTGCTTCCGGGCGGAGTTCAGGCGTGGTGGAGCGGCCTGGTGAAGAGCGGCTATCCGACGTTCGTGCCGGCCTATGTGCTTTCGGCGGAGTTCGCGGGGGCCCTGCTTCTGATCCCGGGTGTGCTCTCGCGCTACGTCGCGCTCTATGCGATGCCGATGATGCTCGGAGCCGCGGTGTTCTGGCTGGCTCGCAAAGGCTTCTATTTCACAACGGCCGGCGCTGAACTTCCGCTGGTTTGGTTCGCGCTGCTGTGCCTTCAGGTCGTCCTCGGGGACGGTTCCTATGCTCTGGTGCGCTCGCCCGATTGGCGCTCCTTCGCAGGCGGGCTGGGCATCCCCGCTCGCGCCAACTAGGTCCGCTCGCAACCCCGCTCGGACCTTCAGAAGGTCCGTTGACTTGCGGGGCGGTCGGGCCCGCTAACGACCCGGGGCGGGCCCTCGGAAATCATTTACGCCGGCGCGGCCTCAGCCTCCGCCGCCAGGCGCGCTTCGGCGGCCGCGATCATGGCCTGGAAGCGCGGGTTCTCGTGCAGGGGGGCCATGTCCGGGTCGACTTTGGCCCAATCGAGATCGACGCGGGTCGTCCAGGCCAGGTAGGGGTCGAGAAGATCGAGCGCGCCGTCAGTGTCCTTGAGATGAACGCAGAGAGAGCAGGCGGAGTTGTAGCGCAGCATCTGATTGTCCGGATCGATCAGCAGCGCGCGGCGAATCCAATCGCGGCACCGGTCCGTCTCGCCCAGCACCGCCAGGGCGGCCACCCCTTGGCCCATCGCCATCCCGTTACTGCGGTCCTGCGCCAACACCGCCTCGACGCGGGCGAGGGTCATGTGAGCCGCCTGCCTGGCGCGTTCGGTGTCGCCAAGCGCGGTGTGGCAGGTGATCAGCATGGTGCCAGCGCCGACGTTGGTCTCCATCAGCGCCGCCGCCTTTTCGTAGTAGGGGATGGAGTCGGCGATGCGCCCCTGGCTGAAACACACATTGGCGGCGACGTTGTTCGCCTCGAAGTTCTCGGGGTCGAGACGAAGGGCGATCTCGATCTCGACCGAGGCTTCATCGGACCGGCCCTCCAGCCGAAGACTTTCTGCTTTGCCGGCGTGGGCCTCGGCGAGATTGGGATCGAGCGCCAGCGCCGTCTCGATGGCCGTTGCGCTGTCGATGTCCTGTCTGCCAAAGCGGAATCGCAACCTGGACTGCGCCCACCCCATCAGGGCCCAGGCGCGGGCGTAGCCCGGATCGATCTCGACGGCCCTGCCGCACAGGCGGATGATCGTTTCGCTCAGGCGCGCATCGAAATTACCGGTGCAATAGTGCTGCCGCGCCATCAGATAGAGGTCGTAGGCCTCGGCGCTGTCGGTCCCGCGCCGCTCGATGGCCTTCTTCTCCTCCGGCAGGAGCTTGAGCTTCAGCGCCTTCACAATGGCTTCAGAAATCTCGTCCTGCAGGGCGAAGATGTCGGTCAGGTCGCGATCGTAGCGCTCGGCCCAGATGTGATCGTCGTGCGCGGCGTCGATCAGCTGGGCGGTGATCCGCACCCGTCCGCCCGCCTTGCGCACACTGCCTTCCAGCACGTGGCTGACGGTCAACTCGCGGGCGACGTCAGTCACCTTGATGCTCCTGCCTTTGAACGTAAAGGCGGTGTTGCGGGAGACCACCGACAGCGCCGAGACCTTGGAGAGGTCGGTGATGATGTCCTCGCTGATCCCGTCGGAGAAATACTCCTGTTCCGGATCCCCGCTCATGTTGGCGAAGGGCAGGACGCAGATGGAGAGCTTGCGAGGGGCTTTCCTGGGCGTTTCCTGTTGCGACCCGCTCGGCGAGATCAGGCCGGCGATGGCGCCGACCACCTGTTTCCAGCCCGGCGTGTCGTCGCCGCCGGTCCAGCTGGAGAGGTCGGCGCACTGGATGGTGTCGAACGGCATCGGCAGGCGGCCGCCGTCGACCGTGAGCTGCACGAGCTTGCCGTCCTCGCGGGCGCGGTTGGCTTCCGAGAACACCCACTGGCTCTTGGCGGCGTCGGCCGACCAGATCACCACCACCGCCTTGGCCTTCGCGAGTCGCTCCGCAATGACATCGGCGTAGGCTCGGTTGGCGGGGATCTCGTCGTCGCGCCACACGCCATAACCCAGCCCGCGAAGCGCTTCAGCGATCGCCTGGGCCTGGGCCACCGTCGAGCGGGCGTAGGAGACAAAAATCTCGGTCATGCCGGCGCGGCGTCGCTCCCGGTCTCGGCTGCGAGCCTTGCCTCGGCCTCCGCGATCATGGCCCGGAAGCGCGGATCGTCGCGAATCGGTTCGAAGTCCGGGTCGGTCTTGGTCCAGTTGAGATCGTAACGAGTCACCTGGGCGAGGTAGGGGCCGAGCAGGTCGAGCGCACCTTCGGTGTCCTTGAGATGGGCGCTGAGGGCGCAGGCGAAGTTGACGCGCATGTTCTGATTGTCCGGATCGATCAACAAGGCGCGGCGGATCCAGTCGCGGGCCCGATCCGCCTCACCAAGCACCGCCAGAGCGTTCACGCCATAGCTCATCGCCGTCCCGTTGCCACGGTCCTGGCCAATGACCGCCTCGGCGCGGGCGAGGGCTATCCGTGCTGCCTGCCTGGCGCCGTCAGTGTCGCCGAGCGCGGCGTAGCAGGTGACCAGCATCGCGGGAGCGGTGCCGTCGGCCTCCATAAGCGACGCCGCCTTTTCCCAGTAGGGAATGGCGTCGGCGATTCGCCCTTGGTTGAAAAACAGACTCGCTGCGCCGTTGTTCGCCTCGTAGCAATCGGGATCGAGACGAAGAGCGGTCTCGATTTCCTCGGAGGCCTCGTCGAACCGGCCCTCTAGCCGAAGATCGTCCGCCCTGGCGGCGTGGGCCTCGGCGAGGTCGGGATCGAGCGCCAGCGCCCTCTCGACCGCCGCCGAGCTTCCAATGTCCCGTCTGCCGTGGCGGAAGCGCAGGACTGACTGTGCGCTGCCGATCAATGCCCAGGCGCGGGCATAGGCCGGGTCGATCTCGACGGCCCGACTGGCAAGCCTGACGACGGCTTCCATTTCCGAAACGCCGAAGTTGCTAGTGGAGGAATGCTGCCGCGCCATCAGATAGAGGTCGTAGGCTTCGGCGTTGTCGGTCCCGCGCCGCTCGATCGCCTTTTTCTCTTCCGGCAGCAGCTTCAGCTTCAACGCTCTGACGATGGCCTCAGAGATCTCGTCCTGCAGGGCGAAGATGTCAGTCAGGTCACGGTCATAGCGCTCAGCCCACAGGTGGTTGCCGGTGTCGCCGTCGATGAGCTGGGCGGTGATGCGGACGCGGGCGCCGGCCTTGCGCACGCTGCCTTCCAGCACGTGGCTGACGTTCAGCTCCCGCGCCACCTGGCGGAGGTCGGGAGATTTGCCTTTGTAGGCGAAGGCCGAGTTGCGGGCCGTCACTTGTAGCGCCGAGACCTTGCTGAGGTCGGTGATGATGTCCTCGCTGATCCCGTCGGAGAAATACTCCTGCTGCGGATCATCGCTGATGTTGGTGAAGGGCAGGACGCAGACGGAGAGCTTGCGGGCCTGAGCCGCTGGGGCTCTGGCCGCATGGCCATCGCCCTTGGCGCCGACCAGGTCCGCCACGCTGGCCGCCACCTTGCGCCAGCCGGGCGCGTCGAGATCGCCGCTCCAGCCGCGCATGTCGGCGCATTGAATGCGGTTGAACGGCAAGGGTGGAACGGCCGCGTCGAGGTTCAGTTGGACCAGGGTCCCGGCCTCGCGCGCCACATCGGCCTCGGCGCACACCCACTGCGACTTGATCGCCTCCGCCGACCAGACCACGACAACAGCCTTGGCCGCGCGCAAACGCTCCTCGATCACCCTGGAATAGTCCTGGTGCGCCGGCAGCTCATCGTCGCGCCACACGCTGTGGCCCAACGCCCGCAGCGCTTCGCCGATCTGGCGAGCCTGCGCCTCCGTCGAGCGCGCGTAGGAGATGAAGACGTCGGACATGCTGATGCGGCCCCGCCCCTGGCCGGCGCCGAGACCCTAGCGATGACGTCAAACCCCGGCAAGCAAGGGAAGGGCGCCTCATGGTCTGGGAGCCGGTGGGTCAGACCGGGATCACCTTCAGCGCCTGTAGCGCCTGGATGACGATCTCGATCGCCAGGCCGGCCTGCATGATCGCGAAGATCCAGCCCAGCACCCGGAACACATCCAAGCCGATCAGTTTGAGGATCGGCCGGACCAGCAGCATGCCGACCAGGTTCAAGGCCATTATGCCGGCCAGCAAGGCGTACAGTCCGGCAAGCCCGGCCCAGTCGCCCTGGGCCCTGTCAGAGAACACAAGGACGGCCACCAGCCCGATCGGCGAGACGATCGAGGGCACGGTGAGCGGCGAGAGCACCCGCGCCCTGGCTTCGGAGTCGAGTGGCTTCTCGGCCGGCGGCGCGGCTGCGGCCGCGTTTGACGCGACGCCGACCGAGACGGCTCTACTGGCGGAAATGAACAACAGAAGGCCGCCGGAGAGCAGCATCGCCGGCGTCGACACCCGCCACGCCTTCATGACCCCCAGGAAGATGAGGGCCGTGGCGAACACCAGGATACTCGCCAGCAGCGTCGCCCGGATGGCCAACCACCGTCGCGCTGGCCCATCGAGGTCGGCGGTGATCACGCCAAAGGCGGGGATGGTCTTGATCGGCCCAAGTGTGACGAAAAGGATGGTGAAGGCAAAGCTCAGTTCGATGGTCAATCGCGGCCCTCCTACGGTCGCTCACGTCATCGGGGCGAGGTTTCGCCTGACGGCCTTCAGGCTTTTCGCGCCGCAAACAGGGGTAGGCGCCCGCCGGGGGCGAAGGCCGCTGACAGCCTGAGCGGCCATTGGCTCTGCCTGCCGCCCAAGCGACACCCGCACCGGTCTCGCGATCAAACCCGGGCGCCCGGAGGCCCACGAACGCCCAGAACCGGTGGCCGCGGACGTCGAAAACGTGGGGAACGCGACACCCGCCAGCCGACGGGGCGCCGCGCCCTGCTCCCCTATTGCTGCGGGAGGTGTGACGTTCCCGAGGCGGCCTTGCTGACCATGATCATCACCGTCACGCGCCGGTCCTGCGCATTGCCCAACGGGGCGTCGTTGGCGACGGTCGCGCCCATGGCGGATGGCGACAGGATCTTCTCGTGCGGAACGCCGCAGGCCTTCACAAGATAGGCTGTGACGTTGCTGGCCCGCTGATTGCTGAGCCGCTGGTTGATGGTCGCGTTGCCGGTGGAATCGGCAAATCCGACCACCCGAAGAGAAGCGCCCGGCATGGCCATGGCCTGGCTGGCGATCGAGCGAAGAGACTTCTTGCCGGCATCGTCGATGGCGGTCTTGCCGGTGGCGAAGAACACCCGCGTCCGGCCCTTCTCTTCAAACTGGCCGACCTGCGACAACCGCCGTTCAGTTTCGGCCTGGGCGGCGATGAGCTTTTCGCGCGCGGCCTCCAATTTCTTCTTCGCCGGCGCCATCGCGGCCTGGGCGGCCATGGCGTTCTTCAGGTCGTCATTCTTGAAGGTGATCTTCTCGGCATCGAGTTGGCCGCCGTTTTGCACGGTCTCGACGGTGACCGCCAAGCCGGGAATGAGGTCGGCTTCGAGACGTGACTTGCGTTGGGCGCCGAACACTCCAGCCACGATCTGGATCTTGGTGGCGTCGGTCAACATCACCTCCGTGTCGACCCCGCCGCTCTGCACGACGAGCTTGCTGCCCTCGTGGGCGACAACCAGGCCTTTCAGTTCTTCGGCGAACGCAAAGGTGGACGTGGCGACCAGGGCGACGGCCAAGCCGGCGCCCGCGAGACGGTAAGTGGTGGCCTTCATGGCTGTTTGTTCTCCCCTGGAAGAGGCGTCACGCTAGGCCGCCGGTTACGCTTCGGATATCAGGTGAAACCCGACCGTCTCTAGGGTGACGCGCTGATAGTCACCCTGACTTCGGCCTGCGCCTGATCCTGCATTGACATGCCCCACCCTGCAGACCGGCGAGGGCTTGGTACAGCTGCAGCGTTTGAGGCGGCTGAAAGGGATCTGAACATGAATCTCGCAAGACGCCATCTGCTGCTGGGTCTGGCGGCGTGCCCGATCTGCGCCGGCGCCGCTCGCTCGGCCGAGGGACCGCATTGGAACTATGGCGACGAGGGTCCGGAAAAATGGGCCAGTCTCGACCCGGCCAACAGTGTCTGTTCGGCGGGAGACCAGCAATCGCCGGTCGATCTGCACGATGGCGTCCGCGTGCAATTGCCGGCGATCGCGCCGAATTGGCGAAGCGATCCCCTCAAGGTGACCAACAACGGCCACACGCTGCAGCTCAATACAGATCCCGGTAGCAACACGGCGATAGGAGACGGCCGCGCCGAGCTGGTGCAATTCCATTTCCACACGCCCAGCGAGCACGCCGTCGAGGGCCGGCGCTCGGCTATGGAAGCGCATTTCGTGCACAAGCTTGGCGACGGACTGGCGGTGCTGGGTGTGCTGCTGAGCGCCGGGCCGGCCAACAGCGCGTTCCACGCCATCATGGCCGCCGCACCCGCAAAGACCGGCGAGGCTGGCGCGGCCCAGGCCTTCGATCCGCGGACCCTGCTGCCCCGGGATCTTGGCGCCGCCTGGCGCTATGAAGGCTCCCTGACCACACCGCCGTGTTCCCAGACGGTGGCGTGGGTGGTGTTCGAAGAAAGCGTCACGGTCGCGCAGGCCGATATCGACGCGTTCAAGGCGATCTTTCCGATGAACGCGCGGCCCCTCCAGCCGCTGAACCGGCGATTCCTGCTCAAGGGCTAGGCCCGGCCGGGCGATATGGGGATGAACGCCAGGTCGTCCATCGCGCCCGGTTTCGGCCTAGGGCGAACGACCTCGTTCGACCCTTAGCGGACTCCCTGAAAACCGCTACACCGTCGCGGTGGCCGCTTCCGCCGCCGCCACTCGAGCTTCGGCCGCCGCGATCATGGCCTGGAAGCGCGGGTCCTGGCGCAGGGTGTCCATATCCGGGTCGGTTTTGGTCCACTCCAAATCGGCGCGAGTCACCTGGGCTAGGTGGGGCCCGAGCAACTCTAGCGCGCCGTCGATGTCCTTGAGATAGGTGCTGAGAGCGCAGGCGAAGTTGTAGCGCATGTTCTGATTGTCCTGATCGATCAGCAGCGCGCGGCGGATCCAGTCGCGGGTCCGATCTGCTTCGCCAAGGACGGCCAGGGCGTTCACGCCGTAGCCCATCGCCGACCCGTTGCTGCGGTTCTGCGCCAAGGCCGCCTCGGCGCGCGCGAGCGTCATCCGCGCCGCCTGCCGCGCTCCGTTCATGTCGCCGAGCGCGGCGTAGCAGGTGATCAGCAACGCGGGTGTGTTGGTGGCGGTCTCCATCAGAGCCGCCGCCTTTTCGAAATAGGGGATGGCGTCGGCGATGCGCCCTTGGCTGAAACACAGACTGGCGGCGTTGTTGTTCACCTCATACGACTCCGGGTCGAGACGCAGGGCAATTTCGACTTCCGCCGACGCCTGGTCATAACGGCCGTCTCGGCGAAGACTATCCGCCTTGGCGGCGTGGGCCTCGGCGAGTTCGGGGTCGAGCGCCAGCGCCTTGTCGATCGCCGCCGAGCCGTCGATATCCTGCCGGCCAAAGCGGAAGCGCAACCTTGCCTGCGCGCTCCCCATCAGGGCCCAGGCGCGCGCATAGGCCGGGTCGATCTCGACCGCTTTGCCGCACAGGCGGACGATCGCCTCGAGCTGACCCGGATCGTCTCCCTCCCAATAGCGCTGCCTCGCCATGAGGTGGAGGTCGTAGGCGTCGGCGTTGTCGGTGCCACGCCGCTCGATAGCCTTCTTCTCTTCGGGCAACAGCCTGAGCTTCAAGGCCTTCACGATGGCCTCGGAGATCTCGTCCTGCAGGGCGAAGATGTCGTCGAGGTCGCGGTCGTAGCGCTCGGCCCAGACGTGCTCGCCCGAGGTCCCGTCGATCAGCTGGGCGCTGATCCGCAACCGGCCGCCGGCCTTGCGCACGCTGCCTTCGAGGACATGGCTGACGTTCAGCTGACGCGCCACCCTGGGTACATCGACGCTCTGGCCCTTGAACTGGAAGGCGGTGTTGCGCGCGATCACCCCGAGCGCCGAGACCTTGCTGAGGTCGGTGATGATGTCTTCGCTGATCCCGTCGGAGAAATACTCCTGCCCCGGATCGTCGCTGATGTTGGCGAACGGCAGGACGCAGATGGAGAATTTGGCGCGCGGGCGAGCGGCCTGA
>DASXGB010000197.1:0-12758 GCA_036489325.1 Caulobacteraceae bacterium
GCTATGAACCCTGGCGCCAGGAGGCCGGCCAGACGGTGTTCATGCCCTTCGCCGCCGATACCGATCATTGGTCGGGCGACAAGCAATGGATGATCAACTTCAGGGTCACGGACCTGGACGCGCTTCTGGCGAAGCTTCGGCATGCCGGCGTAAGCGTGAAGACCGACCCCGCGTGGGACGCACCCGAGACCGGCCGCTTCGCCCGCATCCAGGATCCCGAAGGCAATCCAATCGAGCTCTGGGAGCCGCCGGCCGAGTGAGATCGGGCCTCGGCTCAGTCGATCGCGAAGTCGACCGCGACCTGTTCGAGGTCCAGTCGTCGCGCCACGCCGCGCGAGCCGAGGTTGTCCCAACTGGTGCTGTAGAACGGGACTGCGCCGAGAGCGCGGACCCTCACCGCCCAGGCGGCGACGACCCGGCTCGCGAGGCCCCGCCCGCGACAGTCCGCGGCGGTCTCGACCCCGGCGCAGTGGACGTGGCGGGTGATGCGCACGCTGGCGCAGAGGGCGACCGCCCTGCCCGCCTCGACGATCGCCAGGAAGGGTCCGCGGCGACCGACGTCGGGACGCCAGCTCTCGAGCCCGCCGGAAAGCAAGTCGGCGTTGCCCGCTCCGACCTCGATGACTTCGGCCTCCGCGGGAAGAGTCGTCGGGAAGACGAAGGCCGGCCCGGCGCGGAAGGTCGTCGCGCCGAGCGCCTCCAGGTATCGGTCCGAAAACGCCGGGATCTCGGTCAGGGCCGGCGGTTCGCTCCTGGCCAGAGCGGCGAGCGAGGCGGCGACATCGTCCGGGGTGTCGTAGTGTATCCCGGCCAGCGCGCCGGCCCCGGTCCGCATGAGAAGGAGGCGAGGCGGCGTCCCCGCGCTCCACTCGTTGATCGCGACAAGCCGGCCGCGCCGGTCGTGGCGAAAGAGCGCGCGCATGCGGCGCCGCGCGAGGGCGACGTCGATCATGCCGGCTGGAGATCAAACGGGGCCAGCACCGGCGGCCGTTCGCCGGTGAGGGCCCAGGCGGCGGCCGCCTCGCCGACCGCCGGCGAATGCTTGAATCCGTGGCCCGAGCAGGCCGAGACGACGATGACGCCGTCCCGCCGCGGATCCTCTGCCACGATGAACCGGCTCTCCGGCGCCAGGGTGTAGGCGCAGGCGGCCGAGCGCAGCCAGGCGGGCGGGACGCCGGTGAGGCGTCCCTCGACGTGACGGACGTGGCAGGCCAGCGCCTCTTCACGGCTCGCGTGCCGGTCCCAGGCGTCGGGATCATGGGCAATGGCTGAGAACTGCTCGCCGGCGATCTTCACACCGCCGAGATCGGCATCGACGGGAATGCCGTAGAACCAGTCGCCCTCCCGATCGCCATACATCCAGATGAACACCGGGAAGCGCTCCAGCGCGAAGGCCGCCGGATCAGACGGCTGAAACCAATGCATCACCTGCCGGTAGAGGCTGAGCCGCTCCGCCCAGACGCCGCCGAGGAGCCGTCCGGTCCAACCGCCGGTGCAGACGATCGCGCGAGCGGCCTCGTAGGTCCCCTGGTCCGTCACGACGATGACGCTGCCCTTCGCCGAGGCGATTTGGCGGACACGCTCACCAGTCCGGACCTCAGCCCCGCTCGCCGCGGCCAGGCGCAGCTGGGCGGCGATACAGCGCTCCGGATAGAGGATGCCCGCGCCCGGTTCGAAGTAGGCCGCCTCGTCGTCCCGCAAGCGCATGGCGGGCCAGCGGCCGCGCACGTCGGCCGGCGCCAGGCTCTCGTGCTCGATGTCGAAGGCCCGCGCTGCTTCGATCGTGGTTTCCAGGAAGTTCGGCTTGCCGTGATGGGCCACGCCCATGCCTGGCCTGCTGATGAGGAGCGCGCCGGTTGTCCGCATCAGCGTCTCGCCGGTTTCGGCCTGGAGCTCCGGCCAGATGTCATGGGCGCGAAGAGCGAGGGGCATGTAGTCCAGGCCCTCGCCAATGGCCCGGCGGGTGATGCGGGTCTCGCCATGGCTCGATCCCTGGTCGTGCGGGGGATGATGCAGGTCGATCCCGAGGACCTTCGCCCCCCGCCTCGTCGCCTGCAGCAACGTAGCGGCGCCCATGGCTCCCAGGCCGACGACGATCAGGTCGTAACCGCTCACCCCTCCAGGCTCAGCAGGCTGGCGTTGCCGCCGGCCGAGGTGGTGTCAACCGTCCAGGTGCGCTCGACGCAGAACCGCGGCAGATAGTGCGGGCCGCCGGCCTTGGGCCCGGTGCCGGAAAGGCCCTCGCCGCCGAACGGCTGCACGCCCACCACCGCGCCGATCATCGAGCGGTTGACATAGAGGTTGCCGACCCGGGCCCGGGCGCGGACGGCCTCGGCGGCCGAGCCGATGCGGGTGTGGACACCCAGCGTCAGGCCATAGCCGGAGGCCATGATCTCATCGACCGTCTCCTCCAGGGCCCCGGCCTTGAAGGTGGTGACATGCAGCACCGGCCCGAAGATTTCGCGGTCGAGGTCGGCGACGCGATCCACCTGCAACAGGGTCGGCGGGACGAAGGTCCCGTGCGCGGCCCCGGCCGGCAGGGGAAGGCGGTGCAGGACAGCGTCGATATGGGCCTCGACCCAGTCCTCGATGCGACCCCGCGCGGCCTCGTCGATCACCGGCCCGACGTCGGTCGCCGGGTCGGCCGGATCGCCGATGACGAGCTCGTCCATGGCGCCCTTGAGCATTTCCAGGATCTGCGCGGCGACGTCCTCGTGCAGGCACAGGAGCCGCAGGGCCGAGCAGCGTTGGCCGGCGGTCAGGAACGCTGAGGTGATGACGTCCTGGGTCACCTGCTCCGGCAGGGCCGTGGAATCCACCAGCATGGCGTTGAGGCCGCCAGTCTCGGCGATGAGGGGGACCAACGGCCGGCGCTCGTCCTCGAGAAGCGTGTGAGCGATGCGCCGGGCGCTGGCGGTCGAGCCGGTGAAGGCGACGCCGGCCACGCGCGGGTCGGCGACGAGGGCAGCGCCAACCTCGGCCCCACCTGGGACCAGCTGCAGCGCCTCGCCCGGCACGCCGGCCTCGATGGCCAGTCGCACGGCGTGGGCGGCGATCAGGGGTGTCTGCGGCGCCGGCTTGGCGACCACGGAGTTGCCAGCCGCCAGAGCGGCGGTGATCTGGCCGAGGAAGATGGCCAAAGGGAAGTTCCACGGGCTGACGCAGGCAAAGACGCCTCGCCCGGCCAGGGTCAACTCGTTGAGCTCGCCGGTGGGCCCCGGCAGGCGCTGGCGCGCGAGATGGCGGCGCGCCTCGACCGCATAGTAGCGACAGAAGTCGGTCGCCTCGCGCACCTCGCCGATGGCGTCCCCGAGGGTCTTGCCAGCCTCGCGGACGGCCAGCGCCATCAGCGGCGCGCGGTCGCGTTCCAGAAGGTCGGCCAGGCGCTCGAGGATCGCCGCCCGCTCTTCTGGGCCCCGGGCATTCCACGCCGGTTGGGCGTTGGCGGCCATCTCAATGGCCCGGGCGACCTCGGCCGGACTGGCCTCGACCACCTCGCCGGCGACGACTCCGTGGTCCGCAGGGCTGGTCACTGCTTTCGCTTCACCTCGCTGCTCGCGGCCGCCGATCAGGGGGGCAGCCTCCGCCGGGCCGGACCAGGTCTTGCCCATGGCCGCCAAAGTGTCCGCGACCACCCGATCGTCGGAGAGATCCAATCCGGCGGAGTTGCGCCGCTCGGGGCCATAGAGGTCGGCCGGCAAGGGAATGGCCGGATGGGGCGAGAATCCAGCGGCTTCGGCTTCGGCCACCGGATCGGCCAGCAATTCGTCGTCACTGACGCCCGCGGCGCCGATCTGGTGAACGAAGCTGGTGTTGGCCCCGTTCTCCAGCAGCCGGCGGACGAGATAGGCCAGGAGGTCGCGATAGCCGCCCACCGGCGCATAGACGCGCACGGCGACGCCCCCCTCCTTCATCAGGCCGTCATAGAGGCCCTCGCCCATGCCGTGCAGGCGCTGGAACTCGAAGTCCCGGCGGGGTCCGGCCCACTCCATGACCGTAGCCACGGTGAGCGCATTGTGGGTGGCGAAGGCCGGATAGAGACCCTCGGCCTGCAGCAGGGCCCTGGCGCAGGCCATGTAGGAAACATCCGTGCCGCTCTTGCGGGTGAAGACGGGATAGTCCGAGAGGCCCCGCTCCTGGGCGCGCTTGATCTCGGTATCCCAATAGGCGCCCTTGACCAGCCGCACCATGATGCGCCGCGAGGTCGCCCCCGCCAGGGCGTTCGCCCAGCCGACCACTGCCGGCGCCCGCCTTTGATAGGCCTGGACGGCCATACCGAGGCCGTCCCAGCCGGCGAGGCCGGGATCGCGGGCCGCGCCCTCGATGATCGATAGCGACATCTCCAGCCGCTCGGCCTCCTCGGCGTCGACGGTGAGGCCGATGCCCTGGTCCCTGGCGAGGCGAGCCAGCTCGATGAGGGCGCCGGTAAGCTCCGGGACGGCGCGGCCGGCCTGCAGCGGCTCGTAGCGCGGATGCAGGGCCGAGAGCTTCACCGAAATGGAATCGCGGGAGAAGACGTCGCCGGCGACGGCCTCGGCGCCGATGGCCCGGATCGCCTGGCGGTAGGAGTCCAGATAGGCCGCCGCGTCCGGCGACGTGCGCGCGCCCTCTCCCAGCATGTCGAAGGAATAGCGAAAGGCGCGATTGGCCCCGCGGTCGGCGCGGCGCAGCGCCTCGGCGATGGTGCGGCCGAGGACGAAAGCCTCGCCCATCATCTGCATGGCGTTTCCAACCGCCGCACGGATCGCCGGCTCACCCAGACGGCCGACCAGGCCCCGCAGGGTCGTCCCATTCGATGCCTCGGTCATTGACTGAGCGAGGATGAGGCCGAGCGTGGCGCTGTTGACCAGCACCGAGTTGGCGGCGCCCAGGTGCGCCTTCCAGTCGCCGAGGGCCAGCTTGTCGCGGATCAGGGCGTCGGCCGTGCCGGGATCGGGCACCCGCAGATAGGCTTCTGCGAGACCGAGCAGGGCCGTCCCCTCCTCGCTTGAGAGGCTGTATTCCTGCAGGAAGCGGTCGACCCAGCCGGCGCGACCCGGCGCGCGCAGGGCCGCCAGCAGACGGCCGGCCTCGGCGCGCACCCGCGTGCGCTCTTCGGCGGTGAGGCGGGCGTTCTCCGCGAGGTCCCGCAGCGCATCCGGTTCCGGTCGTCGGTAGAGGGGCGCGATGGCCGCCCGTGCCTCGGCGAGAGGTGTCCCGGCCAGGGTCTGGGAAGACATGGCTGGGGCAATAGGATAGTAACAGGCGGGACGCAATTTCGCCGCCGGCAAGGGCGAGGTTTGGCCTCACCGATGGGGACGAAGACGATGAAACGCGCCCTTCCTTGCCTGGCCGCGGTCGCCCTCCTGGCTGGACAGGTCGCCTGGGCCCAGGAAGCCATCCCGACGGCCGCCAGCGCCGGGGCGGGCGCGCCGCCGGCCGCGCCAACCAGCGCCAATCCGACTCTCATTGCCGACCGTGACTCTGAGCACGACGATCGTGGCCCCGTGCCCATCGGACCGTGCGGCAAACCCTATAAGGATGACGGCAAAGGTGGCCTCAAGCCGGACAAGAACCCCGCGGGCGAGGTCTGGGGCGCCGTCGGCAATCATGGCTACCACGATGTCGGCGCCGCCGTGTGCATCCCGGCAGGCAAGGACTCTGCGGTCAGCATCGCCGTCGACCAGTCGCAGTTCAACTGGCGGCGCTAGAAGCGCGATTTCACGCCTGATGAACGTGGACGCTTGACGCCTGCGTTTGGATCGCTAAAAGAACAAACAGTGAACAATCGAACATGGGGAGCTGATCATGAACGTGCGTACCTGGATTGCAAGCACCGCCGCTCTGGCCGTCGTCCTCGCCGTGGGGCCCGCCTTCGCCGCCAAGCCCAAGGTCAATGAGGTCTGCCTCGCGGACTTCCATAAACTGTGCCCTGCCGAGGAGGTCGGCCGCGGCAAGGTCATCCGTTGCGCCCGCGCCCACCTCGACGCGGTGACACCCGACTGCAAGAGCGCGGTCGACGCCGCCAACGCCTCCAACGAGAAGAAGCGCGAAACCAAGTCGGCCAAGCGCGCCTCGACCAAGGCTTCGTCCTCCTCAAGCTGAGGCGCCCAGCGCCGCTCTTCGAGCCGCGCGGGAGAAGCCCGGACACCGAGGCTGGTCGCCGCCGCAACCCGACCCAGCCTCACGAGCGGGGCCCGTCCTCACCGCCAGAGGGCGGGTCCCAGCTCAACCGGAATCCAGCGCCGAGAGCATCAGTTCCAGGGCGCGAAGCGCGAAGGCCTGCATGTTGGCCGCCCGGTCGTCCGATCCGGTCTCCAGGGTGATCGCCATCTCGACGGGTCCGGAGACCGCCAGGCAGGAGTGTCCGGCGGCGTCGCCGTAGGGATTGCCCGTCGGCCCGGCGGCGCCGGTCTCGGAAAGTCCCCAGTCGGCCGAGAGGTTTTCGCGCGCGGTCCTTGCCAGCAAGAGGGCGTAGGGCTCGCTCGCCGAGCGCATGCCGGCGACCGCCTCACGTGAAATTCCCATCAGACGAGAGCGCGCACGGCCGGTGTAGACCACCGCCCCGCCGAGGAAATAGGCGCTGGCGCCCGGCACGGCGAGCAGAGCGGCGCTGATCAGGCCGCCCGACGAGGACTCGGCGACGGCCACGGTCTGCCCACGGGACTTGAGATGTTCGGCGACCTTTTCGGCGGCGCGCATGAGAGAGGCTTCCATAGCTCCAGTCTTGACCTGAAGCCGCGCGCTCGTCACCACCTTTGCCGATGAGCGACATCCCGCCCGAACTCGCTGAGTTACGCCACTCGATCGACAATATCGACGCGGCCCTGCTTCACCTGCTGGCCGAGCGCTTCAAATGCACCCGCAAGGTTGGCGCCCTGAAGGCGCGGCTCGACATGCCGCCGGCCGACCCGGGCCGTGAGGCGCAGCAAATCGCCCGGCTGCGCGCCCTGGCGGCGGAGGCCGATCTCGATCCGGAGTTCGCGGAAAAATTCCTCAACTTCCTTGTGACCGAGGTCATCCGTCACCATGAAATCATCAGGCGCGCCCGAACCGCGCCATAGGGTGGGAGGCGGGCGATGCCGGCCAGAGAAGCCTCGGTTGCGGTGGTCGGCGCCGGCGATTTCATCGGCGCGGCCATCAGCGAAAAGTTCGCCGCCGAAGGCTACCGGGTTTTCGGCGGCCGGCGCCGCGGCGATGAACTGGCCGAATTGAAGGTGCGGGTCGAGACCGCCGGTGGCCGTTTCGAGGGCCGCTCGCTAGATGCGCGCCAGGAAGATCAGATCGCCGGGTTCCTGGATTGGGCCGACGCCGACCAGCCCCTCGAGGCGGTGATCTTCAACGTCGGGGCAAACGTCAATTTCCCGATCCTGGAGACGACCGAGCGCGTGTTCCGCAAGGTCTGGGAGATGGCCTGCGAGGCCGGCTTCCTCACCGGCCGCGAGGCCGCCCGGTGCTTGCTGGCCCACGGCCAAGGCTCGATCTTCTTCACCGGCGCCACGGCCTCGATGCGTGGCGGCGTGGGCTACGCGGCCTTCGCCAGCGCCAAGGCGGGCCTCAGGGCGGTGGCCCAGTCCATGGCCCGCGAGCTTGGACCGAAGAACATCCACGTCGCCCATCTCATCATCGACGCGGGGGTCGACACCGAATTCGTCCGCCAGAGGATCATCGCCGCGCGCGGCGAGGCGGCGCTGGCGCACCTTCCGCCGGACACGCTGATGGCGCCCCGATCGATCGCTGAGGCCTATTGGGCGCTGCACGAGCAGAGCCGCGACGCCTGGACCTTCGAGCTCGATCTGCGCCCCTTCGCGGAGACCTGGTGACGCCGGGAGATCAGGAATGACCGAGAAATCCGCCGAATTCCTGTTCGATTTCGGAAGCCCGAACGCCTATCTGGCGCACCGGGTGATCCCGGATATCGAGCGGCGCACCGGCGCCCGCTTCAACTATGTGCCGGTCCTGCTGGGCGGGGTCTTCAAGGCCACCGGCAACCGCTCGCCCATGGAGGCTTACGCCGGCATTCCCTCGAAGCTGGCCTACGAGGCCCTGGAAACGCGTCGCTTCGTCGCCCGCCACGGCCTCGGGCGTTTTCGCCAGAATCCGCATTTTCCGGTCAACACGCTGGCCATCATGCGGGGCGCCGAGGCGGCGCGGGACCTCGACGTTTTCGCTCCCTACGTCGAGGCGGTGTTTCAGGCCATGTGGGAGGACGGGCGCAAGATGGACGATCCGGCGGTGATCGCCGAGACCCTGGCGGCAGCCGGCCTGTCGGCGCAGGCGCTCATGGCCAAGACCCAGGACCAGGCGGTGAAGGACCGGCTGATGGCCTCCACGACCTGGGCTGTGGAGCGCGGCGTCTTCGGTTCGCCGAGCTTCTTCGTGGGCGACGAACTCTATTTCGGCAAAGACCGTCTGCGCGACGTCGAAGAAGTCCTTCAGGCGCTCTGAGAGTCGAAGAAGCTGTCCGGCTCCTCGACCTCGATGAGGCGGCCACGGCGGAATTCCAGGAAACGGTTGGCCGCGGTGCGCGTGAAGTAGCGGTCGTGCGAAACGAAGAGGCAGGCGACGTCGGTCTCTTCGAGCTGCGCCTCCAGGTCCTCCTGGCCCTCGATGTCGAGGTGGCTGGTCGGTTCGTCCAACAGATAAAAATTGGGCGATAAGAGCTTCATTCTCAGGAAGATC
This sequence comes from Caulobacteraceae bacterium, assembly GCA_036489325.1. Classification (GTDB taxonomy): domain Bacteria; phylum Pseudomonadota; class Alphaproteobacteria; order Caulobacterales; family Caulobacteraceae; genus Acaudatibacter. The sequence goes on from DASXGB010000197.1 coordinate 8,662, forward strand.
AGGCGCGAGCGCTCGCCGGCGCTGAGGATGCCGATGGGATCGCGCGTGCGCTGATAGGGAAAGCCCGCCTGGGCAAGGACGCGGGCAGCCAGGCCTTCGCTGACACCCTCGACATCGGTGATGTAGTCGATCACCGCTTCGCTCAGCGGCAGATCGCGCATCACCTGGTCGAAATAGACGAGACGGCTGGCCGGGTTGAAGCGGATCTGAGCCGCGCCGTCATAGTGGCGGGCCCGTTCGCGCCAGGCTTTGGCGAGCGCGTGCAGCAGGGTGGTCTTGCCCGCCCCGTTGACGCCCAGCAGCGCCACCTTGTCGCCGGCCCCAATGGCGAGGCGATCGATGGTCAGGAGCTTGCGCGCGCCGTCCGGGGTGAAGAGCTCGAAGTTCTCGACTCGAAGCGCGATCTTGGCCTCGATCTCGCTCTCGCCCAGCTCCAGGCGCCGCTCCTTGGCGACATAGACCTGGGTGTGGGCGTCACGGATGTGGGCGATGCGCGTCTTCACCGCCTTCTCGCGTCGATGGAACATGTCGTTCTTCATGCCCCAGATGTGATAGCGGGCCGCGGCCTTCTCGAGCCGCTTGACCTCCTTCTCCTCGACCTTGCGGCGGATCGCGGCGGCGGCGTCTCGGCGCAGCAGCTCCTCGCGCGCGGTGGCGAAGGGCGCCTTGAAGGCGTGGACGCCGTCTGTGCGCAGGAAGAGGGTGCGGGTGGTCACCCGGTTGAGGAAGGCCCGGTCGTGCGAGACGATCAGCATCGGCAGGCGGAAGTCCTCGGTGAGCCAGCCCTCCAGGCGATTGATGTGGCCGATGTCGAGGTGGTTGGTCGGCTCGTCGAGGATGAGGACGTCGGGCTCCTCGAGCCGGGCGGCCCCGGCGATCAGGATCAGCCTCTGCCAGCCGCCGGACAGGGCGCCGAAAGATCCGGCCGCGGACTCCTCGGTGATGCCGATCTCGGACAACAGCATGTCGACGCGCCAGTCCTCGCCGGCCGCGCCGACCCGCGCCAGCGAACGCTCCAGCACCTGGCGGACGGTGAGCTCGGCGAGGCCCGGTGAAACCTCCTGCGGCAGGGCGGCCACATGGGTGCTGCGCGAGCGGACGAGCTTGCCGGAATTGAGTTCGAGCTCGCCCGAAAGGCAGGCGAGCAAGGTCGACTTGCCGACGCCGTTTTCTCCGACCAGCGCCGTGCGGGCGTCATCCAGCAGGAAGCTGACGCCGGAAAAGATCTTGCGCGTTCCATGAAAGAACGCGCCCTGTTCAACGCCGAGTACTGCCTGAGGCATGGAACCACGGTCCCGAAAAATGGGGGCCGTGGTTCATGCTTATGAGGCCGGGCGGCGTCAAGCCGCCGGATGGTCTAGGACGACGCCTGCCCGCGCCGGAACAGGAAGTGGTAGGCCAGCATGACGACGACAGCGCCGACCGTGGCCACGATGAGGCTGGTGATGTCCAGCTTGTTCATGACGTTGGTGTGGCTGATCAAGCCGAAGAGATAGCCGCCGACGAGCGCCCCGACGACACCGAGCGCGATGTCCATGATGAGGCCGGAGCCGGTCTTGTTGACGATCTTGCTGGCGATGAAACCAGCGACGAGTCCGAGGATGAGCCAGGAAATGATTCCCATGTGACGTCTCCTTGCCGACGCTTGTCGCGAGCCTTGAGTCGCCCGTCTGCGCCTGGCGCAATTGTCGCCCTTATTCAGCAGAAACGAAAACACGCTTACGTGACTGTTCAGCTTGTGAGCCGCACCGCCGCTTGCAATTCGATGTCTGCCGCCGAGCCTCCGATCAGAAGATCATAGCCGCCAGGCTCAGCCTTCCAGCCGCCACCGGCGGTGCTCGCCCCCGGGTCCCAGAAGGAGAAATCACGCGCCGAAAGAGTCAGGGTGATGCGCCGCTTCTCCCCCGGCTGGAGCGCCACCTTGGCGAAGCCCTTCAGCTCCTTCACCGGCCGCTCCACCGACGGACCCCTTGGCCGCACATAAAGCTGAGCCGTCTCCGCGCCGGGCCGGCGGCCAACATTGGCGATGGTGAAGGACACCGTCACAGCGTCCCCGGCCCTGGCCTCCTCCGGCGCCTCGAGATCGGCATAGGCGAAGCGGGTGTAGGTGAGGCCATGGCCGAAAGGGAACATCGGCTTGTCCGGCGCGCGGTCGAAGTGGCGATAACCCACCATGAGGCCTTCGCCATAGATCACCTCCTCGTCGCCCGGGTACCAGGCGTGAGCGGGAGTGTCCTCGATGCGGCAGGGGAAGGTCACCGGCAGGCGGCCCGAAGGCTCAGCCTGGCCGAAGAGGATGCGCGCGGCCGCGTCCGGCCCCTCCTCGCCGCCCAGCCAGGCCTCCAGAACCGCCGGCGCATGCTCGATCCACGGCAGGGCGTAGGGCGCGCCGTTCACCAGTACGATTGCGGTGTTGGGGTTGGCTGCTAGCACAGCCTCGACGAGGGCGTTCTGGTCGCCCGGCAAGTCGAGGTCTGCCCGGTCATAGCCCTCGCCCTCGCTCACCGAGGCCGCGCCGATGACGACAATGGCCGCATCGGCCTTTGCCGCCGCCTGCGCCGCTTCCTCGACGGAGCCGCTCGGCTGGCGAACGCCGATCCCGACATATTCCCAGGCTATGTCTCCGGTTTTTTCCGGTCGAACGTATTCGATGACGATGGGATAACCGCGTCCAGCGACGAGATTCCTGGCGGCGATGCGCCGGGGGGCTGGATGGCCGCCGACGTCCCAGTCGTCGAAAATCGGGGCCGTCGCCTCGTCCACCACCACTTCGTCGTTCAGCAGGATGCGGCCGGCGCCCGGCGCTCGCAGGGAAAACTCGTGGCGGCCGTCGCGCTCGGGCCAGAACCATCCGCTCCAGCGCAGGGCGCCCAGGCCCTCGCCCATCCTGTCCATGGAGGTGGTCGAAACCAGCTTGCCGATCTCGCGCTCGGGTCGGCTGAGATAGGGTTCGCCGGCGAAGCCGCGCTTGGCGAAATAGTCCACCGTCAACCCCGCCGCACCGCGGCCTTCGCCCGGGCTGAACATGGCCGCGCGGGCGGTGGGCGGCACGGGCTCGTTGTCGCCGCCCTCGGCGAAGATCACCTCGGCGGTCCCGGCCAGAAGCTGCTGGACGGCCTGCAGCAGGGAGGTTCGCCGGCCCGGCCGCACGTGCGAGGAACCGCCGCCCTGGATGCGCCGCACCGCCGCGTTCGGCCCAACGACCGCCACGCTGCGGATTGCGCCGGCATCGAAGGGCAGGAGGTCGCCGTCGTTCTTCAAAAGCACCATGGATTCCTCGGCGGCGCGGGCGGCGATCTCGCGATGCCGCTTGGATCGCAGCTCCCCCTTGGGCTTCTCGCCCCCGTCCAGGGCGCCGGTGCGAAGGATGAGCCGGATCATGCGCCGGGCCGCGTCATCGATCCGCCCTCCTGAGACTTGACCAGCCCTCACTGCGGCGACCAGCTTGTCGCCGAACCAGCGCGCCGGACCCGGCATCTCCAGGTCGCAGCCGCCCGCCGCCGCCGGCGCGGTGGAATGCACCGCCCCCCAGTCCGAGACCACCACGCCGTCATAACCCCACTCGCCCTTGAGGATCTCCTCCAGCAGGCGATGGTTCTCGGTGGCGAAGGCGCCGGCGAGGCGGTTGTAGGAGGCCATTACCGTCCTGGGGTGGGCGCCGCGGACCACGGTCTCGAAGGCGGCCAGGTAGATCTCGCGCAGCGTCCGTTCGTCGACGACGACGTTGACGCTCATCCGGCCGACTTCCTGGTTGTTGGCGGCGTAGTGCTTGAGCGAAGCGCCGACGCCTTGGGCCTGCAGGCCCTCCACGTAGGCCGCGCCCAAAGCGCCGGCGAGGTAAGGATCTTCCGAGTAGGTCTCGAAGTTCCGCCCCCAAAGCGGCGTGCGCATGATGTTGACGGTGGGCGCCAGGACGACGCGGTTGTCGAGCGCCAGGGCCTCTCGCGCGATCGCCGCGGCGACCTCGCGGGTCAGCTCGGGATTCCACGTCGAGGCCATGGCCACGCCCACGGGAAAGACGGTGGCCGCCTCGCCCTCGTTGGAACGAACGCCGGTGGGCCCGTCGGTGACGCGGACCGGCGGCACGCCCAGCCGCT
>DASXGB010000209.1:0-24507 GCA_036489325.1 Caulobacteraceae bacterium
GCAATCATGTATTTGGGAGAACTGGTGGAGTTCGGTGAAACGGGCAGCATGTTCACCAATCCGGTGACAAACCGGGCATCGGATTACATCACCGGCCGGTTCGGCTGAGATGCTTTGCGTTCATGTTCTTACGCCGATGGCGAATCTGGCCGTCACAAACTTCACATAGAGTCACGACAACCTCAGTCTGCAGCGACGAAGCACCATGGAACACACTGTAAAGGCCTACGACGCGGAGCTCGACGCCATTACGGCCGAGCTCGCCCGCATGGGCGGCCTGGCGGAAGCCGAGGTGGCGGACGCCATTCGCTCCATCGCCGATCGCGACGTGGCTCTGGCCCAGGCGGTGATCGAACGCGATGCACGATTGGACGAGCTTGAGGCAGACATCCAGCAGAAGGCCATTCGGCTGATAGCGATCCGCCAGCCCGTCGCGAACGATCTCCGGCGCACAGTGGCGGCGATCAAGATCAGCGGCGATCTGGAGCGCTGCGGCGACCTGGCCAAGAACATCGCCAAACGCGCGCTGATCATCACCGACTCCGAGCCCCTGACTCCGCTGACGAGTTCAATCGAGCGCATGGGCGAGCTCGTATCGATGCGACTCAAGGAGGTTCTCGACGCGCTCGCCGCCCGCGATGTCGACCGGGCGGTCGCAGTCTGGCGCGAAGACCACGAGGTCGATGAACATTACGAGTCGATCTTCCGCGAACTGCTCACATACATGATGGGCGATCCGCGCCTGATTACGGCCTGCGCGCACCTGCTGTTCGTCGCCAAAAACCTCGAACGGATCGGCGATCACGCGACCAATATCGCCGAGGATCTCTATTTTGAGATCGCTGGAGAGCAGCTCACCGAACAGCGGCCCAAGGCCGGCGACATGGGAACCCATGAACACTGACGTAAAAAGGGCAGCTGCGCCTTCACTCCTCGTCGTCGAGGACGAGGATTCTCTTGCAACGCTGCTGCAATACAACCTCGAGAAAGAGGGATACAGCGTCACCGTCTGCGCCGATGGCGAGGAGGCGCTGATTCGTATTGACGAGCGCCAACCCGACCTGGTCGTGCTCGACTGGATGCTCCCGACTGTCTCAGGGATCGAAGTCTGCCGGCGACTGCGGCAGCGAACCGAGACCCGCAACCTGCCGATCGTCATGCTGACGGCCAGGAGCGAGGAGAGCGACCGCATCCGCGGGCTCGACACCGGCGCCGACGACTACGTCGTCAAGCCGTTCTCAATGACTGAACTCACGGCTCGGATTCGAGCCGTACTGCGCCGCATCCGCCCTGGATTGGCCGAGGACCGCGTGCATCATGGCGACCTCTCGATCGACCGGGCGGCTCATCGGGTCCAACGCGCCGGAGCCGAGATTCACCTCGGACCGACAGAATTCCGCCTGCTGGATCATTTCATGCGCCACCCGGGCCGCGTGTTCTCACGCGAGCAACTCCTGGACGCGGTTTGGGGTTCCGACGTCTACGTCGAGACGAGGACCGTCGACGTGCATATCGGGCGGCTTCGACGAGCCCTGGGCGGCATCGCAGGGCCTGACCCCATACGAACCGTTCGTTCGGCCGGCTATTCGCTCAACCCATAGGCCGCCTCGAGGCGGCCTATGGTCATCGCATCCAGCTGGGCGTGCCGGTTCCAGTTTGCATGAAGAAATAGATCAGCACCACGAGCAGCACCGCGCCGACAATTCCCATCGCGATGACGACGTAGGACTCGAGCTTTTCAGCGATGTGCTTGGGCTTGTGATGATGGACTTCCGGCGCCGCTTCGCCCTTCTGGACTGCATCCTCTTCCATGCTTCTTCCTTAACTCAGTGCTCTCCGGGTCTACGCCTTGAACGAGCAAGTATTCCCAAGAACACCAACCCCGGTTGCTGCCAGCCGACTGCCACCTGTGTTGAGGGTGAATCAGCTGCAGATAATGAAGATTACGATCGCTTCAACAGGCGGTCAATCTTCGCCTGATAGGGGCGGTGGCGAGGACTTGGCGCGCCCCACCTTGCTCGAGGTGGGGTCTGGAGCCACACTCCCTTGGAAGAGTGGGGGAAAAGCGTGCGCCGTTTGGGTTTGGCCGTGCTGGGCATGCTGCTCCTGGTGAGCGCAGCCCAGGCCGCAGCGATCAGCGTCTCCTTTCCCTCGGCCATGAGCGCCAAGCCTCTGGATGGACGAATCATCCTGATGCTGAGCCGCGACCTCGGCCGCGAACCCCGCAGCCACGTCAGCCCGGACAACCCCCTCGACGCGCCCTTCATGTTCGGCATGACCGTCAATGGCTGGGCGCCGGGCGCGGCGGCCGCGATCGATGACAAGGCGTTCGGCTGGCCGGTGCGCCGGCTATCGGACCTTCCGCCAGGCGATTACTTAGTCCAGGCGGTTCTCAACCGCTACGAGACCTTTCACCTTGCTGACGGTCGGGTGCTGAAGCTCCCGCCCGACAAGGGCGAAGGACAGCAATGGACGAAAAAGCCGGGCAATCTCTATTCGGCGCCGATTCGGGTCCACGTCGACGCGCACCACTCGTTCCATGCGACCATAAGTCTGGCGGCGCAGAATCCGCCGATACCGCCCAGGCCAGACACCCAGTTCGCGCGGCACATACAGATCCGCAGCGACTTGCTCTCGCGCTTTTGGGGACGGGACATGTACCTCGGCGCCTGGGTGCTTGTGCCTAAGGATTTCGACAAGCACCCGCTGGCCCACTTCCCGTTGATGGTTTTCCACGGTCATTTCCCCGAAGGGATCTCCGACTTTCGTACGGACCCGCCCGATCCGAACCTTACGCCCGATTATTCCGAGCGCTTCCACCTGTCCGGGTACAACCGCATCAGCCAGTTGGAGGACTATCAGAACTATCTGAAATGGGTTTCGCCCGATTTCCCGCGATTCCTCGTGGTCGAGATCGAACACGCCAATCCCTACTACGACGACAGTTACGCGGTGAACTCGGCCAATCTCGGACCGTGGGGCGACGCCATCAACAAGGAGCTCATTCCGGCGATCGAGAAGCAGTTCCGCGGCATCGGCGAGGGCTGGGCAAGGTTCACCTACGGCGGATCCACCGGCGGCTGGGAAGCGCTGGCGACCCAGGTCTTCTACCCTGACATGTACAACGGAGCCTTCGCGGCCTGTCCCGACCCCATCGACTTCCGCGCTTATACGGTGATCAACCTCTACGCCGACAAGAACGCCTATCATCTTGACGGTGATGCACTTTCCATCGAGCGCCCGGCGATCCGCAATTACCTGGGAGAGGTCAGGGGCACGCAACGCGATTCCAACTACAAGGAGTTGGTCGAAGGCGATCACGGCCGCTCTGGGGGCCAATACGACATCTGGCAGGCCGTCTTCAGCCCGGTCGGCAAGGACGGCTATCCCGCGCCGATATTCGACAAGCTCACCGGCGAGATCGATCCGACTATCGCCACCTACTGGCGAGACCACTACGACCTATCGCACATCATTGAGCGCGACTGGGCGACGCTCGCGCCCAAGCTGCAGGGCAAGCTGCACATCTATGTCGGTTCGGCCGACACCTACTACCTGAACGATGCAGTCTATTTCACCCAGGATCGCCTCGAAGCCTTGTCGCCGCCCTGGAACGGAGAGGTCGCCTACGGGGACCGGGCCGAGCACTGCTGGAACGGCGATCCGAAGCTGTCCAACGCCTTGTCCAGGCTTCACTACAACTGGCAGTACCTGCCCAAGATCCTGGACCGGATCGCCGCCACCGCCCCGGCGGGCGCCGATCTCACGAGCTGGCGATACAAATAGGCCTCAACCGATCCGAACGCCCATGCCGCCGTCCACCGGCAGGACGATGCCGGTGACAAAGGCCGACTCGTCCGAAGCCAGATAGAGCGCCGCGTAGGCGGTGTCCCAGGCGGTTCCCATCTTGCCAAGCAGAGGCACGCGCGCATCGCGCTCGGCGCGCACCTCGGCAGTGGTAAGCCCGCGCGCCGCCGCGATACCGGCCACCGCCATGGGCGTATCCATCAATCCGGGCGCTATGGCGTTGCAGCGTACGCCATGACGGGCGTTCGCCAGGGCGACGCTGGTGGTGAGGCGGTTCACGCCGGCCTTTGACACCTCATAGGCAAGCTGGTTTCCCCCGGCGACAGAGGCCAGCGACGAGATGTTGACGATCGATCCCGACTTCTGGGCTCGCATCGCCGGCAATGCGGCACGCGTGGTCCGCATCATGCCGGTGAGATTGACACCGAGGATCCTGTCCCAGGCCTTGTCTTCAATGAGATGGGCCGGGGCGTCGCCGCCGCCAATCCCGGCGTTGTTGACCAGAATGTCTATCCGGCCAAAGGCCTTGAGGGCGGCGTCCACGAGCGCCAGGCAGTCTTCCGGTTTGGTGATATCGGCGGTGAACGGCGCCGCGTCGCCGCCGGCCGTGACGATCTCATCGGCCGTGGCGCGCGCCCGCGCGCCATCCCGGTCGATGCAAAACACCTTGGCGCCTTCACGGGCGAACAGAACCGCGATTGCGCGGCCGTTGCCGATCGTCTCGCCGGGAGTCTGGCCCGCGCCGACAACAACGGCGCACTTGTTTTCCAGCCGCACGTCAGGCTGCCGCGAAATCCGGATCAAGCGTCAGACCCTCATCGAGCTGGACGCCAAAGGTGTTCAGCATCATCGAAACCTGGGTGTACTGGCCGACGGTGAAGACCAGGTCCATGCACTGCTTCTGGTCGAAATGCCGCCTGAGTTCCGCCCAAGCGTCCTCGCCGATGAACTGATCCGCATGCAATTCATCGGTCGCGCGGATCAGGGCCTGATCGGCGGCGCTCCAGCCGGCGGCTCCAGCGTCCTGCTTGGTTCGGTCGATTTCCTCGCTGGACAGACCCTCGCGCAGTCCGATCGCCCTGTGTTGGGTGAATTCATAGCCCGAGCGGCACAGCCATCCGGTCCGCAGGATGACGATCTCCCGCTCTCGGGCCGGGAGGCTGTTGCGCCTCGAAAGGACGTAGTTTCCCCAATCGAGGAACCGGGTCAGCGCCTTGGGCGCCTGGGCGAGCGTGCGAAAGATATTCAGTGGGCGGCCATTGAAGACCTTCAGCGCCTCGCGCTGGTCTTCATCCAGGCGATCCATCTCGACAGGAACGATCCGCGGAGAGGTGAGACGCATGGCATCCTCCGATTACAACCCAAGCCTCAATGGGGGCCATTTCCATGGCCCACGCAAGCCTCGCTCAGGGCGCCGGCGCCTCATGTCCGCCCGCAGCGACAGCCGTGGTCAGAGCGCTCGCGAGCGTGGTCCGGTCGAGGATTTCAGAGACTTCGTCGCGCACCTGTCCCATGACATGTCGGAGGATGCAGGTCGCTTCATCCTCGCAGTCGTCGCAGCGGCGATAGAAGGCTCGGCTGGCGCAGGGAATCAACGCCAGGGGACCATTCGTGGCGCGCATGATCTCGCCGAAGGTTATCAGGTCGGCCGACCTCGCCAGACGGTAGCCGCCAAACTTGCCTCGCAGGCTCTCCACAAGCCGTGCGCGGCGAAGGTCCGACATGATCGCTTCGAGGAATTTCCGCGGGATGTTCTCCTCGGCGCTGATGGCCCCGACGTCGCGCGTGCCGCCGGTGTGCCGGGCCAGATTGAGAAGCGCCTTGAGGGCGTAACGTCCGCGTTGCGAGAGCATCTCAAGTCTATCGGGTGTCTAGGAATAAACTCGCAGCCGGCTTACGCCCAAAGACCTTGCCGGCGCAATCGGGTCGAGACGGCCGGCTTGACCTGACCCGCGGGAAGGGATGCAACGGCCTGCTTCACCCGAGGTTGCGCCCCTGTCCGAAACCCTGCTTGCCACCGACTTCCAGCCCGCCGCTCACGCGGAGTGGCTGGCGCTGGTCGAAAAGACCCTGAAAGGGGTGGCGCTCGAGAGTCTCGATACGACCGGCCCCGACGGCCTGATCATCCATCCGCTCTATGAGCGGGACGATGCCCCTAGGCGCTTCACGCCGCCCCAACGCTCCCAAGGACAGCCTTGGGATATCCGCACCCGCATCCGCTATCCGTCGAAGAGTTCAGCCCGAGACGCCGCACTGGACGAACTGGCCGGCGGCGCCGCGTCGGTGATCCTCGCCGTTCGCCAAAAAGGCGCGGACGGTATCGACATCAGATCCGCGGACGATATGGCCGCGGTTCTCGAAGGCATCCTGTTCGACGTGGCTCCGTTGGCGCTCGACGCCGGCCTCCTTGGCCCGTCAGCGGCCGAATGGCTGAGTGCAGCCGTGAAGGACTCACCTTCGGCGCCGCTCGCTCTGCATCTCGACCCGATCGGTGCTTTCGCTCGAAGTGGCTCAAGTGACGGTCCGATCGAGAGCCACCTTGGCTCAGCAGCCCGAATCGCGACGACCCTGAACGCTACGCATCCGCGGGCCAGCCTGTTCCTGGCCTCGGGCGCCGTGGTCCACGAAGCCGGTGGCGGACCGGCGCAGGAATTGGCTTTCGTCCTGGCCACGGCCCTGGCCTATCTCAAGGCCGCCGTCAGCGCCGGACTGGATGGGGAGACGGCCGCCGCGCGGATCGTTCTCGGCCTGTCCGTCGATGTCGACCCTCTGATTTCGATCAGCAAGCTGCGCGCCGCCCGCATGGTCTGGATGCGCTTCGCCGAAGCCTGTGACCTCCCGCCTTCCGTTTCCGTGGAAGCGAGATCCTCACAGCGCATGCTGGCGCGCACCGAACCGTGGACCAATATGATACGGCTCACAGCCGCCTGCCTGGCCGCCGCGGTCGGGGGCGCAGACGCCATCGTCCTATCGGCCTTCACCGACGCCGTAGGACTTCCAACACCCTTTGCGCGGCGCATGGCCCGCAATACCCAACTGGTTCTGATGGAGGAAGCGCGCCTGGGTGTCGTGTCCGATCCGGTTGGTGGTTCCGGCGCCTTTGAAGCCCTTTCGACCCACATAGCCAGGTCCGCCTGGTCGCGTTTCAACGCCATTGAGGCGAGCGGTGGGATCCTCGCTGCGCTGCGCGATGGCCTCATCGCCGACGACGTTCAAGATGGGGTGTCGGCCTTGAAGGAGGCGATCGCCTCGGGTGCCGCCAAAATCGTGGGAATCACCGATTTTCGCGCCGAAGTTGTCCATCCGGCGACCGTCGAGGCGCCACAAGCCGCCGCGGGGTCCCCGCCAGACGCGAAGCTGCCGGGGCCGGACAGCCACTGTCCGCCGCTCACGCCGGTGAGCCTGGAAGACCTGGCGTCGTGAGAGAGTTTCCCAACTTTTCGACATTGCCCTTCGAAAGCGTCGCCACTCCCAAGGCCGCGCAGCCCGCAGCAGGCCTGGCCAGCGAGCCCTGGCGCACGGCCGAGGGCATCGTCGTCAAGCACCGCTATGACCCTCGGGACCTCGCGGGCGTCGACTTCCTTGACGGATGGCCCGGTTTGCCGCCGTTCCTTCGTGGACCCTACCCGACCATGTACCGCACAAACCCCTGGACGGTGCGTCAGTACGCAGGCTTCTCAACTGCTGAAGAGTCGAACGGATTCTATCGGCGGAACCTGGCCGCCGGTCAGATGGGTCTCTCGGTCGCCTTCGATCTCGCCACCCACCGCGGCTACGATTCCGATCACCCACGCGTCCAAGGCGATGTCGGCATGGCGGGCGTGGCCATCGACTCCATCCTCGACATGCGGACGCTGTTTTCCGGCATCCCGCTCGAGCAGATGAGCGTCTCGATGACCATGAACGGGGCCGTTCTACCCGTTCTCGCGCTCTACGTCGTCGCCGCCGAGGAACAGGGCGTCGCCCACGCCCGGCTGTCCGGCACGATCCAGAACGACGTCCTCAAGGAGTTCATGGTCCGAAACACCTACATCTACCCGCCCGGGCCATCGATGAGGATCATTTCGGACATCTTCGCCTACACGGCCCGGGAGATGCCGCGCTTCAATTCGATTTCCATCAGCGGCTATCACATGCAGGAGGCGGGCGCTTCGCTCGACCTCGAGCTTGCCTACACACTGGCGGACGGCCTCGAGTACGTGAAGGCCGGAATTGCTGCCGGCATGTCGGTTGACGACTTCGCGCCGCGCCTGTCGTTCTTCTGGAACGCCGGCATGAATTTCTACATGGAGATCGCCAAACAGCGAGCGGCCCGGCTGCTGTGGGCCACGCTGATGCGCCGCCATTTCGATCCCAAGGACGTCCGGTCCCTGTCTCTGCGCGCCCATACCCAGACGAGCGGCTGGAGCCTCGCCGCCCAGGATGTTTTCAACAACGTGCCGCGCACGACCGTAGAGGCCATGGCGGCGGTGGCCGGCCAGACCCAGAGCCTGCATACCAATTCGCTCGACGAGGCTCTGGCGTTGCCGACCGACTTCTCGGCCCGAATTGCCCGCAACACCCAGCTCTTTCTTCAGGCCGAGAGTGGCGTCACACGCGTCATCGACCCTTGGGGCGGCAGCTGGTTCATGGAACGGCTCACGCATGACTTGGCGCAGCGAGCGCTCAGCCACATCGAAGAGATCGAGGCGTTGGGCGGCATGGCCAAGGCCATCGCCGACGGTCTGCCCAAACGCCGGATTGAAGAGGCGGCCGCGCGCACTCAGGGCCGGATCGACTCTGGGCGTCAGATCATCGTCGGCGTCAATCGCCACCAGAGCGAAGAGGCGAACGACATACCCATCCTGACCGTGGACAATCGTGCGGTCCTCGCTAGTCAGAAAGAAAAGCTTGCACGCCTGAAGGCGGAACGGGACAGCGCCGCTGTCGCCTCGACTCTGGCCGCGCTGGAAGCCGGCGCACGCTCCGGTGACAATCTGCTGCTCTTAAGTGTCGACGCGGCCAGGGCGCACGCTACCGTCGGCGAGATCAGCCTAGCGCTCGAGAACGTATTCGGACGCCATCAGGCGGAGCCCCAGATCATCAAGGGGGTCTACGCCGCAGAAGCCGGTTCGGACGCCATGGTCGCTCAGGCAAGATCCATGGTCGCCGCCTTTGCCGAGTCTGACGGGCGGGCGCCCTCGATCCTGGTCGCCAAGATGGGTCAGGATGGGCATGACCGCGGCCAGAAGGTGATCGCCACCGGCTTTGACGACCTCGGTTTCGAGGTCGATGTCGGACCGCTGTTTGCAACGCCTGCCGAGACTGCGGCCGAGGCGGTGGCGCGCGAAGTCCACGTTGTCGGCGCAAGTTCGCTGGCGGCGGGGCACCTGACCCTGATTCCGGAATTGAAGGCTGAGCTCGAAAGGCTAGGGCGCCCGGACATCATGATCGTCGCCGGCGGCGTCATCCCGCCTGGCGATGTCCAGGCCCTGAAAGACGCAGGCGCACGTCTGATCTTCCCGCCGGGCACGGGCGTGGCCGCCGCCGCGGCGGCGATCCTCGAAGAACTCAATCGTGACCTGGGCTACGCCCAGGACGACTGAAGGGCCGGATTCTGAAAGGCGGGGCAGACAAACCGACCACCCAAGGCGCCGTTCCGCAGGTAAACGCGGATCTCGGTCGTCTCGCCGGCGCCCGCCAGCCGGGCGCCCAACCTTTTGGCGGCGGCCTCGGCCTTCGCCCCGCTGGCGAAGACCTGGGAGTTGTCCACTTGCGGCTGACGGACGGCCCAACCGTGGGCCAGGGGCTCGACGACGATGACGCGGATCATGCCTTTACTCCGCCCCCCAGGCGTTTCCTTTTTCGCCCACACCCTTTTGGCTTGTGAACGACCTGACTTCTGGCAGACGATCATGACAGGGGTTTGACCGGCCAAGCGGCGTTTTCGCGGCAAGAGTGCCTTCGAGATTGCGGTTTCCCTGCGGCCTTGCGACTTGGCCGTAACCGCGAGACCCTGGGCCGCGAAATGGCTGTCATGTCCGCTACTGCCCGACGACTGATCCTAGCCCTGGTCGCGGCCCTCTGCGCCGGCAAGGTTCTGGCGGCCGACGCCGTTCAGCCGACTGTCGTCGAGCTGTTCCAGAGCCAGGGCTGCTCATCCTGTCCGCCGGCAAATGCGAATGTGCTGGGCATCGCAGCACGGCCCGACATCCTCGCGCTCTCCTTCGCTGTGACCTATTGGGACCAACTCGGCTGGAAGGACACCTTCGCCCAGGACGCCTTCACCGCGCGGCAATGGGACTACGCCCATCGTTTCCGGCTGCCGGCCGTCTTTACGCCCCAGGTGGTGGTCAATGGGCGCCTGCAAGGCGTCGGGATCGATCCAAACGAATTGCGAAATCTGATCGCGCGGGGAGATCGCGGCCACACCGGTCCGACCCTGAGCGTGGAACATGGTCGAACGGTGATCGGCGCGGCGGCGGCGCCGGCCGGGGGCGCCGACGTCTGGCTGGTCCGCTATGATCCGCGGGTGGTGATGGTTCCGATTGGGCGTGGCGAAAACGCCGGCCGCACGCTCCCCCATCGAAATGTCGTGCGCCAGATGGTCCGCCTCGGTCGTTGGGACGGTCACGCTGCGATATTTCAGATTCCGACGGCGAATCCGTTGGGCTGGGCTAACGCCGTGCTGGTTCAGGCCGGCGCTGGCGGGCCCATCCTGGCCGCGGGGCGAGGTTGAGCCAACTCATGCCAAGATTGAGATCGACGAGGGGGCGGACGTGACGGCACTTGCTGCGAGCGGCGCACAACCCCTGCCCCCTCGCGTTTTCATCTATCGTCATGGCCTCGCCGTCAGGATCACCCATTGGATCAATGTCCTGGTGATCAGCCTCCTGCTGATGAGCGGACTCAACATCTTCAACGCCCACCCACATCTCTATTGGGGTCAATATGGCGCGGACGCTGACCGACCCTGGTTCGAGCTGACGTTTGAGAGCGCGCCGGGGGGGCTTCGTGGCTTAGCCAGGCTCGGCGATCGCGATGTCACCACCACCGGTCTGCTGGGCCTTTCGCGGGATGCAAGCGGGCGCTGGAGCGCCCAGGGATTTCCCGATTGGGCGACGCTGCCCTCTCACCGGGACCTGGCGACGGCACGGCGCTGGCACTTCTTCCTAGCCTGGCTCTTCGTCATCAACGGCGCCACCTACTTCCTCTGCGGACTCGTCACCGGTCATCTGCACAAGGACCTTGCGCCTACGAGCAAGGATGTCCGTCCACGGAATATCTGGCGCAGCATTGTCGACCATGTCCGGCTTCGCCATCCGGTCGGCGAGGAGGCCCGGCGCTACAACATCCTGCAGAAGTTCGCCTACCTGGCGGTCATCCTTGTGCTGCTTCCCGCGATGGTGCTCAGCGGCCTTGCCATGTCGCCGGGCATGGACGCGGCCTGGCATTGGCTGATCGTTCTTTTCGGCGGCCGACCCTCTGCGCGGTCGATCCATTTCATCACTGCCAATCTGATCGTGTTGTTTGTCATCGTGCACATCGTCGAGGTCTTCCTCGCCGGCGTGTGGAACGAAGTGAGGTCGATGATTACCGGCCGCTACGTCCTGCCGGCGGAGACTCACACATGACCACGCGGCGCGGTCTGATCGGCGCCGGGTTGGGCGGCCTTCTGCTTTCGGGTTGTGAGCGGGCCAACCGTTCGCCGGCCTTCCAGGCCTTCATTGGCCACGGACAGGACCTCACCTTCCATACTCAGCGGTGGCTGCTCTCGGGCCAGCCCCTCGCGCGGGAATTCAAGTCGTCGGACATCTCGCCGGTTTTCAAGGTCAACGGTTCGCGCCAGCCGACGTCCGCCGCCTACAAGGCTCTCATGGCCAAGGGCTTCGCCGACTGGCGGCTCCCGGTCGACGGGCTGGTGGCGATCCCGATGAGCTTCAGCCTGGCGGAACTGCAGGCGCTCCCGGTTCGCACTCAGATCACTCGGCACGACTGCGTTGAGGGATGGAGCGCCATCGGCGGATGGACCGGCGTTCCCCTCGGCGCCGTCCTGCGCCGGGTCGGTCTGAAGCCGGACGCCCGCTACATCGTCTTCCACTGCGCCGACAATCTGGGCGGTTCCGGCGACGCCGGGCTCTATTACGAAAGCATCGACCTGTTCGACGCCTTCCATCCCCAGACGTTGCTCGCCTACGCCATGAACGGCCAGATCCTGCCGGTCGAGCACGGCGCCCCTCTGCGCCTGCGCGTGGAGCGCCAGCTCGGCTACAAACAGGCAAAATACATCATGCGCCTGGAGGTGACCGATCGCCTCGACCGGATCGGTGGTGGCAAGGGCGGGTTCTGGGAGGATCGCGGCTACGAGTGGTACGCAGGCGTCTAAAGCCTGAGCTCGGCTACGACGTCCGCCACCTGAGCCGCCACCGGCAGAGCCATGTCGACTACGATCGCCTTCTCGTCAGCCAGCGGAGGCTCCAGGGCTTCGAATTGGCTGGTGATGAGCGAGGCCGGAAAATAGTGGCCCTGACGCTTCGCCATGCGTTCGGCGACAAGCTTCGGCGGCCCGGCGACGTGAACGAAACGGACATACGGCCGGCCTTCCCCCAGCACCTTGCGATAGCTGCGTTTCAGGGTCGAGCACGCCACCACGGCAGGCTCCATGGCAACCGCCCTCTCGTCGATCCAGGCTGCAATAGCTGAGAGCCAGGGCCACCGGTCGGCGTCGGACAAAGGCACGCCGTTTCGCATCTTGGCGACGTTGGCCCCCGGATGAAGATCGTCGCCCTCGAGGAACCGCACCCCCAGGTGATCGGCGAGCGCGCTCGCCAGGGTCGATTTTCCGGCGCCCGCCACCCCCATGACGACCACGATGGTCGGCGGCGCCGACCCGCGATCCGTCAAGTCTTCTCCTCGATGTGCCCGCCGAACCCGTGGCGCATGGCGGACAGGAGCTTCTCTCCAAAGGTGTGGTCCTCGCGCGAACGGAACCGCGCGAACAACGCCGCCGTCAGGACGAGGGCCGACACCCCCTCCTCCACCGCCGCGTTGACCGTCCAGCGCCCCTCGCCGCTGTCGGCCACCGAGCCTTCGAAGCCCGCCAGGTCCGGCCGGTCCGCCAGCGCCTGGGCCGAAAGGTCCAGGAGCCAGGAAGAGATCACGCTGCCCCGCCGCCAGACCTCGGCAATGTCGGCGAGGTTGAGATCATAGCGCTCCTTCTCCGCCGCCGAACTCCTGCCCTTCAGGATATCCATGCCCTCGGCGTAGGCCTGCATCAGGCCATATTCGATCCCGTTGTGGACCATCTTGACGAAGTGGCCGGCCCCGACCGGACCGGCATGGATGTATCCCTGCTCCGGTCGCCCGTCCGCCAAGTCGGACCGTCGGGTGCGGGGGATCTCGCCGAGGCCCGGCGCCAGAGTTGCAAAGACGGCGTCAAGGCGGTCGACGACATCGGTCTTGCCGCCGATCATCAGGCAGTAGCCACGCTCGAGACCCCAGACCCCGCCGGAGGTTCCCACGTCGACATAGTCGATCCCTTGATCCGAGATCCGTTCCGAGCGGCGGATGTCATCCCGATAGAAAGTGTTGCCGCCGTCGATCACAACATCTCCGGGGGCCAGAAGATCGGCCAGACGGAAGACCATGTCTTCCGTGACCTCGCCGGCCGGCAGCATGATCCAGGCCGTTCTCGGCGTATCGAGCTGTTCCACCAGGTCTTCAATGCTCTCGGCAAAGGTCGCGCCCTCCTGAGCGAGCGCGCGCGCCGGAGCAGGACTTCGGTTCCAAACCACGACCTCATGACCGCCCCGCAAAAGTCGCCGGACGATGTTGGCGCCCATCCGACCAAGTCCGATCACCGCGAGCCGCATTCGGGTCTCCTGTCTGGGCTCATTGCGCCAAGGATCGCCGCCCGCTTGTCGGCGACGGCCGCCAGGAGGCTATCGAACGCCTGAGCGAACTTGACGACGCCGTCGTCCACCAGCGCGGCGGTCACCCCGGCAAGGTCGAGGTCCAGGGCCTCGGCCCGATCCAGGACCGCACGCGCGCCTTCGATATCGGCGGTCAACGACGGCCTGACGACCCCATGGTCGCGGAAGGCGGTCAGGGTCTTCGGCGGCAGGGTGTCGACCGTGTCCGGACCGATCAGGGCCTCCGGATAGAGCACGTCGGAATAGGCCGGGTCCTTGGCGCCGGTCGAAGCCCACAACAGTCGCTGCGGCGATGCGCCGGCGGCCGCCAGGGCTCGCCAGCGGTCTCCGCCGACCATCTCCAGATAGTGCTGATAGGCGACCTTGGCGTTGGCGATCGCCACCTTGCCTCTGAGGGCTCGCGAAGGGTCCGTATCGCCGCGCGCGTCGATCTTGGCGTCGATGACACCATCAATGCGGCTGACGAAAAAACTGGCTACGCCATGGACGCGGGAGATGTTTCCGCCAGACGCGCGGTAGGCTTCCAGTCCGGCCAGGTGCGCGTCGGCGACCGCAAGGTAGGCCTCGATCGAGAACAGCAGGGTGACGTTGACGTTGATCCCTTCGCCCACCAGCGCACGGATCGCCGGGACGCCCGGTCTGGTCCCTGGCACCTTGATCATCAGGTTCGGGCGATCGACGGCCCGCCAGAGCCTCCGTGCTTCGGCGATCGTCGCCTCGGTGTCCATTGCCAGGTAAGGCGAGACCTCCAGGCTGACGAAGCCGTCGCGGCCGCTCAGCGCGTCATGGACGGGCCGAAAGGCGTCGGCCGCGGCCTTGATATCGGCGATCGCGAGGCCCTCGTACAGCGACACGACCTCGCCATCGGCCCCGAGCACGCGCGTTTTCAGGGCTGCGTCATAGGCGTCGCTTCCGGCGATGGCCTGCTCGAAGATCGCCGGGTTGGAGGTGAGGCCAGTGACTCCGTCTTCCGAGATCAGGCGACTCAGCTCGCCGTCTTCGAGGATCCGACGGTGCAGGTAGTCCAGCCACACAGCCTGCCCGGACGCCGCCAGAGCGCGGACCCTGTTGTTCGCGCCCGACGTCAATTGAGACATGGATCAGAACTCTCCCGAAAAGGCCCGTTCCGGACCTTTGGCGCCTTGAGGTCGCTGATTCAATTGGCCGCGACAGATGCGACCGAGGTCGTTGCATTCTCTTCAAACAGACTAGTGAGCGGCGTCCCAATTGGCGGCCGCTCTTGCCTCCACCTTCAGGGGGACTGAGAAGTCGACGGCCGGCAAGGCGGCGTCTTGCATGGTCTCGCAGGCCACCTTGCACACCGCTTCGGCCTCGCCTTCCGGCGCCTCGAAGACGAGTTCGTCGTGAACCTGCAGCAACATGCGAGCCGAGAGGCCGGCGTCCGCGAGCGCCTTGGGCATCCGGATCATCGCCCTGCGCATGACGTCGGCGGCCGTCCCCTGTATGGGCGCATTGATCGCCGCCCGTTCGGCGAAGGCGCGATCGCCGGCCGATTTCGAGCGGATCATCGGGATATTGACCTTGCGTCCGAAGACGGTGGTAACGAACCCCTGCTCCCGCACCTGGGCTCGCGCCTTGTCCATGTAGGCCCGGATACCGGGGAAGCGCTCGAAATAGGTGCGGATGTAGGCGCCGGCCTCGTCCTGCGGAATGCCAAGCTGATTGGCGAGCCCAAAGGCGGAAATGCCATAGACAATGCCGAAATTGATCGCCTTGGCGCGGCGGCGCGTCTCACTCGGCATTCCCTCCACGGGCACGCCGAACATCTCCGACGCAGTCATGGCATGGATATCGAGCCCTTCCTGGAAGGCGCGTTTCAGCTGCGGAATATCGCCGATATGGGCCAGGAGCCGCAGTTCGATCTGACTGTAGTCGGCGCTGATCAGGAGGCGACCGGGCTCGGCCACGAAGGCCGCACGGATCTTCCGACCCTCTTCCGTGCGGACAGGGATGTTCTGCAAGTTGGGATCCATCGAAGACAGCCGGCCGGTCGTCGTCGACGCCAGGGCGAAAGAGGTGTGAACGCGACCCGTCCGCTCGCTTACCGCCAGGACGAGCGCATCGGTGTAGGTGCCCTTGAGCTTGGCGAGTTGGCGCCAATCGAGAATGACACGCGGCAAGGCGTGGCCCTGAGCCAGTTCCTCCAGGACGCCGGCGTCTGTGCTCCAGACTCCGGTCGCCGTCCTCCTGCCGCCGGGAAGTCCCAACTCGCCGAACAGCACGTCACCGATCTGCTTGGGACTGCCGAGGTTGAATTGACGGCCGGCGAGGGTCTGCGCCTCGGCCTCCAGATCGGCCATGCGAAGCGAGAACTCATGCGACAGCCGTCGCAAACGGTCTGGATCGATGCGCACGCCGGCGCATTCCATGTCCGCCAGCACCGCCGGCAGCGGCCGCTCGAGCGTCTCATAGACGGTCAGCAGCCCCTCTTTCGCCAGCCGTCCCCGCAACCGCTCGTAAAGGCGCAGCGTGATGTCGGCGTCTTCGGCGGCGTAGCAGGTGGCAGGCTTCAGTTCGACGTACATGAAACTCTTCTGGTTTTTGCCGGCGCCGGCGACGTCCTTCAACGCGATCGGCTGGTGGCCGAGCCAGAGAACCGAAAGCTCGTCCATGCCATGCCCATGCAGACCCGCCTCCAGCACGTAGGAGATGAGCATGGTGTCTTCGATAGGCGCGACCCGCACGCCGTAGCGCGAAAAGATCGCGAGATCATACTTGGCGTTGTGAGCCACCTTGAGGACCGCGGGGTCCTCCAGCATCGGCTTCAGAACTTCGATGAGGTCTGGGAGCGCCAGCTGGGTGAGGTCCGCCGTTTCCTCGAGGGCCAGCCCTTCGGAGGAGGCGTGGCCGATCGGGATGTAGCAGGCCTCGCCCGGCGACAGAGCCAATGAGATCCCGACGAGGTCCGAGTTGGCCGACGACAGCAGGTCGGTTTTAACGTCGAAGGCGACGACGCCTTTGTTCCGCGCCCGCGCCGCCCAGTCGCGAAGCGTGTCGAGATCGCGAATGCAGACATAGGCCTCGACGTCGATCGGGCTATCCGGTCGAGGTGAATCCTCGACCGCCTTGGCGACGGCGCCGGCTTCGCCGAGCCGCCGCGCCAGAGTGCGGAATTCCATCTCTTCCAGAAACTTTCCAAGCGTCGCCGGATCCGGCAGCGCCACAACCAGTTCCTCGAGCGGCTCAGGCAGCGGCGTGTGCTCGTCCAGTGTGACGAGCTGGCGCGATACCCGGATCTGGTCTGCGAATTCGATCAGCGTCTGCCGACGCTTCTCCTGCTTGATCTCGGAGGCGCGAACCAGCACGGAATCGAGATCGCCAAATTCGTTGATCAGCGCCGAGGCGGTCTTGATGCCGATCCCGGGCGCGCCGGGAACATTGTCCACCGGATCGCCGCACAACGCCTGGACGTCGATGACCTTTTCAGGCGGTACGCCGAACTTCTCGATCACCTCATCGCGGCCGATCCGCACGTTCTTCATCGTGTCGAGCATGGAGACCCGATCGCCGACGAGCTGCATCAGGTCCTTGTCCGAGGAGACGATCACCGCCTCGCCGCCCAGGTCCCTCACTTCCCGGCAATAGGCGGCGATCAGATCGTCGGCTTCGTAGCCCGGCAATTCCAGGCAGGGGACACCGAAGGCCCGGGTCGCCTGGCGCACCAGGGAAAACTGCGGAACGAGGTCTTCCGGCGCCGGCGGCCGGTGCGCCTTGTAGGCGGGGTAGATCTTGTTGCGGAAGGTTGATTCGGAGTGGTCGAAGATGACGGCCAGGTGGGTCGGCGCATCCGGCGATGCCTTCATGTCGAGCAGCAACTTCCACAACATGTTGCAGAATCCCTGCACCGCGCCCACGGGCAGGCCATCAGACTTGCGCGTCAGCGGCGGCAGCGCATGATAGGCTCGGAATATGAAGCCCGATCCGTCGACCAGGTAGAGGCGAGTGTCCGAGCCCGTGGCGGGGGAGATTTCCGTTTCGGCGTCTGTGGCGAGGGCGGACATGGGGAGGAGACAATAGGGTGAGCGTTGCGCGAGGTCATCAGACTTCGCGAGGGCGAATGGCTCGGCGGCTGCCGGCCAGGACATGGGGGATTATCCGGGGCGGTGTTAACAGTCGCCATTCTGGCCGCTGCGGTGAGCGCGGCGCCAATGCCTGAAAGTACGACGGCGCCGTTGAGCGTACTCTCGCCGATCGGCCTTGGGACACGCTTTGTCCAGCGGCCGTCGGGGAGCGAATACAACGTCCTCTACCCGCACGCCGCGGCCAACGTCGGCATGCCGGGAAACGTGGCGCTCGACTGTGGTGTCGAAACCGACGGCCATCTCCAGAAATGCAAGGTCGTGCGCGAGATACCTGAAGGCGCCAGCTTCGGCGGAGCCGCCGTAAGCTTATCGCGCTTCTTTCGCCTGGATCCCGATGCCGCTACAGCCACCGGTGGCGTTTTTCACTTCTCCATCGGTTTCGCCACGGTCTCAAACGGGGACGCCCAATTGGCCGTCGGTCCCTGGCTGGCCGCTCCGGGGTTCGCAGACACATACGCGGTTTACCCCGATATCGGGGGAGGAGTGACAGGCCAGGTGTTCATGCACTGCGCTCTGGAGCGCGATGGCCGGCTCAAGGACTGCAAGGCACTGTACGAGCGGCCGATCGAACGCGATTTCGACGTCGCCGCCCTCAAGCTGGCGCATCTGTTTCAGATGCGGATCGATCCAGGCCTGCTCAAGTCACACGAACCGTTGTCCGCCAATGTCCTCGTCAGGATCTCTGCGCCTTTTGGCGACGACGCCAAGCAGAGGCGAATTGCCGAGCCGGTTTGGCTCTCGGCGCCAAGCCTGGCTGAACTCTCGCGGCTCTTCCCCGCCCAGGCCAACGCCAAGGGAGTCACATCCGGAACAGGCGCCGTCGACTGCACGGTCGCAGCCGACGGAACCTTGGTCAATTGTCAGGCGGACGGCTCGGGCGATCCTCCCAACCTCGGCTTTTCGGACGCGGCCCTCAAGGCCGTGGTTGGGATGCGGATGAGCCCGTGGACCGAAGATGGCGGACCCGTGGATGGCGCACGGATCCGCCTGCCGATCCGGTTTACGTCGGTCGCTCAGTAGGGGCTAGCCGGGCGTTCTCGCCGGCCGGACCTGGGCGCGGGCCGTGCCACGGATGTGGTTGAAACCCGTTGCAGTGTCGTGACGGAAATGGGTCGTATCTCCGCGCATCCAATGGCCGCCCTCGTTGGTCCGATAAATGAATACGCCATCATCGCCCCAGTAGCCGTCGTAGATCGGCCCGTAGTAGCCGTCGTAGTAGGCGTCGTAGTCGACGTCGGCGACGGGGCCCACGACCACGCCGGCGTAGCCGGGGCCTAGGTGAGCCGTGCAGCCGGCAAACATTGCGGCGGCGGCGGAGACGATCAATAGCCTCGATAGTTTCATCTCAATCTCTCCCTGGCCCGCCCGCTCCCCGCCTGCTCGGGGAAACGTTCGGTCCTGTAGAAAGGTGCGCCGGCCGCCGATAGACTCTGAGGCGCCAGAGGGAGACTGGGGACATGGCGGGCGACGTCATCCTTGGATTTCGGCCGCACACCTACTGGACTCCCGTCGTAGCCCTGACAGGAGATCGTGAA
The DNA here is from genome assembly GCA_036489325.1 of Caulobacteraceae bacterium. Classification (GTDB taxonomy): domain Bacteria; phylum Pseudomonadota; class Alphaproteobacteria; order Caulobacterales; family Caulobacteraceae; genus Acaudatibacter. The sequence continues at coordinate 19,357 of DASXGB010000209.1, forward strand.
GAGCCGACGGTGCTGGTTCGGCAAAGGCTTGTGTTCGCCGCCGGGGCCGAGCGCGGCGTCTATCATCAGGCGGCCGAAGCCGTAGCGACCAACGCCGAGGCGCTGATCGCGCGTGTGCGATCCGCAGTAGAGGCCAACGCCCGATCCGGCGTCGCCCAGGTTGTCGGCCTGCTAGCGCGAGACGGCGAAAGACCCGCGATCGCCGTCGTCCCGACCGGCGGGCGGCGCACCCCGGAGCAGCTGACGGATATCTTCCGCAGCCACACACTGCAACACGCCGCTGAGGGCGAGTTTTATCGCGACGTTGTGGCCGCCGCCTGCGTCGACCTGGGTCTTGACGTCCGCCGGCCCGTCGAAGGCGAGTTGCAGGCGCTCGCCTGTGACCACCTTGGCTTGGATCGAGCGGCCCTCAACGGGAAACTCAAGGCGATGGGTTCAACGCTCGGCCCGCCATGGAGCGAGGATCAGCGACTGGCCGCCTTGGCGGCGTGGCTGCAACTCTGAACCGTCAGTGGTTGCTTTCGTAGACGCCCGGTGTGTGGGCGCCGGCGTCCGTTCCGGACGTGGCGAACACGAAACGGCGATCGCAATAGCCGCATTCGACGAAGTCCTGATCACCCATCTCCAGCCAGACGAGCGGATGGCCGAGCGCGCCGCCGACCCCGTCACAGGCGATGCGCCGGGAGCGGACGGTGATCACCTCGGGCTGCGATGGGTCGGGCGCCGACGAGGATGCAAGGTCTTGGGACATCGGAACTTCGCAATTGGATTGGCGTCGGGGGTCGACGAACCTTAAGTAGGTGGCGGCGGATCGTTCCGTCAATCAGCCTTCCGGATCATGACGCCCACCGAAGCCCTGCCCGAGTTCGCCATCGAGGCGCGCGCGCTCACCAAGATTTACCCGGCGACCCGGACAACGCCAGAAGTCCACGCCCTGAAGGGCGTCGACCTCCTTGTGCCCCGCGGCTCGATCTTCGGGCTCCTGGGTCCGAACGGCGCCGGCAAATCGACCTTCATCAATATTCTTGCCGGCATGACCAAGAAGTCCGGCGGTCAGGTCCGCATCTGGGGCCGCGACATCGACGAGCGCCCGCGCGACGCGCGCGCGGCGATCGGCGTGGTGCCTCAGGAGATCGCCGCCGATCCGTTCTTCACACCGCGCGAGTCGCTGGACGTCCAGGCGGGTCTCTATGGTGTGCCGGCGGGCGAGCGGCGGACGGCTGAACTCCTCGCGGCAGTTGGCCTGAGCGATAAGGCCGGCGCCTATGTGCGCCAGCTCTCCGGCGGCATGAAGCGACGGCTGATGGTGGCCAAGGCCATGGTCCACAATCCGCCGGTGCTGATCCTTGATGAGCCGACGGCGGGCGTCGACGTCGAGCTCCGGCGACAACTATGGAACTACGTACTCGAGCTGAACCGCCAGGGCGTGACCATCGTTCTGACGACCCACTACCTCGAGGAAGCCGAGCAGCTGTGCGAGACCATCGCCATCGTCAACCACGGCCAGGTCGTGGCGTGCGAGCCCACCCGCCAGCTCCTGCGTCGGATCGACAGTCGCACCGTGGTGGTTACGCCTGAATCGCCGCTTGACGCCCCGCCGGACCTCAGCCCCTTCGAGGCGCGTCTGCGCGTGGGCGGCGACCTGGCGGTCACCTTCAGAACGGCGGACGCCGGAGTCGAGCAGGTTATCGCCGCTGTCCGCGCCGCCGGCGTTCCAATCAAGGATCTGCGCACCGAGGAGCCCGACCTGGAAGACGTCTTCGTCGCCCTCACCTATGGCGCCCAGGCGGCCTGACCAGCCCTACTGATCAAGCGCCCTTGCGGAAGTGATCGTGGATCCGGCGGGCGAGCGGTTCGCTGACCCCGTCCACCTTCTCCAGATCTTCGATCGAGGCGCGCGAGACGCCCCTGGCTGAGCCGAAGGCGTGCAGCAGGGCTTTCTTCCGGTTTGGCCCCACACCTTCGATTTCGTCGAGCGGATTGCGCCTCATCTCTCCAGCCCGGCGCGTCCGATGGGCGCCGATAGCGAAACGATGCGCCTCATCGCGGAGCCGCTGAAGGTAGTAGAGCACAGGGCTCTTGGGCTCGAGCATGAAGGGCGCCTTGCCCGGCGCGAAGAACCGCTCCAGCCCGGCGTCCCGGTCCGGCCCCTTGGCGACGCCGATCACCGCGATGTCATCGACCCCGAGGTCGGCCATCACCTGCAGGGCAGCATCGAGCTGGCCGGCGCCGCCATCCACCAGCACCAGATCGGGCCTGGGTGGTGTCTCGCCGGCCTCCTCCTCCTTGGCCAGCCGCGAGAAGCGTCGCCGCAGCACCTCGCGCATCATTCCATAATCGTCGCCTGGGGTTAGGTCTGAGTTCTTGATGTTGAATTTGCGGTACTGGCTCTTCTGGAAGCCTTCCGGGCCGGCGACGATCATTCCGCCCACCGCATTCGTCCCCATGATATGCGAGTTGTCATAGACCTCGATGCGCTCCGGCGGCGCCTCGAGAGCCAAGACTTCCGCCACCCCGGACAGAAGCCGCGACTGAGCCGAACTCTCGGCCATCTTGCGGCCGAGCGCTTCGCGGGCGTTGGCCAGCGCGTGAACCACGAGGTCCCGTTTCTCGCCGCGGCTTGGGCAGACGATCTCCGACTTGCGACGGGCCTTCAGCGAGAAAGCCTCCGTGAGCAGGGCCACGTCCGCCGGAATGGTGTTGACCAGGATCAGCCGCGGGATCGGCCGGTCTTCGTAGAATTGGCCCAGAAAGGCCGACATGATCTCTTCATCCGTGTCGCTCCGGTCGACGCGTGGGAAATAGGCGCGGTTGCCCCAGTTCTGTCCGGCCCGGAAGAAGAACACCTGCACACAGGCCGCGCCGCCCTCGGCGGCGAGCGCGAAGACATCCGCCTCATTGACGCTTCTTGGATTGATCTGCGTCTCCTCGGACACCGATGAGAGCGCGCGGATCCGGTCTCTGAGGCGCGCCGCTTGCTCGAATTCGAGGCCGTCAGAAGCCGCCTGCATCTCACCGCTCATCCGCGCCATGACGGCCCGGCTGCGGCCGGCCAGGAACGCCTGGGCCTCGGCGACGAGCTCGTCGTAATCCTCGATCGAGATGAGGCCGACGCAAGGCGCCGAGCAGCGGCGGATCTGATGCAGCAGGCAGGGTCGGGTCCGCGACTCGTAAACGTTGTCCGAGCACGACCGCAGAAGAAAGGCCTTCTGCAGGGTGTTCAGCGTGCGGTTGACCGCCCAGGCGCTGGCGAATGGGCCAAAATAGTCGCCTTTGATCGAGTGGGCGCCGCGGTGCTTCTTGAGCTGGGCGGCCGGATGTTCGCGCCGGATGACGATCTCGGGGAAGCTCTTGTCGTCACGAAGCAGGACATTGAAACGCGGCTTCAACTGCTTGATCAGGTTGATTTCCAGAAGAAGCGCGTCGGTCTCCGTACGGGTCGTGGTGAATTCCATCGAGCGGGTCAGGCTGACCATCAGAGCGATGCGCTGCGTGTGAAAGCGGCCCTGGGCGTATTGCGAGACCCGCTTCTTCAGGGACCTGGCCTTACCGACGTAGAGCGCCTCGCCATCGTCGCCGAACATGCGGTAGACGCCCGGTGTGTCGGGCAGGCGCTTGACCTGATCCTTGATCAGGGCGGCGCCGGCCGGGAGACTCGTTTCGCTCATCGCGCCCCAGATATAGGCGAGCGCCGGCTCAATACCGACGATGATCAGATCCTGGCTTCCCCGGCCATGATCCGCGCATAGACCTCGGCCGTGAGCGGCGTGAACCCCGTGTCGTGATCATGAAAATAGAGCGGGCCGTCGCACTTCGCCGGATCGAAGCCCGCCGCCATCAGATCCATCTTGCGGGGTTTGAAGGTCCCGGTGACGGCGAGGGAATCGGTAAGCCTCAGGAATAACGGCCGCGCGTAGGCGGGCAGGGATCGTTCCAGCGCCGCGCTCAAGGTCTGGAGGTTGAAATCAGGGCCGGTGACAAGGCTCGCCATGCCAGCCCGGCCCTCGTGGTGGGGAAGCGCAACGCCGTAAACCGTGGCCTCGAGTACCCCAGGCGCGGCGGCGACTACTTCGCTGACTTCCGTGGTCGAGACGTTCTCGCCCTTCCAGCGGAACGTGTCGCCTATCCGATCGACAAAGTAGAAATATCCGAGGCGATCGCGGCGCAGCAGGTCGCCGGTGCGAAACCAGGCGTCACCCTCGCGGAAGACGTCCCTCAGCACCTTCTTCTCGCTCTCGGCGTGATCGACATAGCCGGCATAATCCGAGCGGGCGCCGCCGTGGATGGCGCCGAGACACTCTCCCGGCTCGTCCGGCCCGCAGGCGACGCAGAACCCGTCATCCCCACGCACCGGCGCTTCGGCCTCGACGTCGAACCGGACAAGCGCGACGTTGAAAAGGTGCGCGAGGTAGCCGGGAATCCGGCCGATGGCGCCCTCCCCGCCGTCGAAATTGAACATCGAGACGTTGCCTTCGGTCGAGCCGTAGAACTCGAGCACGCGCGGCACCGCGAAGCGACGCTTCAGCTCCGGCCAGACATCGCGCGAGAGTCCATTACCGAACGCCAGCCTGATCTTGTGGGCGGTTTCGGACGCCGTCGCCGGCCTGTTGGCGAGATACCGGCAGAGCTCGCCGATATAGACGAACATCGTCGCTTTCTCGTCGCGGATCTCATCCCAGAAGTGACCGGCCGAGAATGAATGTCGGAGAATGACCGATCCGCCGTTCAGCAGGGCCGCGCCCATGGCGCAGAGACCTCCGGTCGCGTGGTAGAGGGGTAAGGTGACGTAGATCCGGTCGCTGGGTTTCGCACCGGTCGCTCCGGCGAAGCCCCGCATATAGAGCTGGGCACGCATGTGAGTGATCCGCGCAGCCTTGGGCAGGCCGGTGGTGCCGCTGGTGTAGACCAATAGCGCCGTGTCCGCCGCGGTCATGCCGGCCCGTGTGCTCCCAGGCGGCCGACGAACCTCGCTCGAAGAGGCGCCGTGAAGATCGACATCCACGTCCGTCGCCACCGCGCCAGTTACGGCGACCGCATCCAGCGCCGCCCGCGTCGAGGCGTCGGCCACACAGATGCGGGCGCCGGACAGTTCGAGACAGTGAGCCAGCGCCTCGCCAGTCAGCTGATAATTGATCAGGGCAGAGACGATTC
>DASXGB010000212.1:0-3250 GCA_036489325.1 Caulobacteraceae bacterium
GAGCCGGGACCCAGGCTTTTTATGAAACCATCTGCCCTTCGATAAAACACCTGGGTCCTGGATCTCGCCGCTACTCGCGGCTCGTCCAGGATGAGCGGAGGAGGAGGAGAGCGTTCTTCCGCGCGCCCCTTTGGCGCGCAATCCAGACCCTGGCGATGACGCCTCAAGCTCATCCATCTGCGGCCATCTGCGGCCATCTGTGGATCAAAAAATCCCTCTCTCCCCCCTCAGGGGGGAGTACGGCCGCAGGCCGGGAGGGGGGTCAACGTCCGGCGCCTCTGACCCCCTCCACCCCTTCGGGGTCCCCCTCCCCCTGAGGGGGAGGAGAGTTGAGACCCGCATTGCGCGGAAATCCCGGCGCGACCATGTTAGGGCCTCGAAATTCCCCAAAGACCGCGATCCTGAAACCCTGATCCCGAACCCATGAGCGTCACACCATGAGCCTGATCGGAGAAACCGCCGCCGGCGCCGCGTCGCCCCTGGCCCCCAACATGGCCGACGTCATCAAGGACGGCACGGACGCCGGCTTCATCGCCGACGTCATCGAGGCCTCGAAAGAAACCCCGGTGATCATCGATTTCTGGGCCACCTGGTGCGGGCCGTGCAAGCAGCTGACGCCGCTCCTGGAAAAGGCGGTCAAGGCCGCGGGCGGCGCCGTGAAGCTGGTCAAGATCGACATCGACAAGAACCCGACCTTCGCCGGCCAGCTGCGCGTGCAGTCGGTCCCCACCGTCTACGCCTTCGATGGCGGCCGGCCGGTGGACGCCTTCACCGGCGCCCTGCCGGAGAGCCAGGTGAAGGCCTTCGTCGAGCGCCTGATCAAGGCCCCGCAGGTCTCCGAGACCGAGGAGCTCGTCGCCATGGGCCGCGAGGCCCTCGAGCACGGCGATACCGCCGGCGCCGCCCAGGCCTTCGCCGCCGCCCTGCAGGCCGCGCCCGACAACCTCGACGCCATCGGCGGCCTCGCCCGCTGCTACCTCGCCGGTGGTGACACCGAGCGCGCGGCCGAGGTCGCCGCCATGGCCCCGGAGGGGGCGAAGAACGCCGACCTGGAAAGCGTGCGCGCCGCCCTGGCGCTGGCCAAATCCGGCCCGTCGGACACCGCCGCCGCGGAGAAGAAGCTCGCCGCCGATCCGAACGACCACGCCGCCCGCGCCGAGCTCGCCGCCGCCCTCGCCGCCAAGGGAAAGTTCGCCGAGGCCGCCGACCAGCTGCGGGAGATCGTCGGCCGCGACCGCGACTGGACCGAGGGCGCGGCCCGGGCCCAGCTGCTCAAGGTGTTCGAGGCGGCCGGCCAGACGTCCGAGGTGACCAGGCAGGGGCGCCGGCGGCTGTCGTCGATCCTGTTCTCGTGAACGAACTCATTCCCTAAAATCCCGTTTGGGCTTCGGGGGCCGGAGCGAAGCGGTGGCGTCCTACCGTCGATTGACCGATCTGCCCGACGTGATCCCCGTCTTTCCGCTGGCGGGCGTCCTGCTGCTGCCAGGCGGCGTCCTGCCCCTGCGCATCTTCGAGCCGCGCTATCTCAACATGGTCGACGACGCCATGTCCGGCGGCCGGGTCATCGGCATGCTCCAGCCCGCGCCCGGCGGCACGCGCGCCAATCCGCACCTCGCCGCCGTCGGCTGCGCCGGCCGCATCACCAGCTATTCCGAGACGGGCGATGGCATCTATCTCATCGCGCTCACCGGGCTCATCCGCTTCGAGACCGGCGAGGAGCTGCCGAGGCTCACCCCCTATCGCCAGGTGCGCCCCTCCTACGCCCGCTTCGAGAAGGACCTCGTCGAAGACGAAGCCGAGGAGTTCGACCGCACCGCCTTCCTCGGCCTGCTGCGCCGCTACCTCGAGGGCAAAGGCCTCTCCATCGAGTGGGAGGCGGTCGCCGCCGCGCCCGGCCCGGCCCTGATCGCCAGCCTCTCCATGGCCCTGCCGTTCGACCCGGCCGAGAAGCAGGCCCTGCTGGAGGCGGCCGATCCGGACGCCCGGCGAGCGACGCTGGAGGCCCTCCTGGCCATCGACGCCGCCCTCGGCGACGAGGGGGATGACGCGCCCCCGATGATCCAGTAGGCCTGACAACCTCATGAGCGCCCACCCCGAGATCGACCCCAGGCTGCTGGAGATCCTCGTCTGCCCGGTGACCCACGGGCGCCTGGACTACGACCGCGAGCGCCAGGAGCTCATCAGCAAGAGCGCCCGCCTGGCCTACCCCATCCGCGACGGCGTCCCCATCATGCTCCCCGAAGAAGCCCGCAGCCTGGACGAGGCGGAAAATCCACCTCTCCCAGGGGGAGAGTCACAGCGCCCATAACCTCTCCCTCTCGCCTTGGCGAAGCCGAAAGCTTCGCTTCGGCGAAGCCAGGGAGGGAGAGGTCGAGCGCGCCGAAGCTTTAGCGAAGGCGGCCCGGGTGAGGGTTTACGCCGCCCCGTCCCCTTTCTCCGCTCGTCCCGGACGCCGAGCGAGTAGCGAGGCGAGCCGGGATCCAGGCGTTTTATCGTTAAGCCCCAGCCTCTCATAAAAAGCCTGGGTCCCCGCTTTCGCGGGGATGCACGGAGAATAGGAACGGTGCGCCGGCGTCTTGCCCCGCCAAAGGGAAGGATCCACAGATGGCCGCGGATGGATTGCGCATTCCTTCCCCCCGCTCGTCCCGGACGCCGAGCGAGTAGCGAGGCGAGCCGGGATCCAGGGGTTTTGTCGTTGAGCGCCAGCCTTTCACAAAAAGCCTGGGTCCCCGCTTTCGCGGGGATGAGCGGAGATCAGCGCAGGGTGTTTCGGTGACAGCTTACTGATTGCGAGGTTCCGCGCCCCGCAGCTACAGCGCCTCCCCCCGCAGCAGCCGTGGCAGATCGCCCAGCGCGCCGCCGGCTTCGGTCATGAACAGGCGCCGCGCCGGGCCGATGCGGTTGACCGCGGCCATGCCCAGGCCCCGCAACCCGCGCACCAGCGGGATGTCGTTGCTGAACAGGCGGTTGAAGGCGTCCGTCGCCGCCGCCACGGCGATGTTGTCGGCCCGCCGCCAGCGCTCGAAGCGCGCCAGCACGGTGAGCGCGCCGATGTCTTCGCCGAGCCGCACCGCCTCGACCACCACCTCGGCCAGGGCGGCGCAGTCCTTGAGGCCCATGTTGAGCCCCTGGCCGGCGATCGGGTGGATGGCGTGGCCGCTATCGCCCACCAGCGCGATGCGCGGCGCGGTCAGCCGCTCGGCCATCTGCAGCGACAGGGGGTAGGCGAAGCGCGGCCCCTCCAGCCGCG
>DASXGB010000226.1:0-3184 GCA_036489325.1 Caulobacteraceae bacterium
CGAAGATGCTCATGATCGCCTCCGACCAGGCGCGGAAGCGCCCGGTGTCGGCCGTATCGACGCCCAGCACCCGCCCGATCACCGCGATGGGGATCGGCATGGCGTAGTCGGCCATGACATCGAAGCCGCCGGCCGGCAGGCGCGCCAGGTGGGCCTCGACGATGGCCGCCACCTCGCCCTTCATCGCCGCCATGCGGCGCATCAACGCCGCCTGGATCGGGCGGCGCACGCGCGAATGGTCGGGCTCGTCCATCCAGCCGATCCCCGCGTCGCGCTCGCCGGGCCGGTTCATGTCCGCCGGCTTGAACCTGTGGATCAGGGCGCCGTCTTCAGCCCGGTCGGCGTTCTGCCACTGCTCGGCGTCGCCGAGCCAGGCGCGGGCGTCGGCCAGCCGGCTGAGAAGGAAGGTGCGGGTCTCCGCGTGGAACCACACCGGGCACTCGCGCCGCAGCTGATCGTACTGCGCGTGCCGCGGCTCCAGGGCGTCCATGACATCCTCCGCGTTTGGCGATCGATCGCCGAGGCTGGACTCTAGAGGCCGAGCAAAGTGAGTGGCAGTGAAATAGCTTCAGACGTGATTTGCGTGATCCGCAAGTTGTCCTGGCGACGCAGTTGCGGCGCTAGCCCCGCTTTGGCGTCAGCCTCAACGCGCTGAACACCGCCGCGGCGAAGGCGAAGCCGGCGCCCAGGACCAGGGCCGTCGCCTCCCCGCGCGCCCCGAACCAGCCGAGTGCGATGGCCGTCAGCACCGCGCCGGTGGTCTGGCCGGTGAGCCGGGCGGTGCCGAGCATGCCGCCGGCAGCGCCGGCCCGCTCGCGCGGCGCGGCCGACAGCATCATCCGGTTGTTGGGCGCCTGGAAGAAGCCGAAACCCGCCCCGCACAGGGCCATGCGCCAGGCGATGTCGAGCGTGGAAGCGTCGGCCCTCAGGGTCGCCAAGGCCGCCATGCCGACCGTGAGGGCCAGGAGGCCGACGGCGCACAACAGGGGCGAGGAGACCCTGTCGGCCAGCCGCCCGGCCAGGGGCGCGGCGACGGCCACCGCCGCCGGCCACGGCGTCAGCAGCAGGCCGGTGGCCACCTGGCTGCGATGCAGCGTCAGCTCGAAGTGGAACGGCAGGGAGACGAAAGCCAGCATCTGGGCGGCGAAGGAGGCGATCGAGGTCATCACCGAGAGGGCGAAGGCGCGGTCGCGGAGCAGGTCGAACGGCACCAGCGGCCGGGGCCGGGACCATTCGCGGCGGGCCAGGAGGGCGCCGGCGGCGATCCCGATCGCCAGTTCGGCCGCGCCCCAGGCCTTGGCCGCTGTGCGCGTCACCGTGTCGATGCCGCCGATGACGAGACCGAAGGTCAGGGCGTTGAGCAGGGCGCTCAGCCAGTCGAACGGCCGCTCGGAGAGGGGATTGGCCGGCAGCACCCGGCCCGCCAGGGCGAGGGCCGCCAGGCCCACGGGGATGTTGACCGCGAAGAGCCATGGCCAGGGCCCCACCGCCAGGATCGCCGAGGCGACGCTGGGGCCGATGGCCGAGGTGATCGACACCACCATGGCGTTGAGACCGACGCCGCGGCCGAGCAGGCGCGACGGATAGATGAACCGCACCAGGGCCCCGTTGACGCTCATCACCCCGGCCGCGCCGAAACCCTGCAGGGTGCGGGCCAGGGTCAGCATCGGCAGGGAGCGCGAGAGGGCGCAGGCGAGCGAGGCCAGGATGAAGACCGTGAGGCCGGTGAGGTAGATGCGGCGATAGCCGACGCGCTCGCCGAGCGAGGCCAGGGGCAGCAGGGCGGTGACGATAGCCAGCTGATAGGCGTTGACGATCCACACCGAATCCGCCGGCGCGGCGCCGAACTGGCGGGCGATCACCGGCAGGGCGACGTTGGCGATCGAGCTGTCGAGCACCGTCATGGAGATGGCCAGGGCCACCGAGGCGATCGCCCAGGCGCGCAGCGGCATGGGCAGGCCTTCGTCGGCGTCGGGGTCGAGTGTCGCGCGTTTAAGCAAACGCGGGCCAGCGGCCTCATTCACGGTGTCGTTCCCGCGCCATATTTGGAAAGTCTGCTATAGGCGCTCGCGGCAAGGGAGAGGAACCCTGGGCACGACCATGTCGACCACCGGCCTCGCGCTTAGAGGACCGCGCAGCCTGCTTCGTCAGATCCGCGAAGCCATGGCCGGCGAGGGTCCCGCCCAGGCCAAGCTGACCATGGTGGTGCGCACCATCGCGCTCAGCATGGTCGCCGAGGTGTGCTCGATCTATCTGCGCCGCGCCTCCGGAGAGATGGAGCTCTTCTCCACCGAGGGTCTCGATCCGGCCGCGGTGCACAAGACCAAGCTCAAGCCAGGCGAGGGCCTGGTCGGCGAGATCATGCGCACCGGGCGGCCGCTCAACCTGTCCGACGCGCCGAACCATCCGGCCTTCAGCTACCGGCCGGAAACCCACGAGGATCCGTTCCACGCCTTCCTGGGCGTGCCCCTGCTGCGCGGCGGCCGGGCGATCGGCGTTCTGGTGGTGCAGAACCGCACCAGCCGCATCTATGCCGAGGACGATGTCGAGGACCTGCAGATCATCGCCATGGTCCTGTCCGAGACCGTCGCCGCCGGCGACCTGCTCACCCGTGACGAGCTCAAGGACGTCGAGATCGCGCCCCGCCGGCCTGAGCGGCTCAAGGGCGCCAAGCTCGCCGATGGTCTGGCGTTCGGCGTCGCCGTCTTGCACGAGGCGCCCATGGCGCCGGGGCGCCTGCTGTCGGACGACACCGCCGCCGAGGAGGTGAGGATCACCGGCGCCATCGCCAGACTGCAGACCCAGATCGACGCCATGCTCGACGGCCACGAGGGCATCCTGGGCGCCTCCTACGACGTGCTCGAGACCTACCGCATGCTGGCGCACAGCCGCAGCTGGAACCACTCCCTGCTCGATGCGGTGAACTCCGGCCTGACCGCCGAGGCCGCGGTCGAACGCGTGCGCTCCGAGCATCGCGCCGGCCTCGGCCAGGCGCGCGATCCCTATCTGCGCGAGCGCGTCCACGACCTGGAGGACCTCAACGACCGGCTGCTGCGGCATCTGGCGGGCAACGGCGGCCGGACGCGGGAGCTTCCGGAAAACGCCATCCTGGTAGCCCGCAACCTCGGCCCAGCGGACCTGCTGGAATACGACCGCTCGCGGCTGCGCGGCCTGCTGCTGGAGG
>DASXGB010000243.1:0-1623 GCA_036489325.1 Caulobacteraceae bacterium
CCCTACGACGCGGCCGACGCCAAGGGTCTGCTGAAGTCGGCCATCCGCGATCCCGATCCGGTGATCTTCCTCGAGCACGAGATGCTCTACGGCCACGAAGGCGAGGTGCCCGAGGGCGTCGACTGGCTGGTCCCGATCGGCAAGGCCCGCATCCGCCGCGCGGGCGACGCCGTCACCATCACCGCCCACGCCCGCATGGTCGGCCTGGCGCTGGAAGCGGCCGAGCTTCTCGCCGCCGACGGGATCGAGGCCGAGGTCATCGATCTGCGCTCGCTGCGCCCGCTGGATCACGCGACCATCGTCGAGAGCGTCAAGAAGACCAATCGCCTGGTGACCGTCGAGGAAGGCTGGGCCCCCTTCGGCGTCGGCGCCGAGGTCGCCGCCCGCGTCGTCCAATACGCCTTCGATTGGCTGGACGCCCCGCCGCTGCGCGTCACCCAGGCCGACACGCCCATGCCCTACGCCGCCAACCTCGAGGCGCTCGCCCTGCCGTCGGTTGAGCGAATCGCCGCGGCCGTCCGCGAGGTCTGCTACAAGTGAGCGGTGAGGGGACTTGGCGGGCCGGCGGCTGTCATTGCGGAGCGGTCCGCTTCGAGGCCAGCCTCGGCGAAACTGAGAAGGCCGACACCTGCACTTGCTCGATCTGCCGGATGACCGGATTCGTCCACATCGTGGTGCCGGAGAGCCGGTTCCGGCTCCTTCAGGGCGAGAACCAGCTCACTCACTACCGCTTCAATACGGGTCAGGCCGATCACCTGTTCTGCAGGGTCTGCGGGGTGAAGAGTTTCTATCGGCCCAGGTCCAACCCCGACGGCTGGTCGGTCAATGCCCGCTGCCTGGACGAGCCCGAGGCCGTGCGCCTCGAGATGGCGGTGTTTGACGGCGCCCATTGGGAGGATCATTGGCGGGACCACGGGGCCGAAATGGCCCTGCGCTCGAGGGAGGCGACGTGAGCACCGATATCCTGATGCCGGCTCTCTCGCCCACCATGGAGGAGGGCTCCCTGGCCAAATGGCTGGTCAAGGTCGGCGATGCGGTGAGGAGCGGCGACGTCATCGCCGAGATCGAGACCGACAAGGCGACCATGGAGGTCGAGGCCGTCGACGAAGGCGTGGTCAGCGAGATCCTGGTCCCCGAGGGGACCGAGGGCGTGAAGATCAACACCCCCATCGCCCGTCTGGGCGCGGAGGGCGAAGCGGCGAAATCAAAGCCTGAGCCGGCGCCGAAGGCTGAGAAGACCGAAGCTGCTCCCAGAACCGAAACCGCCGTAGCCCCCTCCACCCCTTCGGGGTCCCCCTCCCCCATTGGGGGAGGAGAGGAGCCAGCGCTCTCTCCCCCCTCAGGGGGGAGTACGGCCAAAGGCCGGGAGGGGGGTCCAGCCTCGCCAAAGGACGGCCAACGGCTCTTTGCTTCGCCCCTGGCCCGCCGTCTGGCCGCTCAGCTTAACGTCGACCTGGCGAGCGTGGCCGGGTCGGGCCCGCACGGCCGCATCATCCGCCGCGACGTCGAGGCCCTGGGCGGCGCCAAGCCCGCCGCCAGGCCCGAAGCCGCGGCTCAGATGTCCTCTGCGCTAGCCGCACAGGCGCCGCACAAGAGCCTGGAGCAGATGGGCATCGCCCCGGG
>DASXGB010000267.1:0-5915 GCA_036489325.1 Caulobacteraceae bacterium
CCGCTCGCCGCGCCCGCGATGGGCCTGGGCGATCAGTTCGGGCAGGCGGTGATAGGCCTGGGGGCCCACAACAAGATCGGTGATTGGCGCGCGGCGGATGATCTCCTCGCCCTCCGCCTGGGCGACGCAGCCGGCGACAACGACGGTCATCGTCTCGCCGGCCGCGGCCCGCGCCTCCTTGAGCTGGCGGATGCGTCCGAGCTCGGAATAGACCTTCTCGGCCGCCTTCTCGCGGATGTGGCAGGTGTTGAGCACTACCAGGTCGGCATCATCGGGCGCCTCGGTGAGGGCGTAGCCGTGCGGCGCCAGGAGGTCGGCCATGCGCTCGGAGTCGTAGACGTTCATCTGGCAGCCATAGCTCTTGATGAACAGCCGGCGCTCGGGCGGCGCGTTACTTGTGGCGGCCCTCCCGTCCGGGAGAGTTGTGTCAGTCATCTGAAGGCACGGCGTAGAGTTCGAGCCGGTGGTCGACCAGGCGATAGCCGAGGCGCTTGGCGATCTTTTGCTGCAGGGCCTCGATCTCCTCGTCGACAAATTCCACCACCGCGCCGGTCTTCATGTCGATCAGGTGATCGTGATGGGTCTCGCTGGCCTCCTCATAGCGCGAGCGGTTCTGGCGGAAGTCGTGGCGAGTGAGGATGCCGGACTCTTCGAACAACCGCACCGTGCGGTAGACCGTGGCGATCGAGATGTGCGGATCGATGGCGTGGGCGCGCCGGTGCAATTCCTCCACGTCCGGGTGATCGTGGGCCGACGATAGGACCCGCGCGATGACCTTGCGTTGCTCGGTCATGCGCAGCCCGCGCTCGAAGCAGAGTTTTTCAAGCCGATCCAATGGAAGCTCCTCAACCGGGGCGAACATAATGTCCGGCTCAAGCGCTGTTAAGCGCGCGGCCAAGGATCAGGGCGTCGATGTGCTGCGCGCCGCGGGCGTAGTAGCCCGAACGCCGGCCGACGCTCGCGAAGCCACAGGCGTCATAGAGGCCGAGCGCGGGGGCGTTGTCCTCCGCCACCTCTAGAAACAGGAAGCCGGCTCCGGCGGCGGCCGCCGCCTCAGCGGCCGCCTCGACCAGCGCTCGCCCGGCGCCCTGGCGGCGAAAAGCGGGATCGACAGCGAGAGTCAGGATTTCCGCCTCGTCGGCGACGGCGCGGGCGAGCACGAACCCAACCGGCGAGTCCTCGGCGCGCGCCAGCAGAGAGAAGATCCCGGGGCTGCTCAGCAGGGACTCGATATCCGCTTCGCTCCAGGCATCCTCGAGCGCCCTGGCGTGCAGGCCTGCCATCAGGGCTGCGGCGGTCGAGGGCTCGATCGCGTGGCTCATCTCGCCTTCGGCTTCGCGTCGGGCGGACGCAGATAGAGCGGTTTCGGGGACGCCGCCGGCGCGACGGCCGCGAGGCGGGCGATCGCCGCTGCAGGAGGGGCGGCCAGATCGAACGCCGCCTGGCCTGAGGCCGCCAGCCGCGAGGCGCTGGGCCCGACAAGACGTCCTGCGGCGGCGAGGTCCGCCAACTCGAGGGGCAGGTTCTGTGGCGGACCCAGCGGATGCTGACCGTCGAAGGACTGCAGCCACACCCCGCCGCGGCCGGCCTCGATCACCGCCGTCTTGCGGCCTGGCGCAGCGTCGCCGGCGGCCAGCGCCTCCAGGGTCCCGATCCCGACCGCGGGCACGTCGGCGGCCAGGGCCAGACCTTTGGCGAAGGCGATGCCGACGCGAAGGCCGGTGAATGAGCCCGGGCCGACGGTGACGGCTATACGGTCGAGGTCGGAAAAGGCCACGCCGGCCTGCGCCATCACCTCGCGCACCATGGGCCCCAGTCGTTCCTGATGGCCGCGGGCCATGGCCTCTGATTGCACGACGAGCGGTGCGTCGTCGGCGAAGACGGCGGCCTGGCAGGCCTCCAGGCAGGTGTCGAGGACGAGTAGTCTCAGAGCGTCTGCTCGACGCGCGTCACCTCGGGCACATAGTGCCGCATCATGTTCTCCACCCCGGAGCGCAGGGTGGCGGCCGATGATGGACACCCCGAGCAGGCCCCGCGCATGTGCAGCCACAGGACACCGGTCGCCGGTTCGAACTTCGAGAACAGGATGTCGCCGCCATCCTGGGCCACAGCCGGGCGGATGCGGCTATCCAGCAGGTCCTTGATCTCGGCGACTATATTGGCCGCTTCGCCTTCGTAGATCTCGGCGTCGTGACCTTCGTCCGCGTCGTCGCGTAGAAGGCCCTGGCCACTGGTGAAGTGGTCCATGATCGCTGCCAGGATCGGCGCCTTCAGCCAAGACCAGTCCTGGTCCTCGGCTTTGGTGACCGTCAGATATTCTCCGGCAAAGAACACGCGCGTCACGCCGGGCACGGCGAAAAGGCTCTCGGCTAGGGGCGAGGCGCGCGCCTCGCTCTCGTCGCGGAACTCGCGCGTGCCGTTGGTGAGCAACTCCCGCCCGGGCAGGAATTTCAGGACCGCCGGATTGGGCGTCGGTTCGGTCTGGATGAACATGACGTTGAGATGGTCCTTTGAGCCGGCGAAGGCAAGTTCGGCGAGGCCCTAAGCGCCCCAGAAGCCGACGATACGGCGCACATCGGCCATCACCGGCGCGGCCAGGGCCCGCGCCCGCCCGGCGCCCGCGGCGAGGATGCGGTCGATCTCCGCCGGGTCGCCTAGCATCCGCCGCATGGCCTCGCCCACCGGAGCCAGGGCGGCCACCGTCACGTCGGCCAGGGCCGGCTTGAACTCGGCGAAGCCCTTGCCGGCAAAGCGGTCCAGCACCGCCTGGCGGCTCTCGCCGGCGAGCGCCGCATAGATGCCCACGAGATTATCCGCCTCCGGACGATCCTTCAAGCCATCGACGGTCTCCGGAAGCGGCGCCGGATCGGTGCGCGCGCGTCGGATCTTGTTCGCGATCTCGTCGGCTGTGTCGGTGAGGTTGATCCGCGACTGATCCGAAGGGTCCGATTTCGACATCTTCGCCTGGCCATCGCGCAGCGACATCACCCGCGCGCCTGGACCTTCGACCAGGGGCTCTGGCAAGGGGAAGAAGCCGGGCGACTCGAAGTCGTGATTGAACTTCTGGGCGATGTCGCGGGCGAGCTCCAGGTGCTGTTTCTGGTCCTCGCCAACGGGCACATGAGTGGCGCGATAGAGCAGGATGTCGGCCGCCTGCAGCACCGGGTAGGCATAGAGGCCGACGCTGGCCCGCTCCTTGTGCTTGCCGACCTTGTCCTTGAACTGGGTCATGCGGTCGAGCCAGCCGATCCGCGCCACGCAATCCAGGATCCAGGCAAGCTCGGAATGCTCGCGCACAGCCGATTGCACAAAGATGATCGCCCGCTCCGGGTCGACCCCGGCGGCGATGTAGGCGGCCGCGATCTCGCGGGTCTGGGCGGCCAGCTGGGCCGGGTCCTGCCAGGCGGTGATGGCGTGCAGGTCGACGACGCAGAAAAGGCACTCGCGTTCGCGCTGGAGGGCGACGAACTTCACCAGGGCGCCGAGATAGTTGCCAAGGTGCAGGGCGCCGGACGGTTGGACGCCGGAAAAGACGCGGTCGGGCGCCGGGGCGGGGTCGGTCATGGGCGGAATTCTCTCGAACGGAAATGGCCGTGCCTGGAACGGCGCGGGGTTAAGCGGGTCGGCCGAGGCGGCGCCATCGATTGTTCGAGAAGCAGGTCATGGCGGCGCTGGTTTAGTCGCTTCCCCGGAGAGCGGCAAGGCGGCTAGACAGGCCCATGGGCATGAGGCCGTCAGATCCGCGAAACAACGCCGAGGCCCTGGTCCGAGCCGGGCGGCTGGAAGAGGCCATCGCCCTGCTGCGCGCGGCGGCCGAGCGCACGCCGGCCGATCCGGCCGCCTGGACGGCTCTGGCCAGGACTCTGGCCGCCGCCAACCGACCGGACCTGGCGCTCGACGCCTGGGAACGCGCGCTCACCCTTGATTCGAGCGCGCCCTCGGCTCTGGCCGGCAAGGGGAGGGCGCTGCAGGCTCTGGCGAGACCAGAGGAGGCCAGGGCGGCCTTCGAGGCGGCGCTGGCGGCTGGGGACAAGGGACCGGAGGCGCGCTACGGCCTGGCGCTGATCGCTTTCGATACCGCCGACTATGAGACGGCCGCCGCCCACGCCAAGCGCCTGCCGGCGGCGCCGGCGACGGCTTGGCTCAAGGCTCGGATCGACCTGGCCCGCGGCGATCCCGCGGCGGCGAAGACTGGGCTGGAGCGCCTGCTGAAGTCGCCCGGACTCGATGAGTCCTCTCGCTCGGACGCGCTTCTGCTCCTCGGCCAGACCCTTGACCAGCTGGGCGACACCACGACCGCGTTCAAGGCGGCCATGGACGGCAAGACGCTGCAGCGGCGCCTGTTTGCGGGCAGGGCCGCGGGTCGGGAGACGGAGACCACAAAGCTTCTCCGCCTCGCGACCTGGTTCGGCGCCGCCAAACCCTGGCGTTGGACGCCGGAGCCGGCGAGGCAGCGAGAAGCCGCCGGCCATGTCTTTCTGGTGGGCTTCCCACGCTCAGGAACCACGCTTCTGGAACAGGCGCTGGCCGCCAACTTCGACATCGCCTCCCTGGAGGAGGCGCCGACCCTGGCTGACGCCTATCAGGAATTCCTCAGGACCGACGCCGGCTGCGAGCGCCTGGGGAAGCTCACCGCGGCTCAGGCTGAAAGCTGGCGGCGACGCTACTGGGAGGTGGTGCGCGAACACGGCGTCGAGCCAAGGCGCAAGGTCTTCCTCGACAAGGCGCCGGCTGGGACAATCAACCTGCCGCTAGTCGCGAGGCTCTTCCCCGACGCCCGCATTCTCTTTGCGATCCGCGATCCCCGCGATGTCGTGCTGAGCTGCGCCATGAACGCGTTCCAGATGAATGCGCTCACCTATGAGTTCACCAGCCTGGAAACCACTGCGGCATGCTACGCCGCGGCCATGCGTCTGGCGGAAATCTATCGCCGCGTCCTGCCGCTGCGGATTCACGAGGTGCGTTACGAGAGGCTCACCAGGGACTTCGGTGGCGAGCTGGCGATGATCTGCCGCTTCATGGGCATCGATTACCGACTACAGATGATCGATGTCGAAGCGGCCACGCGGGGCCGGACGGTGCGGACGCCGAGCGCGACCCAGGTGCGTGGCGGCCTCGATCGGGGCCGGGAAGGGCGCTGGCGCGCCTATGCCGCGGAGCTCGCGCCGGTTCAGAAGATCCTGGCGCCCTGGGTGAGGGCTTTCGGTTACCCACCGACTTGACAGAGCTTCAGAAACATAGCATAATGCAAGATCTCACTCGCTCGCGCGAGCGGTCTTTGACATCGTAGAGCGACAGACCTGTCAAGGTCGCTGGACACCATACTTTATGGGGAATCGTCCATGTTTATGGACGTTAATGGTGGCGGCCGGCCCCACCACCGTCGTCCCCCGGTGGGGCCGTCAGATACGGTGAATCCCCCCGAAGTTACAGCGTTTTACGGAGGCGTTCCGCCCCCCTCCGCTCATCCTGAAGGCCGAGCGTGCAGCGAGGCCATTCAGGACCCAGGCTTTTTCTGAAACACCCCGACCTGGGATAAAACACCTGGGTCTTGGATCTCGCCGCTACTCGCGGCTCGTCCAGGATGAGCGAAGAGATATGACATCCGCATCCCAACCAATTCGTACTTTACGGCGAAAGCCGGTTCTTACGGTGGCGGCCGGCAAGCAGGGCGTCGCCCATCCGTATTTACGGCGAAACACCCGCATTTACGGCGTGTATCGGCGGGCTCCGCAGGCCGGCGGCGGACCGCACGTCAAGGGATTGTGGACACCAATAATAACGGTGAAATCACCATGTTTATGGTGATTTATGGTGGACCGCCGCGCCAGTTTTCGAGCGCCGGGCCGAGGGCGTCCTTGAGCGGTCCGATCCAAGGCTCGAAGCGGCGCCACACGCCGATCGAGCGGTCGTAG
>DASXGB010000268.1:0-5281 GCA_036489325.1 Caulobacteraceae bacterium
CCCTACCCCTCGCCCGCGGGCGGACCCGCGATTGGGCGGCAGATATCCACGGTCGACTTGCTGTCCGCCGCGCGCCGGACGGCCGCGGGGAAATCGGCGGCGGGGAGCAGGCCGGTGGCCTGCACGGCGTCACGCAAACGAGCGCTCGTCCGGGTCATATGAACGCTTGAGCCGGCGGCCATGACCAGCGTCGTCCGCAGCTGCTGAGCCTCCACATCGCTCAGCCGGCGCCCAGGGCCGGCCATGCTGTCCAGCACCGTCCACTGATCCTCCTCACGGTCGCTGAGGGCGCTGAGATAGGCGCTTGTCTGAACGATCGTTGTGTAGGCGATCGCCTTCTGCCGCGGCAGGTGTGAGACGGTCTGATCGGCCACCAGGACCTCCCAGGCGCCGACCGTCCACGGCGTGAAGGACGGATGGCCGAAAGCCGCGATCGGCGGCAGCCGGCCGGTTTCCGTAGCCTGCCTCAGGACCGAGGACAGGGCGGCAAGGCGTTGGGTCACGCAGGCGTCCTGCGCCTCTCGCAACGCCGCATTGTTCACTTCGCGAAGGAAGGCGATGCGCAGTTCCGCTTCCCCGGCTTCCGCCTGATGCATCCAGTGAAGCGCTTCGACGGCTTGTTCGCCGGCCAGCGCGGTCAGCACCCCGGCCACGATGATCGCATATTCCCTCAGGAATTCGCGAAGGCCATGCCAGGACTTGGGTTTGTGGATGTCCATGCCGCCCCCCAGCGGATCTACCCTGGGGCTTGCGTAACACGGATCGGTTGACCGTCGGCAATGGGTCGTTGGCGGAGATTGGCTTCCAGGCGGAAGCGGACGTTCACCGCGTCCGGCGCTCCAAAGCGCGTTTATCGGCGGGATTGCGGTGACACTTAACCAAATGGCTCCGTCCGTTCCTGTTACGGCGCGGCTCGCGCCTGGGACCGGGCGTAGGAGCGCCTAGCGGACGCTGTGACCCGTTTTCCAACGTTACCTCGGTCACAGCCGCCTGACAGCCGACCGTCTAGTTCCTTCCTGCGCGCTTCAATCCTGAAGCGCCCGGGAGACGACGATCATGTCTGCTTCGAATCGGACCGCTCTGCTCGCCGCTACGATGGCGACCGCCATCGGAGCCGCCACGACGGTTCTGGCTCAGGACGGCGGAGACGTCTCGACGACCGTGAGCTACCGCGATCTCGACCTGACGACCTCGGAAGGCGCCGACACAATGCTCCAGCGCATCAGCCACGCGGCGGAGCGGGTTTGCGCGCCCAAGGCGGGCCTTGGCGACTCCTTCGGTCGCGCCCTGTGGAACGACTGCGTGACGAGCCGCGTCAACCTTGTCGTGAACCGCTTGGGCTCGCCGATGGTGACGGCCGCCTATGCGCGAGACCGATCCAGCCCCACGAAACTAGCCGACGCCAGACCCCGCTGAAGCGCCGTCGGCCCCGGGCTCGGCCCTCCGTCAGCCGATACGGGCGCGGACTTCGTCGCGGGCCTGGTAGAGGCGCCAGAACGCGTCGGCGATGGCGGCGCCTTCGATGGTGGGCGCCCCTGGGGCGTCGGGGCCCGTGCCCTTGACCACGCCGGCGATCGTGACCTCGCCGACATAGACGCCGTCGCCCTTCAGCCGCGCCGAAAGGAGACCGACCAGCTTTGCCTTGGCGGCGTTGCCGATCGGCACGCCCATTTCGCCCAGCGCAATGGCGAAGGCGTCGATCATCGGATTGATCTCGCCGAACGCGCCATTGGTGACGAGGACGGCGCCATCGCCTGCCGCCTTCAGGTCCGGCAGCGCTTCCTGCACCGCGCTCAACAGGCCGACGAGCGCCACGTCGAACAGGTTCGGAAGCGCCGCCGGATCGACCTCGAGGAGGTCGCCAAAGCCACGGCCGCTGTAGGCGTTCCAATGGATGACGCTGATCGGCCCGAATGCGGTACGTGCCGCGGCGATGGCGCCCCGGATCGAGGCCGGATCGCCCGCGTTAGCGGGAAAGGCGCCGGCCGCGACGCCTTTGGCCTTCAGCGCTTCGACGCCGGCCGCCAGCTTCGCCTCATTGCGCGCCACCAGGGCGACGGAAAAACCCTCGGCGCCGAACTTCTCGGCCACCGATGTCGAGACGCCGGGGCCGTAGCCGACGACGACGATGGTCTTGGCCATGAGCTCAAGTCTCCTTGCTTTCGCTCCGATAGATAGGCGTCAGCGGCAAGCCCCGCGAGTAGGCCCGGTCCGCGCCAGGCAATAGAGCTGCCCCGCGGTCGTGCGCCCGTCGCCGTTCGCGGTTATGAAACGGCCGCGGAGGCGGAGGCTCGTCGGCCATGAGAGCATGGAAACTCGTCACATCGATCCTGGCCCTGGGCTTCGTCGCCCTGGCCGCCCATGCCGGACCGGTCGGCGAGCGACACCTCGTCACCACCAATTCCACCGCCGCGTTGCGGGACGCCGAGCATCGCCCGCAGGTGCGCGTCACCGTCTGGTATCCGGCGGCCGCCGGCTCTGTGGAGCAGAGCATCGACCAGGGTCCCCCGGGAAAGCCGTTGATCCTCGAGGGCGGGGTCGCACCGGACGCGCCTTTCGCCAACGCCCGTCGCCGGCCGGTGATCCTGCTCTCCCACGGCTTTGGCGGCTCGGCGCGGTCGCTGGCCTGGTTCGGCCTGGCGCTGGCCCGCGCCGGCTATGTAGTGGTCGCGCCCGACCATCCCGGCAACAACGGCCTCGACAAGATGACGTTGGCGGGCGCGCTCCTGTCCTGGGATCGGGCCGAGGATCTCAAGGCGGCGTTGGATGCGGCCATCGCCGACCCCGTGATCGGCCCGCATATGGACCGCGCGCGCCTGGGCGTCGCCGGCTTTTCCGCCGGCGGCTACACCTCGCTGGTGGCGGCCGGGGCCCGCGCCTCGCCGGAGCGCCTGGGCGTGTTCTGCCGGGCCCATCCGCAGGACGGGATCTGCATGCCGCAGAAGGAGTTCTCGTTCAGCCAGGATGACGCCGCCGCTGCGATGCGATCGCCCCCCCTCTCCGGCGAGGCCGCGCGCGCCGGGGACGACCACGCCATTCCAGGCATCCGCGCCGTCTTCGCCATCGCGCCCGCCATCGTCCAGGAGCTGACGCCGGAGAGCCTTGAGCGGATCCGACCGCCTGTGGCGATCATCCTCGGCGACGCAGATCCGGTCGCGCCGCCGGCGACCAACGGCTTCGTGGCAGCCCACCTCATCCCGCACGCCGAGCTGAAGGTGCTGCCGGGCGTCGGGCACTACGACTTCATCGGCGTGTGCACGCCGGCCGCGCGCGCGACGATCCCGATCTGCGCAGCCAAGGTCCCGCAGGGGCCGACCCACCAGGCCGCCATCGACATGGCGATCGCCTTTTTCAATGGGAGACTGAACCGATGAACCTCACCGACGAAACGCTGGTGGCCTTCATCACCACCGGCGATGCGCAGGCCGCACGGGCCTTCTACGAGGGCGTGCTGGGCCTCACCTTCGTGTTGGATAGCGAGCATCTGATGATCTTCCAGTCGGGCGCGTCGCGCGTCGCCCTGCAGAAGGGAGCGAGCGCCAACGTCCGGCCGGGCACCACGTTGGGATGGAACGTACGGGATATCCGCGCCGCCGTGCGCGCCCTGGCGGCGCGCGGCGTCGTCTTCGAACACTTCGGCATGGAGCAGATGCCACAGGACGAACTGGGCATCTGGTCGCCGGAGCCGGGCCACGGCGTCGCCTGGTTCAAGGATCCGGACGGCAACACTTTGTCGCTCTCGGGTCCGATCTGAGCCTGGCAGGCGGTCTTGGCAGCCGTCGCCGCTGTCGGCCGGCCGAGCGGCGGCGCGCGGGCCGCCGAGTCAAAAAGGAACGATGAGGGCCGTGCGGAAGAACCAGCCGTCGGGGCCTGTGTCCCAACGCTTCACGACGTGTTCGTAGGTGAAGATGAGGCTCGTGTTCCCGGCGAACGGAAAGGCCGCGGAGGCTCCGGCGGACCAGCCATGAACCGGATCCATGTTGTCCACGCCGTCGGTCCGGCTGGTCCCCCCATCTCGATAAAGCAGGTCCGCCGAGAGCCAGACGCGATCGGGCAGGTTGTGGGTGAGGTGCGCCTCAACGCTGAACAAGGGTGCCTGGGTGCGCGTATCGGCTCCGAATGGCTGGTGGTTGGGGCTGTAGAAGGTGACGGTGGGCAGGATTTCGAACGCGGTCAGTCCCGCGTCGCGGTACGATTGGCCGAACATGAAGGTCGTCGGCAGTCCCAGTTGGTAGCTGAAGCGGTTGGCGCCCAGGTTCACCGGCTGCGCGGGGGTATAGGCGCCGGTCGGGAAAAAGACGCGGCCGAGCAGGCTCATGCTGACCGCGGGTCGATAAGCGGCATAGGCAGCGCGGTCGAGCGCCGGCGCACCAAACAGGCCCAAGGTTCCGCCGAGCTGCGCGTCGCCGAAGCCGGAACTTTCGCCGCCCGCGCCTGCGCCTTGCGTCACCTTCAGCCGTCCCATCGGCAGGATTACGAACGGCGTGAACTGCCGCCCGGCCAGGCTGAAGGTCCGTGCATATCGGAGCACAAGGATGTCCGTGCTCGTCTGCGAGTCCGGCTCGACCTGGCCGGCATCGGGTCCCTCATTGCCGCGCTTGTTGACAAGGAAGGCGGTCAAGTTTTGCGCGCCTTGCGGCGCCAGCTGGTAGACTCGTGGGCCGTCGTCCTGCGCCTGCGTCGCCGTCGCCGCGAACAACGCGCCGAGCGCGAGCAGCGCCGCCACCCATCTTGGCGCCCAAGCCACTAGGCGATGGCCGTCCGGCCGGCGCCCTCACCATTGTTCAGATGATAGGCGGCCGAGGCGGCGGCCCTCGCCAGGACGCCGGCATAGGTGGGGAACGAGAGCGGAAGCCGCGCCAGCGCGTCGACAGTCAGCCCGCCCGCCATCGCCACAGCAGCGATCTGCGCCGTATCGACCGCCCGGTCGCCGACGACGTGACAGCCGAGGATTCGGTGGTCCGCGCGGTCGACGATCAGTTTGCAGAAGCCCTCGGTGCGGCCGTCGACGATGCCCCGGGTCACCGCATCAAACCGTGCGAGCGCCGTCGCCACATCGTGTCCGGCGCGCGCGGCCGCTTCGCTCAGCCCCACCTGGGCGTATTCCGGGTCGGTGAAACTGCCGATCGGATTGATCTCACGCCGCGCCGTCACGCCCTGGCCGCTGACCGCATTGGTGGCCGCCGCGAAGCCTTCCTGGATGGCCTGGGGGACCAGCATCAGGCCGCCGGTGACGTCGCCCGCGGCCCACACATCGGCCGCCGTCGTGCGCTGCCCGTCG
>DASXGB010000297.1:0-3665 GCA_036489325.1 Caulobacteraceae bacterium
GAGCGGGGCTACCGGCGGCGGCGAACCTGACGTGTGCGAAGTTATCGCCCGCGAGATTGAACCAAATAGCGGGGTCAAGCGTCTCTGATTGGGACGCCTCCGGCGATGGCCTTCCCATATTCATGGCTTCGGCTGGACCGCAGGCGCTCCATCTTCCGATTGGGAGCAAGCCGCCATGGTCAATGACCTATCCTCCAAGCCGGTTGAGGTTGACGTCAACGGCGACAACGGCGGTTGGGGCGCGCCACGCGAGCGCGACATCGACAGTCTGGCGATCGACACCATCCGCACGCTGGCGATGGACGCGGTGCAAAAGGCCGGCTCCGGCCATCCCGGCGCGCCGATGGGTCTGGCGCCTGTAGCGTACACGCTGTGGCGGTCCTTCCTCCGGTATGATCCGAAATCGCCGCTCTGGCCCAATCGCGACCGGTTCGTTCTTTCCAATGGCCACGCTTCGATGCTGCTTTACTCGCTCCTGCACCTGTCGGGTGTGACGGACAGTCGAAAAGCGGGGCGCCCGGCGGTGACACTCGACGACATCAAGGCCTATCGTCAGCTTGGCAGCCGCTGCCCCGGCCATCCGGAGCATGGCCTGACGACAGGGGTGGAAACCACGACTGGCCCGCTGGGCCAGGGCTGCGGCGACAGTGTCGGCATGGCCATGGCCGGCAAGTGGCTTGCGGCTCGTTTCAACCAGCCCGGCGCGGCGCTGTTCGATTTCGACGTCTACGCCATGTGCGGTGACGGCGACATGATGGAGGGGGTTTCCAGCGAAGCGGCGTCTCTCGCCGGGCATCTGAAGCTCGGCAACCTGTGCTGGATCTACGACGACAACCACATCACGATCGAAGGCAATACGGACCTGGCTTTGGACGAAGACGTCGCGGCGCGCTTCAGGGCCTATGGCTGGCGCACGACCTATGTACCTGACGCAAACGACACCGCCGCCGTGGCCGAGGCTTTTGCCGAGTTCAAATCGGACCAGAGCTCGCCGATGATGATCGTGGTCAGGAGCCACATCGGCTACGGCGCCCCGCACAAGCAGGACACGAAGGAGGCCCACGGCGAAGCGCTCGGCGAGGACGAGGTGCGGGGGGCCAAGGCGTTCTATGGCTGGCCGCCGGACGCGCATTTCCTGGTTCCCGATGGGGTCAGGCAGCGGCTGGATTCGGAATTCGGCGCACGTGGCGAGCGCCTGTCGGCGGCGTGGCGCGAGCAGCTGGACGGTTACAGCAAGGTCCACGGCGATCTAGCCGCCGAGCTGGACCTGATCGTCAACGGCCAGCGGCCCAAGGACCTTGGCAAGGGCCTGCCGACCTTCCCCGCGGACGCAAAGGGAGAGGCTACGCGGGCCTCTGGCGCCAAGGTGATCAACGCCCTGGCACAGGCCTATCCGTGGCTGGTGGGCGGGGCGGCCGATCTCTCACCCTCGACCAGGACCAACCTTACCTTCGACGGGGCCGGGAGTTTCGAGCCAGACGACCATGGTGGGCGCAATCTTCACTTTGGCATTCGCGAACACGCCATGGGCGCCATCGTTAACGGCCTCACGCTCACGGGCCTGCGGGGCTACGGCGCCACGTTCCTGATCTTTTCCGACTACATGAAGCCGCCGATCCGCCTGAGCGCTCTGATGCAGATCCCGGCGATCTGGGTCTTCACCCACGACTCCATCGCCCTGGGCGGAGATGGACCCACCCACCAGCCGGTCGAGCAACTGGTCTCGCTGCGCAGCGTGCCGGGCCTTGTCACGTTGAGACCGGCCGACGCCAATGAGGTGGCCGAAGCGTGGAAGGTGATTGCGGGCCTTGAGGCACGGCCGGCAGCGCTGGTTCTGACCCGGCAGAACGTGCCTACCTTCGATCGGAGCGTCTTTGCCCCGGCCGCGGGCGTGGCCAAAGGCGCCTATGTCCTGGCCGATGCGAACGGCGGCCAGCCCGACGTGATTTTGCTCGGCACAGGGAGCGAGGTTTCCCTATGCGTCGAGGCCTATGAGACCCTCAAGAAGGAGGGGACCGCGGTTCGGGTGGTGTCGATGCCTTCATGGGAGCTGTTCGAAGCCCAGGATCAGGCATACCGCGACAGCGTCCTCCCGCCGGAGGTGACCGCGCGCGTTGGGGTCGAGGCAGCCTCACCGATCGGTTGGGACCGATATCTCGGCCGGACGGGAGCCATGATCGGCATGCGGTCCTACGGCGCCTCAGGACCGGGCGAGGATGTCATGAATCATTTCGGCTTCACGGCAGATGCGGTGCTCAAGGCCGCCCGAAGCCAGCTCAAGCTAGTCAGGGAGACGCATCAGTGAGTTCGCTCAGGGATCTGGAAAAGTGCGGGCAATCGTTGTGGCTGGACTACCTGAAGCGCAGCTTGATCGAGAGCGGTGAGCTGAAGACGCTGATCCAGCGCGATGGTTTGAAGGGCGTCACTTCAAACCCTTCGATCTTCGAGAAAGCCATCGCCGAGGGCGACGAGTACGACAAGACGATCCTTGCTTTCGCCAAGCAGGGCACGCCCAGCGTCACCGAGATCTATGAGCACCTGGCGATCGCCGACATCCAAGCGGCGGCGGATGTCCTGCGCGAGGTTTACGACGCGACAAAGGGCGAGGATGGCTTCGTGAGCCTGGAATGTTCGCCCTATCTTGCCAACGATACCCAGGCGACCATCGCCGAGGCCAGGCGGCTTTGGGCCGCGGTCAGCCGGCCGAACCTGATGATCAAGGTCCCGGCCACGGAAGCCGGCCTTCCGGCGATCCGCGCTCTGATCGGCGAGGGTATCAACGTCAACATCACGCTGCTGTTTTCGGTGAAGACCTATCGCCAGGTCGCCGAAGCCTATCTTGGTGGCCTCGAGGACCTGAAGGCGTCGGGCGGCGATCCGGCCAGGATCGCGAGCGTCGCCAGCTTTTTCGTCAGCCGGATCGACGTGGCGGTGGACGAGGCTCTCGAGGCTCATTCTTCAGAGGGCGGGGCAGTTCACGGCAAGGTGGCCATCGCCAACGCGAAGGTCGCCTACGCCGCCTACAAGGAGATCTTCGCCGGCGACCGGTGGGAGGCGCTTCGGAAGGTCGGGGCCAGGACCCAACGCCTGCTGTGGGCCTCGACGAGCACCAAGAGCAGGGACCTCAGAGATACGGTCTATGTCGAAGGGCTCGTGGGCCGCGACACCGTCGACACCGTGCCCCCCGCGACCATGGATGCGTTCCGCGACCACGGCGCGATCGAACCGGACGCCATCGAACACGACCTGGATGCCGCCAAGGCGACCCTGACGACGCTGGCCGGCCTGGGTATCGACCTCGACGAGATCACCAGCAAGCTGATCGTCGAGGGCGTTCAAAAGTTCGACGACGCATTCGATGAGTTGCTGGGCGCCATCGCCGAGCGGAGCCGATCCAAGGATGTCGGGCTCACTCGCATCGAGGCCGGGTCCGACGCCGCCACCAAGGCGTTCGCCGACGAGATGGAGGCCTGGCGGAAAGGCGGCCTGATCCGGCGCCTGTGGTCTGGCGACGCCTCGCTGTGGACTGGCACAGATGAGGGCAAGTGGTGCGGCTGGCTGACCGTGGTCGACCAGGAACTCGGCGACGTGGACGCCCTGCAGCGTTTCGCCGAACACGTGCGGCAGGAAGATTTCACCGATGCGGTTCTGCTCGGCATGGGCGG
>DASXGB010000094.1:0-4047 GCA_036489325.1 Caulobacteraceae bacterium
GCCCGCTTGGCGTCGGTATCGCCGGAATGCGGGCCCGGATCGAGCAGCTCGGCGGAAGGCTGGAGATCGCGCCGGGCGTCTCCGGGACAAGCGTGACGGCGTCGGTCCCATCGCGCTCTTCAGGTCAAGCGCGCAGTGCCGGACTGAAACTCTGAAGCTCCGGGTGTCACAGCGACCGGACGCTTGGGCGGGGGCCTTGAATCCCAAACCCGTGCGACGACAGACGCACATCGACGGCCTTCGATCCCTACCGCACGGCGTTGACATGGGCGACGATCACTTCATCGGGCGTGCTGGCCGTCAGGCGGAGCATGCCGCCGCGTAGGTGATCCACGCGCGCCGCGTCGCCGGCTTCGAGCGTGCAACGCTCCGCGCCCAGCATGACCATGAGGCCCCCGGCCCTGGAGAGCACGAAGGTCGTATCCTGGCAGATGATCGCGGCCTGACCCTGCACCCGTCGACGCTCGAGCACGCCGGTGAACCGCCCCCGGCGGACCATAAGGTTGAGATCGGCGGCCGGCCCATCCAGAACCTTGGCCGTCACCTCGGCGTCGCCGGGGAAGGAGGCGGCCTCGCCGCACTCGTCGAGGAGAAGGCGGTCGTTGCCGGCGATATCGAGCTCCAGCCTCCCGTCCAGGACCATCATCAGCCGGTCGACGCCGGAAAAGGCGGAGAAAGGCCCACCGGCCTCCACCACCGCCAGGCTGAGGCGCCAGTCGAAAGACCCCAAGCCCGCCCCCTCGGGCGAGACGGCTACCGGCCAGGTGAGGCCTCCGCCATTCTTCCACGGCTGGGGCGAGCGGTCGGCGGCCCGTAGAAGTGTCAGGGTCATGAGACCTCCCACAACCGGGCGGCGCCACGCACGCCGGAGGAGTCGCCCCACCGCGCCGGCGCGAGACGCCCCAGCCAGCCATCGGAGAAGACGTAGGGGCTGATCGCCGCCGGCAGACGGGGATAGATCTCCTCAACCTTGGACATGCCGCCGCCGAACACGAAGACGTCGGGGTCGAGGATATTGCAGATCATCGCCACGGCGCGCCCCAGGCGGTCGAGGTAGCGCTCGAAGCTCTCGGCGGCTTCGCGCTCCCCAGCCCTTGCCTTGGCGACGATCGTTTCCGCCTCGAGGGTCTCGCCGGTCAGTGCCGCGTGGTCGCGTTCGAGGCCCGAACCGGAGATCCAGGTCTCGAGACAGCCGTGAAGGCCGCACCAGCATTTGGCGCCCGGCGTCTCATCGGGTCTGGGCCAGGGGAGGGGCACGTGACCCCACTCGCCGGCGATCCCCGAGGCGCCGTCGATCAGCTTGCCATCCACGGCCAGGCCGCCGCCGCAGCCGGTGCCGAGGATCACCGCGAACGCCGTCTTCGCCCCGGCCGCCGCCCCGTCGACGGCTTCGGAAAGCGCCAGGCAGTTGGCGTCGTTGGCGAGACGAATTGGCCGCCCGAGCGCTGCCGCCAGGTCTTCCTTGAAGGCGCGGCCATTGAGGTAGGTGGAGTTGGCGTTGCGCATCTTGCCGGTGAGTGGCGAGACGGAGCCGGGCGAGCCGACGCCGATCGATCCTTCACCGCCGGCCTCGCGCTCGGCCTCGGCGACCAGCCGGACCACCGTCTCGATGGCCGCGTCATAGGATTTCGGATTGGCGGCTCGGCGGCGGTTGAGGAAGGCGCCGTCCACGTCCAGCGCCGCAACCTCGATCTTGGTGCCGCCGAAATCGACGCCGATCCTGAATGGGCCTTTCACGGGCGCCGAAGGCCTAGTTGTTGTCGCCCAGGATCCCGCCAAGCAGGCCGCCGACGGCGCCGCCCGCGGCCAGGGTTCCCAGTGTCGAGCCGGCATTGCGCTGGGCATTTCCCGGAAGATATCGGGCGATCTCCTCGGCGAGGTTCATGATCGGCATCGATTGCAGGTGCACTTCGCCTGGCCCGGTCAGCGTCGCCAGGAACAGGCCTTCGCCGCCGAACAGGATGTTGCCGAAGCCAGGCACCATCTGAATGTCGAACGACACGGTCGGCTCGTGGACCCCGACGTGGCCCGCGTGGACGAAGAGTCGTTCGCCGGGGCCCAGGCGCTTGGTCACGACCTCTCCGGAGAGGTCGAGGAAAACCGTCCCCGGACCACTTACCCGCTGCAGGATGAAGCCAGAACCGCCGAAGAAGCCCGCGCCGATGCGCTGCTGCCAGGCAAGCTCGAAAGTCACCGACTTCTCGGCGCACAGGAAGGTCTCCTTGCGGCAGATGAGGGACTCGCCGGCGGCCAGGGTCTTGACCAGGATGTTGCCGGGAAAGCGCGGTGCGAACGCCACGTGTGCGCCGGCGCCTTCGGCCGTGAAGTCGGTGACGAAAAAGCTCCCGCCGGTGAGGCTGCGCTTGAGCCCAGCGAACACGCCCCCGCCGGTGTTCGTCTGCATGCGGACGGCGTCATTCATCCACGACATGGTCGCGGTCTGGCTGTAGACGGTCTCGCCCGGCGACAGGTCGATGCTGACCGTCTGCATGACTGTTCCGGAGACTTCGTACTTCATCCTGGATCCTTGGCTGTAGGGCTCGCCTGCCGCGGCGCGCTCCTATAGTCCAGCGGGCGATGGACTCCGCAACGCAAATTGCCGATCCCTTCTTCACCCGCGAGGGCGAGACCTTCCGTCCAGGCCTGGTCAGCCGTGGCCCGTGGGGCGGGACGACCCTGCACGCTCGGGTGGTCATGGGCCTGCTGGCTCATGAGATCGAGCGCCACTACGGCGACCCTGCCTTCACCCCGGCGAGGCTCACGACCGACCTCTACCGCATGCCAGACCTCTCGCCGGCGACGGTGGTCGTCCGGCCGGTGCGTGAGGGCGGACGGATCAAGGTCATTGACGCTGAATACCTCTGCGACGGCGTCTCGTTCGCCCGCACGACCTGCCAGCTGCTGCGCCGCACCACGGCGCCGGACGCCAAGGTCTGGTCGCGGCCCAACTGGGATGCCCCGCTGCCGGACTCCATCCCGCCGCCCGAGCGGAAGGGAATGGGCGACCTCGGCGGCATGTGGGAAATCCGGCCGGTCACCGGTGAGATCTTCAGCTCGGGACGCAAGCGCGTGTGGATGCGAGAGGTGCGGGAGCTCATCGGCGGAGAGCCGCTCACCCCCTTTGTCCGCGCCGCCTTGGCCGTGGATTTCGCCAGCCCGTTCGCCAATTCCGGGGAGGGCGGCCTTGCCTACATCAACAGCGACGCGACCCTCTATCTCTGCCGGCTTGTGATCGGTGAATGGATCGGCTTCGAGGTCGCCAACCATCAGGCGAGCGAGGGCGTCGCCGTCGGCCACTGCTGGCTCTACGACGAGGCTGGGCCCATCGGCACGGCCAGCGTCGCCGCTCTGGCCCAGGCCAAGGCGATGGGCGGGACCTGAAGGGTAGGGGGCGAAGTGGGCATCTCCGAGGACGCCCGAAAGAGTCACCCGCCGGTTCGTCCGATCATGGCGGTCACGGGCTGGCTGGAGCCCGCCACCTGAATGCCGCCCACTCTGTTCGGGTAAGATCGCCAAGTGTAGAGGGGCAAACTGACTTTGCTCACGTGCTCCGCGCACATCACGCCGGTTTTTAGATTGGCCACGACCGCAAATCCGAAGATGCCGCCCCTGGGACTTGATTGCGCGCGAAGCGGCTTCAATTGCGGGTCTGACCAGCAGGTGTTGGGCAGCTCGGCCGTGACCCGAATGATGATGGTGTGGGGCGCCGTCGAATAGCTGGCCGACACGCTGTCGATGACGGGCACGATCTGCTGTCCGGCCAACGATCCGCCGGCGGCGAGTAGGCCGGTCGTGAATACCAAGCTGGCGAGTGTGCGCATCCGATCTCCTTGCTTCATCCCTACGGTTTTTTTCCGCCGCTCCTGCTGGGCCGCCCTGGGCTTCATCGAGGCAAGCGCCTCCCGACGCTGAGCGGCGCCCAAAATCCAGGCAAGTTGCGACCAAGCGTCGCGCGTTACACGCAATCGCCAATTGTGAACAATGTTTAGCTTGATCTGGGACCCCGGTCACAGGCAATGGCCCACCGCCGCGATCAATCTCGCGGTG
>DASXGB010000073.1:0-2195 GCA_036489325.1 Caulobacteraceae bacterium
CTCGCGGACATTCTCCTACACTCCGCTCATCCTTGAGGCCGAGCGCCCCCGGGTCCGGCCGCAGGCCGGCCCGAGGACAAACTCCGCGAGGCCATCAAGGACCCAGGAGTTTTCTGAAACCCACCGCCCTTCGATAAAACACCTGGGTCCTGGATCTCGCCGCGGAATTTATCCTCGGGCCGGCCTTCGGCCGGACCCGGGGACGCGGCTCGTCCAGGATGAGCGGGGTTAGAGGTCCTGGCGCCGTAAACCCTCACCCGGTGGCAGCCTTACGGCCGCCTCTCGACCTCTCCCTCAGGGAGAGGTTGGGTTTACAGCTCCTCCAGCCTGCCCCGCATCAGCTGCAGCACCGCCGAGAAGTCCTTTCGCCCGTAGCCCAGGCGGTCGAAGAGGGCGTAGAGGGCCTCGGCCTGGGCGCCCATGGGCGTCGCCGCCCCGGCGTCGGCCGCCGCGGCCTGGGCGAGCTTGAGGTCCTTCAGCATCAGGCTGGTGAGGAACCCGCCGGCATAGCCGCGGTTCGAGGGCGCCGCCGGCACCGGGCCGGGCCACGGGCAATAGCTCGTCAGCGACCAGCACTGGCCGGACGAGACGCTGGCGATCTCGAAGAAACGCTCGGGCGCCAGCCCCAGCTTCTCGGCCAGCGCGAAGGCCTCGGCCACGCCCAGCATCGAGATCCCCAGCAGCATGTTGTTGCAGATCTTGGCGGATTGCCCGGCCCCGGCGCCGCCGGCGTGGATGATCGTCTTGGCCATCGAGGCGAGGGCGTCCTCGACGTCGGCGAAGTCGTCGTCGGCGCAGCCGACCATGAAGGTGAGCGCCCCGGCTTCGGCCGCCGCCACGCCGCCGGAGACCGGCGCGTCGGCGAACCGGAACCCCAGCTGCTTGAGGCCCTCGGCCACCACCCGGGCGCTGGCCACGTCGATCGTCGAGCAGTCGATGAGGAGCGCGCCCTTGGCGGCGTTGGGCGCGACATCCTCATGATAGACGCTGCGCACATGCTCGCCGGCCGGCAGCATGGTGATCACCGCCTCGGCCCCGCGCACCGCCTCAGCCGTGGAGGCGGCGACGCGGCAACCCGCCGCCGCCGCTTTGTCCCGCGCCGGGGCCGAGATATCGAACGCCGTCACCTCGGCGCCGGACTTGGCGAGGTTGGCCGCCATCCCGGCCCCCATGTTGCCGAGGCCGACAAAAGCGAATTTTTTCATAGATAAATCAGGGTTTCTTGAATCTGTAGGCGAATTGATCCGTATGGCCGCGGATAGTCTTGTCGAACACCAGAAGCGTGTGAGTGTCGGCCGGGTTGCGCAGCACCTTGCTTTCGCCGTCAAAGACGAACCCCGCGCCCATCACCTCGCGCTTGACCACGGCCGGATCGATGCGGTGCAGGGTGTTGGTCGCCGAGACGCCGGAGCCGGCCGCGGCGGCATGGTCCTCGACGACGAAGAGGCCGCCGGGTTTGAGGGATGCGAAGACTGCGGCGTTGAACTTGGCCATGTCGGCCGGGCCCATGAACGGATCGTGCAGGTCGTGATAGTTCTGGCTGGTCCACACCATGTCGACCGGGGTAGGCGTCGAAAACGACATCACCGGCCCGACCAGATAGGTGACATTGGGCATCGCCGGGTCGGTGGCGCCGTTGGCGGGCATGACCTTGACGTGGCTGGCGACCTCGGTCGGCACAAAGGCGTAGACGTGGCCCTTCGGCCCCACCGCAGTCGAAAACAGGCGCGTGAAGTAGCCGCTCCCCGGCAGGAAATCGACCACCGTCTGGCCGGGCCGCACACGGGCGAACTCGAGCATCTCGGCGGGCTTGCGGGCGTCGTCCCGCGCCTTGTCGGCCGCGGGCCGTGCAGGATTGTCGACCGCGGCTCCGATGTAGGCAGGCGCGGCGCGGCCTGCGCCGGGGCTGGCCAAAGCCAGGACCGCGACGAAACCCGCGCCCATAAGCTGACTTAGGATCTCTTTCTTCATCTCGTCCCTCCTCCAAGGATCGCCGTTTCCATAGACCCTTCCCCCGGCCAAGTCAGGTCAGCGCGTCACCTCTCCCGGCGGGAGAGGTCGAGCGGGCTCGCGAGAGCCCGTCCGGGTGAGGGTTTACGCGGCTTACATGGAGGCTCCGGCCATCGCGCCCGGAGGCTGACCCCCTCCACCACGTCGTGGTCCCCCTCCCCCTCAGGGGGAGGAGCATTGAGCTC
>DASXGB010000081.1:0-7390 GCA_036489325.1 Caulobacteraceae bacterium
CAGCGGCGCTCCCAGCGAGGAGGCCTCCGCCGACATCAGCGGCCTTCGCGTGCTGGTCATCGAAGACGCGATGTTGCTGGCGGTGGAGCTCGAGGAAGCCCTGAACGAGGCCGGCGCCACGGTAATCGGGCCAGCCACCAGCCTCGATGAAGCCATCGAGATGATGGACAAGGACTTTGATGTCGTCCTGCTCGACGCGGACCTCAATGGTCACTCGGCCGCTCCGCTTGCATCGGCGCTGGCCGCCCGCGGCCGGCCTTTCATCCTGGCCACCGGCCACAGGGACGCCCCAGACCTGATCTCAGAGACGCCGGCGGCCACCGTGACCAAGCCCTACAACGTGCGCCAGATTTCCGTGGCCCTGGCCAGAGCGATGGGGCGGCCCGACACCACCTGAGCGTTCGCTCCCTCAGCGCACCTTGATGGTGTTATCGTCCGAATTGCGGTCGATGAGTTCGTTGTACGGATCGATCCCCGCGAAGCTCGGCTTGACGCTCGTGACGAAGCGGAAGCTGTGCTCGCCCGAGGTGATCGGCGTCTTCTCGAACACCAGCACGCTCTTGGGCCCGAACCCGGCCTCGCCCGGCTCGGCGGTGAACACGCCGATGTCGACGTCCTCGTTCATCGGCGCCGGCGTCTCGTGGCCGGTGCCGTCGGCATAGAGCTTCTTGGCGCTCACCGTCAGGGTCACGTCATAGCGGCCGTCCGGCCGGCGCTTGGCGACGGCGCTGTCGGCCTTCAGGTCATAGAGGGTGATCTTTTCGAAGAGATCGGTGATCAGCTGTTGCTTGTCGGCCGGGGCCTGGGCTCGCAGCGCCGCCACCAGATCCAGGGCGGTCGGATAGGGGGCGCCCTTGAAGGCGTATGTGGCGAGCAAGCTGCGCAGGGCGCGGTTGACTGCGTCCTCGCCGATCTCGTCGGCCAGCCGGTACATGACCAGCGAGCCCTTGCGGTAGTGGATGTAGCCCTGGTCCACCTCGACCCGCTCCAGCGGCTGCTCTTCCGAAGCTTCCCCGCCGCGCGAGCGCAGATAGGAATCCAGCTCGTATTTGAGGAACTTGCGGATGTGCTCGGGGCCGTAGAGCTGGCGCATCACGCGCAACGCCGAGTACTGCGCCAGGGTCTCGGAGAGCGCCGTGGCGCCCTGTTCGTCGGCGCCGACGATCTGATGGGCCCACCACTGGTGAGCGAACTCGTGGGCGGCGATGTAGGTGACCAGGTCGATCCGGGTGGGATCGCGGTAGTCGGCGATGAAGCCCAGGCCTTCAGACCACGGAAAGGTGCCGGCGAACGACTGGGCGAACTGGGCGTAGTCCGGAAACTCGACGACCCGCACATAATGGAACTGGTAGGGGCTGAAATTGGCCTGGTAGTAGTCCAGAGAGGTCTTCAGCGCCGTGAGCATCCGGTCGATGTTCTCGCCGTGATGGGGGTCGTAGTAGACCGAGAACTTGACGCCCTTGTAGGTCTCGCTCTTCACCGAATAGCGGGCTGACTGAATCGAGAAGAAGCCGAGGATCGGCCGGCTGGAGACGAACCGGGCCGTCCGCGTGGCGCCATGGACAACATCGGACACCTCATCGCCCGGCGCCAGCGGGGTCTGATCGGCGGCGGTGGTGATGGTGATGTCGCTGGTCATCCAGCTGGTGTGGAAGATGTAGTTCTGGGCGCGGGCGGCCTGGTCGCCGAGCGGCGCGGGATGCAGCTCTTCAGGCAGGCCGTAGCGCCGGCGCTTGGCCCTGTCCGTCAGCAGTAACTGGCGGTTCATGCCGATCATCGGCGCGATCTGAGTGGAATTGACGAAGGTGCCGTTGTTGACCACCAGGTTGAGATCGCGGGTCGTGTGCTTGGAATTGCGGAAGCCCGTCTCAGCGAGGCGGGTGTCGAAGGACAGGGTCCTGGTTTCGCCGGCCGCCATCGGCGTGTCGAAGGCGAAGATGCGATAGTTGAACCGGTCATAAGTCTTCAGCGGCCAGGCGCCCTCAACGCTCAGGGCCCTCACCTGCAGCATGCGGTCGAAGCGGACATGGACCTGTTTCAGCGGCGCATTCGTGTCGTTTCGCAACACATAGACGCCGCGTGTCTCCAGGGACGGGCCCGCGGGGTCGATGGTGACGTCGAGCTTGGACGAGATCACGTCCGGCTGGGGGACCTTCTCGAACGGCAGCAGCGCCTTTTCGTAGTCGGCCAGCCAGCGGTCATCGCCGGGGCTCGTGCGGTACTCGTTGAGGATATTGGTGTTGCGATAGATGAACGCGCCGGCGCCGGCGAAGGCGATCAGCGCGCAAACTGTCAACCACAGGGCCGGACCGCTGATCCGATGCGGCGCCAACTTGAGGCGGGCGCCAAGGGACTCCATCGCCCCGCGCCGCCAAAGGGCGTAGGCGCCGATCAGCAGCAGCAGGGCGAAGACGGACCAATAGAAGCGGTCCCACCAGGCGCCGATCCAGAACCTGCCCTCGTCATTCATGTCCGAGAGCGGGACCGGATTGGTCCCGCCGAAGATGTACAGGTTGTGTTCGAAGCCGTTGGCCGGCAGGGCGAAGCGGGCGACGATGTAGACCACCATCACCCCCCAGCCGGCGAACTTGTTGGGGGCGATCACCTGGCCGAAGACGGCGAGCGCGGCCAGGATCGTGAGGTCGACGGCGCCGGGGACGAGGTACCACAGCAGGTACCGGCCTAACTCGTAGTGGTAGTAGCCCTTGAAGGTCTGCACGAGGATGGCGGCGATCACGCCCACCAGCAGCACCGCGGTCAGCACCAGGCTCACCGCCAGGGTTTTGGGGGCGATGAAGGTCCAGTCGGGGGCCGGCGTGGCGTCAATGATCTCGTGCGTGCCGCGGTCGCGGTCGCGCCAGACGAGCTCGCCAGCGAAATAGGCGGCGATGATCACCATGAAGAAGGTGAAACTGCCGTCGAGCGAGGGAATCATCAGCCGGGTGACCGGCCATGTCGCCGCGCCGTATCGGCCATCGCTGGTCGTGGTCCAGAGATCACCAAGGGCGTTGGCCAGGCCGAGACCGAGGACGATCCACAGCACCGGACTGCGGAACACCAGGCGCAGGTCGAAACGCGTGCGCTCAGCGAGTTGCGCCAGGAGGCCGGCCCGGTCGAAGACCGGCGTGGCGTAGCTGGTGGTGGCCGCTCTTTCGCCGGCCGGGGCCTCGACGTCGGCGACGGATTTGGCGGCCTTTCCAGCCGGCGCGCTCAGCCGATAGAGCGGATAGGCCGCGGCCAGGGCCCCGAGGCCGAGCAGCACCGCGAACATCCGGTCGAACAGCAGGGTTCCGGAGAGCGGCGGCAGCAGGGCGTTGCGATCGTTCGCCGTCCAATAGCGGGTCGCCGTATCGAACGAGAACAGTCCCAGCGGGTCCCAATGACCGACGAGGTCGTAGAGTTCGGGCTTATCCAGCGCGATGCTGGCGATGACGTAGATCACGATGAAGACGATCACGGCCACGAAAACCCAGGCCATCGACCGCGTGGCGGCAGCCAGGGTGAAGAACAGGCCCGAGGCGAGAAGCATGGTGGGGCCGGCCATCAGAAGGTAGCCGTAGGCGTAGGCGTCGGGACGGAACGGCCCGAGCCGTTCCGGATCCAGGCCGGGCAGCATGGAGCCGACGATCAGGCCGGCGGTGACAAAGGCATAGGCCAGTGACGCGGCGGCGAACGAGCCGGTAAAGCGGCCGTAGAGGTAATCGAACTTTGAAAGCGGCGCGGCGTGAAGAATCGGACCGAAGCCGGTTTCGTCGTCCCGGATCACGGAACTGGCCACGAACGCCGTCGAGGCGAACATGAAGAAAACGCCCATGATCAAGTCGACCTGGAGGATCGCGTAGGGCGAGTTCTTGTGGACGTTGGCAGTGTCGCCGATGCTGATGTGCTCGCTGGCCATGTAGCCGAACGTCATCAGGAAGAAGAGGCCGGCCACCGCCCAGAACAGGGGCGAGCGCACCGACTGGCGGAATTCGAAAGCGGCAACCTGGCCGAACATCTCCGGGGCTGATCTTTCCGCCGTCAGGCCGCGCGGGCGCCCGCTGGCGCTTTGGCCCCCTGGGCCGTTAAGGCGCCGGCGTGCGCCTCGGCCAGGGTCGAGAAATAGACGTCGTCGAGGCCGCCGGGAGTCGGCGCGAAGCCGGGGCCGGGCGCGGCGTCGGCGAGCACATGAACCACCGTGCGCCCGGCATAGAGGCGCGAGGAGATGATCTGGTTCTGGACGCGCAGGGCGGCGAGTTCGGCCTTGTCGACGCTCTTCATCCAGATGCGGCCGGCCAGCGAGGCCATCAGCTCGGCCGGCGCGCCCTGGCGCACGATCCTTCCCTCGCAGATGATCGCCATGGCCGGGCAGAGGTCCGCGACGTCGGCGACAATGTGGGTCGAGAGCAGCACCACGACGTTCTCGCCGATCTCGGCCAACAGGTTGAGGAACCGGTTGCGCTCTTCCGGATCGAGCCCGGCGGTGGGCTCATCGACGATGATCAGCCTGGGGGAACCGATCAGCGCCTGGGCGATGCCGAAGCGCTGGCGCATGCCGCCGGAAAAGCCGGCCAGTGCGCGTTTGCGGTGTTCCCACAGGTTCACCTGCTGCAGCAGGCCCTCGACCGCCGCCTTTCGTTCCTTGGGCCGCGAGAGGCCCTTGAGCACCGCCAGGTGATCCAGCATCTCGAGGGCGGAGACGCGTGGATAGACCCCGAAGTCCTGCGGCAGGTAGCCCAGGATGCGTCGCAGCGCCTCCGGATCGGCCAGGACATCGATGTTGTCGAAGCGCACGAAGCCGGCGGTCGGCGTCTGCAGCGTGGCGACGATGCGCATCAGGGTCGATTTGCCGGCTCCGTTCGGGCCCAGCAGGCCGAACATGCCGTTCGGGATAGTGAGGCTCACCTCGTCCAGCGCGCGCACGCCGCCGCTGTAGACATGGCTCAGGGCCTCGATGATCAGCATTCGGCGCGGCTCTTGTGGATAATGCCCCACAGCCGCAATGCCCGCGGCGGCGCTGGGCGGCAAGTGAAAGAACGGTTAGAAACCGCTCCGCCATGAGCCTCGCCCCACCGCCAGAGCCCGCCCGCCCGTCCGTAGAGATCGCTGGCGGAGGCCGGTTCTTCGTCCGCCGCATCCTGTGCGTGGGGCGCAATTACGCCGCCCACCGGCGCGAGATGGGTGGCGACGACCGCGATCCGCCGTTCTTCTTCTCCAAGCCCGCCGATGCGGTGGTCGCCTCGGGCAGCGACATCCCCTACCCCCAGGCCACCGCCGACTTGCACCACGAGGTCGAGCTGGTGACAGCGATCGGCGCAGCCGGCGTCGATGTCTCCGTCGAGCGGGCCCTTGAGCTGGTGTTCGGCTATGCCGTCGGCGTCGATCTCACCCGCCGCGACCTGCAGGCCCAGGCTCGCGGCAAAGGCCAACCCTGGGACGCCGCCAAGGGCTTCGACAACTCGGGTCCGATCGGCGCCATCCGCCCCGCCGGCGAGCATCAGCCGCTTGGCCACATACGTCTTTCGGTGAACGGCGAGGTCCGCCAGGACGCGGTGGTCGCCGACATGATCTGGAGCGTCGCGGAGATCATCTCCCAGGCCTCGCGCCTGTGGCGCCTTGAGCCCGGCGATCTCATCTTCACCGGCACGCCCGAAGGCGTGGGCCCCCTCGTCAGGGGAGACGATGTCCGCTGCGAGATCGAAGGCGTGGGCGAGCTATCGTTCCGCATCGTCTGATTACTGAACCATCGGGGGAGACGTTATGAACCGCCAGCTTCACATCGCCGCCACGGCCGCAGCCCTGTCGGCCTTTGTCGGCGCGGCCGCCGCCCAGACCGAGCCACAGCGCCTGCCGCTCGACCAGACGGCCACGATCGGGGGCATTGACTTCGCCTGCACTGGCATCGGCCAGGAGAAGCAGGATCCGCACTGGAGCGCCTTCCCGGCCAAGGTCGAGTTCGCCGACCTGCAGGGCGACCTGATCGCCGACGAGGTCCTGAGCGTCTCGAACGCCAAGGGCGAGACCCTGGCGACCGTGAAGTGCGAAGGTCCGTGGATCCTGCTGCGGCCGGCGGCGCCCGGCGTCTACCACGTCAAAGGCTCATTCCCCGAAGGCAATGCGCCACCGCAATCGGGGATGTTTTCGGTCCCTGGCCACGCACATCTCGTCATGCGCTTTCCGGCCTTGCACTGACGCGATCGATGCTGGAAGACCTCAAGGCCCGCAACCTCGCCTGGTCGGAGGCCAAGCGGCGCGCCGATCCGGATTTCTTTTCCCGCCTGGCGCGGCAGCAAAGCCCCAGGTTCCTGTGGATCGGCTGTTCCGACAGCCGCGTGCCGGCGACCGAGATCGTCGATCTCGATCCGGGCGAGATGTTCGTCCATCGCAACGTCGCCAATCTCGCCCCGCCTCAGGACGCCAACTACCTGTCGGTGCTGCAGTTCGCCGTCGAGGTGCTGAAGGTGAGCCACGTGCTGGTGGTTGGCCACTATGGCTGCGGCGGCGTGCGCGCGGCGCTCGATGACCATCGCCATGGCCTGATCGACCACTGGCTGCATCCGATCCGCGAAATCGCCGAGGCGCACCAGGCTGAGCTGGACGCCCTCGAAGGCTCGGCGCGGGAAGACCGGCTGACCGAGCTAAACGTTCGCCGCCAGGTGCTGAACGTCGCCTCGGACGTCATCGTCCGCGACGCCTGGGCCCGCGGCCAGAGCCTGGCGGTTCACGGCTGGGTCTACGCCCTGGCCGACGGCCGGGTGCGTGATCTCGATGTCTCGATCACCTCGGAAGCGGACTACGTCGCCGCGAGGGACGGGAGCTGATCCTCTCTTCCCCCCGCAGCGGAGGGAAGTGGCGTGAAGCGCCGAAGGGGGGAGAGAAACGCCCGACGTTTCCGATCCCCCATCCCCGGCTTCGCCGGTACTTCCCCCTTGTGAAGGGGGAAGAGAGTGGGCGCGGTAAACCCAGCCGGGCGCGATCTGGCGATCGCGTCTCGACCTCTCCCTCCCTGGCTTCGCCAAGGCGAGAGGGAGAGGTGCAGTCGGGGCGACCGTAAATCGGCGACCGTAAAACACCGTATGATCGGGGCGATTCACCGTATTCGGTGGGGCTGCCCGTAGAGCCGGCGAGGCGCCGGCGATCGGGGAAAAACGGCCACCATAAACAACCATAGTCATGGTGATTGCCCCATAAATTATGGTGTCCAGCGACCTTGACGTGCATTGCGCGGGCGGTCTGGGGGAGGCCCACCGAAACACGCCGTAAAACCGGGCGTTTCACCGTAAATACGGTGGCCAGGCGAAACGCCGACGCGGCGGGAAAATCGGCCACCATTAACGTCCATAAACATGGACGATTCCCCATTAATAATGGTGTCCAGCGACCCTGACAGATGCTCGCTTTACACCCCCGG
>DASXGB010000115.1:0-8947 GCA_036489325.1 Caulobacteraceae bacterium
AACTTCTCGCCGTCATCGGCGACTACGACGGCCTCGCCATCCGCTCGGCGACCAAGGTGACCCGCGAGGTGATCGCCAAGGCCAAGCGCCTCAAGGTGGTCGGCCGCGCCGGAATCGGCGTCGACAATGTCGACATCCCCGCCGCCACCGCCGCCGGCGTGGTTGTGATGAACACCCCGTTCGGCAACTCGATCACCACCGCCGAGCACGCCATCGCCATGATGTTCGCACTGGCCCGCCAGCTGCCCGCCGCCGATATTTCCACCCAGGCCGGCCGTTGGGAGAAGAACCGGTTCATGGGCATCGAGCTTTACGCCAAGACCCTGGGCCTCATCGGCGCCGGCAACATCGGCTCGATCGTCGCCGACCGGGCCAATGGCCTGAAGATGAAGGTCGTCGCTTACGATCCCTACCTGTCGCCCGAACGGGCGGTGGAGATCGGAGTCGAGAAGGTCGAGCTGCTGGACCTTTTGGCTCGCGCCGACATCATCAGCCTGCACACGCCGCTCACCGACAAGACCCGAGACATCCTCTCGGCCGAAGCCCTGGCGGCGACCAAGAAAGGGGTCCTGATCGTCAACTGCGCCCGCGGCGGGCTTGTCGACGAGGTCGCGCTGCGCAAGGGCCTGGACGAACGCCACATCGGCGGGGCCGCATTCGACGTCTTCGTCGAGGAGCCGGCGACGGCCAACGTCCTTTTCGGCGCGCCAGGCTTCGTCGCCACACCGCACCTCGGCGCCTCGACCAGCGAGGCGCAGGAGAACGTCGCCCTGCAGGTCGCCGAGCAGATGAGCGACTTTCTGCTGACCGGAGCGGTCTCCAACGCCCTCAACAGTCCATCCGTAACCGCCGACGAAGCGCCCAAGCTCAAGCCCTACATCGCGCTCGCCGAACGGCTCGGGGCGTTCGCCGGCCAGATGGTGGATGTTGGTCTGAGGGGCGTCGACGTCGCCTTCGAGGGCGAGGTGGCCGGCCTCAACGTCAAGCCGCTCACCGCGGCCGCTCTGGCCGGAGTGCTCCGGCCGATGCTCGCCGAGATCAACATGGTCTCGGCCCCGGCCGTGGCCCGCGAGCGCGGCGTCACTGTCTCGGAATCGCGTCAGGACCACTCGCCGATCTACGAGAACCTGATGCGGATCACGGTGCAGACCGAGATGGGGCGGCGGGCCTTCGCCGGAACCGTCGTCGCCGGCGCACCGAGGATCGTCGAGGTCAAGGGAATGGAGCTGGAAAGCGCGTTCGCGCCAGCCATGCTCTATGTGAACAACCTCGACAGGCCGGGCTTCATCGGCGCCCTTGGCGCACTTCTCGGTGAAGCGGGTGTCAACATCGCCACCTTCAACCTAGGTCGGGTGGCTGCTGGGGATGACGCCATCGCCCTTGTCGGCGTCGACCAGGCGCCCAATGACACCCTGATCAAGCAAATCCGCGCCTTGCCGCACGTCAAGGAAGCGCGGTCGCTGAGGTTCTGAGACCTCTCGGCCGCCTCAGCCGTTCCGGCGCCGGCTCTCGGCGCAGGACAAGGTTGCCAAGTCAGCGTGAGATCATGCCGCCGAGTATGGAGTTTCAGCGGCCCTGATCAAGCGCGCGCTATGATTCACCAGGCGTCGACGAACCGGCGGGGCGGCGCGTGGCGAGGCTTCGAGGCTTTGAGCCCGTCAAGGATCCAGCGGCGGGTGTCGGCCGGGTCGATCACTGCATCGATCTCCAGGCTGGCGGCGACATTGATCGCCTTGCCGCGGGCGTAGAGGGCGCCCAGGAGCTTGTCGAACAGGGCCTGGCGGGCGACCGGATCGGTCTCCGCCTCCAGTTCACGGCGGTAGCCGAGGCGGACCGAACCTTCCAGGCCCATGCCGCCGAACTCGCCAGTCGGCCACGCGGCGCAGAACGTCGGGGCCAGGGTCGAGCCGCCGGCCATGGCCTGGGCGCCGAGGCCATAGGCCTTGCGCAGGACGACGGCAAACATTGGCGTTCCCAGCCGCGCGGCGTTGATGAACAGGCGCGAGGTCTTGCGCACCGCCGCCTGGGCCTCGCTGTCGGGTCCGACCATAAAGCCGGGCGTGTCGATCAGGGAGACGACCGGCAGGTCGAAGGCGTCGGCCAGCTGGAAAATGCGCGAACCCTTGTCGGCGCCCTCGCAGTCCACCGCCCCGCCCAGGTGAGCGGGATCATTGGCGATGACCGCCACCGGCCGGCCTTCCAGGCGGGCGAAGCCGGTGATGATCCCGGGGGCGAAGGTCGGGCGCAGCTCGAGGAACGAGGCCTCGTCGAACAGGGTGGCGATGACGGTCCTGACGTCATAGACGCGAAGCCGGT
Organism: Caulobacteraceae bacterium; assembly: GCA_036489325.1. Lineage (GTDB taxonomy): Bacteria > Pseudomonadota > Alphaproteobacteria > Caulobacterales > Caulobacteraceae > Acaudatibacter. Next base: position 2,317 of record DASXGB010000115.1, read on the forward strand.
TCTCCGGCACGGCGCGGCGCAGGAGGCGCTGGTCGGTGGCCGTCCAGTCCTTCACCGGCCCCTGGAAGAAGGCGAGCGCCTGCTTGGCGATCCGGGTTGCGTCGGCCTCGTCCTCGGCGAGAACATCAACGACGCCGTTGGCGGTCTGCACGTCCATCGGCCCGATCTGCTCCGGGGCATAGACGCCCAGGCCCCCGCCCTCGATCATCGCCGGCCCGCCCATGCCGATGTTGGCGTTCCGGGTGCAGATCAGGATTTCCGAGAGGCCGGCGAACGAGGCGTTGCCGGCAAAGCAGCGGCCCGAGACCACCGCGATCTTGGGAACCAGGCCCGCCAGCCGGGCGAAGGCCTTGAAGCTCGGCGTGGCCAGGCCTGAAGCGCCGACCCCGTCCGTGTCTCCCGGCCGCCCGCCGCCGCCCTCGGCGAACCAGACCACCGGCAGCCCCTCGCGCTCGACGATTTCCAGCAGGCGGTCGGTCTTCAGGTGGTTCATGTGGCCCTGCGTGCCGGCCAGCACCGTGAAGTCATAGGCGAGCGCCGCGCAGCGGGCGTTCGCCTCGCCCACCCGGTCGCCGTTGACCCGGGCCAGGCCGCAGATCAGGCCGTCGGCGGGGCTCATTTTCTTGAGCTCCTCTTCCGAGCGGCGGCGGCGCTGGGCAGCGAGGGCGAAGGCGCCATATTCGAGGAACGAGCCGGGATCGACCAAGTCGTCGATATTCTCGCGCGCGGTGCGCTGCTTGCGTTCGCGACGCCGCGCGACTGCCTCAGGCCGTGAGTCATCCCGTGTCATCCGCCAGCGATCAAGCGCTTCGGCGAGGTCCGCACGGATGTGATCGAGGTCGACCTTGCCCTCCTCATCCTCTTCGGCGTGCTCGACCTCCTCGGGAACGATGAACAGCAACGGTTGGCCCTTGGCGGCCACCTCGCCCTTGGCGACGACGATCATCGCTACCCGACCTGCAACCGGAGCGGCGACCACGTGCTCCATCTTCATCGCTTCGAGGATGGCCACGGTCTGGCCCCGGCGGACGAGGTCGCCCTCGCCGACCTCGACACCCCCCACCGTGGCCTGCAGGCCGGCGGCGACCGGTGTCGACCCCGGCGGGCCGAAGGAGACCGCCTTCGCCGGCGTCTCCGGCTGAACAGGCGGGACGTCGACGGCTGGGACCGAGCTCGGAAAGCCTCGCGCGACTGCGACAAGCTCGGCCGCGTGCTCGTCGATGAAACGGGTGTCGGCTTTGCCGGCGGCGACTTCCGGGCGGGCGAGCAGTGCGCGCAGCAAGGAGATGTTGGTGTCGACGCCCTCGATGCGGAATTCGGCCAGCGCGCGGCCGGTCTTGGCCAGGGCCCTTTTCAGGTCGGGCGCCAGACCAACGACTTTGGCCAGGAGGGGATCGAAATCCGGGCTCGTCGAATAGCCGGCCCAGCCATAGCCGTCGACGCGCACGCCGGGCCCTGACGGCGGCTCGTAGGCCTCGAGGCGGCCGCCGCTTGGGATCGGGGCGCCGTCCTCGCCCAGGGTTTCGAGGTTGACCCGCGCCTCGACGGCTACGCCGCGCGGCGTGGGTGTCGCATCCAGGCCTAGCGAGGCCAGGCCTTCCCCGGCGGCGAGGCCGATCTGGATCTGCACGAGGTCCAGGCCGGTCACCTCCTCGGTGATGGTGTGTTCCACCTGAAGACGGGCGTTGGCTTCGATGAAGAAGGCCTCGCCGCTGCCCTCGTCGATGAGGAATTCGATGGTTCCGAGGTTGCGGTAACGAACGGCGGCGGCCAGCGTCGCCGCCCACTCGTGCAGACGCTCGCGCATGGCCGGATCGAGCCCGGGCGCTGGGGCGATCTCGATGATCTTCTGCCGCCGGCGCTGCAACGAACAGTCACGGTCGCCGATCGCGAGCACGCCGGTGCGATCGCCGGCGATCTGCACCTCCACGTGGCGGGCCCGCTCGATCAGTTGCTCGGCGTAGAGGCGACCGTCGCCGAACGCGGCCTTGGCCTCGCGCGACGCGCCGGCGAAGGCCGCGGCGATCTCGCCCGCTTCGCGAACGATCCGAAGGCCGCGGCCGCCACCGCCGCCCACCGCCTTGATCATCATCGCCGCGCCCTTGGGCAGGGCGGCGAAGAAGCGCTCAACGTCGGCCTGGCTGCCCGGTCCGGAGCCATTGACCACCGGCACATGCGCGCGCGCCGCGATCGTCCGGGCATGGGCCTTGTCGCCGAGCGCTTCCAGCGTTTCCGACGAGGGGCCGATGAAGGTGAGACCGGCCTTGCGGCAGGCGGCGGCGAAGGTCGCGCTCTCGGCCAGGAATCCATAGCCCGGATGGACCGCGTCGCAGCCACTGGCCTTGGCAGCGGCGATCAGGGCTTCGATGTCCAGATAGCCGGCGGCGCCGGCCTGCGGCAGCGCCTGGGCCCGGTCGGCGGCGCGCACGTGCAGGGAGGCCCCGTCGCCGCCGGCGAACACGGCCGTGGTTTCGATGCCAAGCTCGGCCGCCGCGCGGGTGATACGGATGGCGATCTCGCCGCGGTTGGCGATCAGGATGTGCTCGATGGGCATGGCCCCCCACCATAGGTGGGATTGGCCGCCGGCCAAGACGCTTCGCGCCATCTCGTCTCTTGCCGATCCGTTGCGGCCCACTAGACTCCGGAGTTCGGGCGCGTCGCAAACGGCTTGGCCGGAGCGCACCGCGGGGGGCGGATGACCACTCATCACGGCGGATCAGCGGGGGCGGTGGCTGTGGTCACGCCGGTGCTCAACGACTGGGTGTCGTTGAAGCGCCTGATCGCCGATCTCGATCGCCTGCCAGAACTCGCGGGGCGAGAGCTTGATGTCTGTGCGGTCGACGACGGTTCGTTTCCGCCTCCGCCCATCGCGGACCTCAGCGAAGCTGTCAGCGGGTCAGGCGCGGTGCGCAGCGTCCGCGTGGTCCAGCTGGCCGCCAATCTCGGTCATCAGCGGGCGATCGCGGCCGGTCTCGTGTCGCTGGCCGGCGAAACCGAATACGCCGCTGTGCTGGTCATGGACGCCGACGGCGAGGACCGTCCGGCGGACGCCGCGCGCCTGATCGCCGCCGGCAATGACGCGGCCGTCGTGCTGGCCCTGCGTTCGCGACGCTCGGAAGGGCTTCTCTTCCGGGCCGGCTATCAGCTCTATCGTTTGCTTTTCCGCCTTCTGACCGGACGCATGATCCGCTTTGGCAACTTCTGCCTGATCCCGATGCGGTTTCTACCCGCCCTCACCCACAGTCCGGCGACCTGGAACAACCTCGCCGCGGCGATCATGCGCTCGCGCCTGCCCACCGTCGATCTGCCCACCCCGCGCGGCGATCGCTACGCGGGTCGCTCGCAGATGAACTTCACCGCGCTCGCCGCGCACGGCCTCTCAGCCATATCTGTCTACATCGACGTCATGCTGATCCGGGTCATCTGCGCGGCCTTGGCGGTCAGCCTTCTGATCGCAGTCGTCGGCGTGGTGGTGGTGTGTCTCAAACTCTTCACCGGGATCGCCATCCCGGGCTGGGCCTCGCTCCTCGGTGTCTCGCTGCTGGTGCTGCTGTTCCAGGCTCTGATGTTCGCCTCGATCGCCCTCTTCCAGTTCCTCAGCTTCCGGTCCATGCCCACCGTCGTGCCGGCCGCGCACGCGCGGCAGCTGATCGCCCGGGTGATCGAGATCACCCCGCCCTGAGCAGGGTGTCGAAATAGGCGATGGTCTTTTAAGGCCATCGCGCCCCCTCGGCGGCGCGATTTTCTGATTTGTGAGGCGCTTGGGCGCCGGTGACAATCGCCATCTCGTTCGCGCCTTGACTCTGCGGCAACGGGGACTAGAACAAAAAGAGAACAAAGGAACCTTTGGATGTCGCACCAGGCGCGCCTCGAAGCCGTGCGCAGGCAGCTCACTGTTCTGCAGGGCGCGGCGGGACGACCAGTCGTCCCGTTCGGTGATGCGCGCGTTGACGCCTGTCTGCCGGGCGGGGGCCTGCCGCTCGGCTGCTGGCACGAAGCGACCGGCGAGGGAATGGAGATCGAGACCGCCGTGGCGGCTGCCGCGTTCGTCGCCCTACTGGTCGCGCCGCTTAGCCGGCGCGGCGAAGTGGTGTGGATCCTGCGGCGCGATGATCTTTATGCGCCCGGCCTGGCCGCCCTCGGCTTTCCCGCCGAGCGTCTGATCCAGGTGTGCGTGCGCGACGAGGCCGAGGCCCTGGCCGCCCTCGAGGACGCTCTTGGCGCAGCCGGCGTCGTCGCCGCCATCGGCGAGGTGGAAACCCCGGACCTGGTGGCCGGCCGCCGCCTGCAACTCGCCTGCGAACGTCACGGCGCGACCGGCTTTGTCGTTCGTCGCCGGCTGTTCGGCGGCGAGGGCCTGCGCGGCGGTTCGGCGGCGACCACCCGCTGGCGGGTCGCGGCGGCGGTGAGCGAACCGGCGCCAGGAGAGCCGGGCCTGGGACTGCCGCGCTGGCGGACGAGCCTGGAACGGTGCCGGGGCGGCCGGCTCGGGGCCTGGATCATGGAGCAGAGCGATGGCACGCATCCTATGCGCGTGGTCGCCGACCTGGGCGATCGCCAACTGGATCCGCCGCAATCCTTCCGCCTCGCGGGGTGAGGCCTTCGCCCTCATCGTGAGCGATCGCGGCGTGCGGCGGCTGACGGCCGTGGACGCCGGCGCGGCCGCCTGCGGGCTCGCCCTGGGCCAGAAGGCCGCCGACGCGACCGCCCTCGTCCCCGAACTCGTCGTCGCCGACGCCGAACCGGACGCCGACGCGGCGGCGCTCACCGCCCTGGCCGACTGGTGCGCGAGGTTCTCGCCGGCGGTGGCTCTCGATCCGCCGGACGGCCTCTTCCTCGACGTCACCGGCGTCGATCACCTGTGGGGCGGGGAGGGGCCGATGATGGCCGACCTCGTCCGCCGCCTGGCCGCCAATGGCCTTCCGATCCGCGCCGCCGTCGCCGCCTCGCCCGGCGCCGCCTGGGCCCTGGCTCATTTCGGACCCAACCGCGCCACCGCCGACGAGGAGACGACGGCGGCCTTGCTCGCGCCCTTGCCCATCGCCGCCCTGCGCTTGACGAGCGAAGACGCCGCCCAGATCGCCCGCCTGGGCCTGATGACCATCGGCGCCCTGGCCGCCCAGCCGCGCGATCCGCTCGGCCGCCGCTTCGGCCCGGCGGTGATGCGACGATTGGACCAGGCGATGGGAGCGGGGAGCGAGGCCCTGGAATTCCGCCGCCCGCCCAGCCCATGGTTCGAACGCGCCGCCTTCGCAGAGCCGATCAGCGCGCCGGAGGATCTGGCCCGCGCCGCCGGCGACATCATCCGGGCGCTGTGTGCGCGGCTGGAGGTGGCGGGACACGGTGCGCGCCGCTTCGACCTCGCTTTCCACCGGCTGGACGGCCGGGCCGAGCGGGTTTCGGTCGGCCTCGCCCTGCCGGGGCGGGATCCGGCCGCCATCACCCGCCTCATCCTGCCCAAGCTGGACTATGTCGATCCGGGATTCGGGATCGAGGTGACGACCCTCGTCGCTCGCGAAGCAGAGATCCTGCCGGAGAAGCAGGCAAGCTTCACGGACCCCGCCGACAAGCGGGAGGATCTCGCGCCGTTGATCGACCGCCTGACCAATCGTCTGGGCGAGGACGCGGTCTGGCGCGCCGAGTCGTTTCCCAGCCACGCGCCGGAGCTGGCGACGCGGCGCCGGCCGCCGCTCTCGCCGCTAGCGGAGAGAGGGTGGGATCCGGAGCGACCAAGGCCCTTGCGCCTCTTCCGCCGGCCTGAACCGGTCGAGGCGACGGCGCCCACGCCGGACGATCCGCCTGTGCTGTTCCGCTGGCGCGGCCAGGTCCATCGGGTGCGCCGCGCCGAAGGGCCCGAGCGCTTGGCCGAGGAATGGTGGCGCGTCTCCTTCGACCGTGCCGATCCGGCGAAGGCGCGGGACTACTACCACGTGGAGGACGAGGCGGGGGCCCGCTTCTGGCTGTTCCGCGCCGGCCTCTACGGCGCGGACGAGCCGCCGACCTGGTGGCTCCATGGCCTGTTCGGCTGAGGCGAGCGGATGACGCAGGAAGAAATCCGCAGATGGCCGCAGATGACCGCAGATCGGCGAGATGAGCGGACCTATGCCATCATCGGCGCGGCGATCGCCGCACATCGAGAATTGGGCGCCGGATTTCTGGAGGCCGTCTATCGAGAAGCCTTGGCGATTGAGCTCAAGGCGAGAGCCAACCCTTTCCGACGCGAAGCGTCCCTAAAGATCGCCTACCGCGATACCGTCCTGTCGGTGACGTACCGAGCTGATTTCCTGTGTTTCGACAACGTCATCTTGGAAGTGAAGGCGTTAGCGCGCCTCTCTTCGGTCGAAGAGGCTCAACTCATCAACTACCTGAGGGCCTCACGGATTGAGAGCGGCCTGCTGCTCAACTTCGGCGCTTCTCGTCTGGAACACCGCCGGTTCGTTCTGTCGCAGAACCATCTGCGGTCATCTGCGGCCATCTGCGGATCAAATGAATGACCTACGCCGAGCTGTGGACCACCACCAACTACAGTTTCCTGCGTGGCGCCTCCGGTCCGGAGGAGCTGGTGTTGACGGCCAAGGCGCTGGGTCTGGCCGCCATCGGCATCGCCGATCGCAACAGCCTGGCCGGGGTG
>DASXGB010000132.1:0-3871 GCA_036489325.1 Caulobacteraceae bacterium
GCCGTTGGCGCCCCGGCTGACCGGAGCGGCCGATGGCGCGGTGCGGCGGGTTTCAGGCACAGAATTCCTCTCCTCAGTAAAACCGGGCCGGGGGGACGACTGCCCCGCGAGCCCCAGCGTGCGCTCGACGTGGGTGATGTAGTCGGGACTGTCGGCCACAAGGCCGGCGGCGATCGCGACGTGGTGGGCGCTGACCAGGCGCTCGTTGAGGCGGGTGTCGGTGATGTAGTTGGGGTGGGCGCGGACCCAGGCGGCGGCGTTCGGGGTCAGCCGGCCGGCGATAGCCTCGACCTGATCCTCTGGCGGCGGCGGGGCCCTCGGCTGCTCGCGTGGCGCGGTCTTCAGCTGCTCAAGGCCGTTCTCGATGAGGGTTTCGCGCTGCGTGGTGCGGGAGATCTCCGTCTGGATCTGGGCGGCCTGGTTGAAGTCCTGCGTCGCGTAGGCCTCGGCCAGGTTCGCCTGCAGGACGCCCAGCGTCTGCTTGACGCCCTCCAGCGCGGTGGTCAGGAACTGGACATTGGCGTCCTGGGTGGCGCCTGTGGCCTGCGCACGGGCGTGTTCAGCCTGGTTGGCGCGCTCCTCGGCCTGCCGGCGCGCCGAATCGGACGCCTGGAGGCGCGCTCGAAGTTCCTCGATGCCTTCCTGGGGCTCAATTTCGCGGTTTTCGGGCGGTTTTTCGCGTTCTTGCGGCTCAGACGTCGCGGCTTGCCCGTCTTCGTCCGCATAAGTGACCTCGATGTCGTCCTCGTGGCTCTCTTGGGCCGTTCGGTCGCGCGTCGAGGTCGGCAGAGGCTCGTTTTCGAGTTCATCGAGCGCCAGATCGATCGGATCAGCCATCGCTCATCTCCCTTGGCGCTACCAGACCAAGTCCGGGTGGTCGACGCGCCCTTTGATGTCGACATCGTCGATCAGCCGGCAGGCCTGGCCGTTGAGGGTCGCCGCCACGGTGTCGCTGATGCGGTAGAACACCCAGTCGCCGACCCCGATGTCGTCCGGCCACTGCCACTTGGGGTCCGGTTCGAAGGCGCGCGGCGCGCACTTCAGGATCAGCCCGACCTTGCCCTGGTAGCGGTCCTCATCGATGTTCGTCTGGGGGCGGATGATGCCCCCTTTGGTCTTTTCGGGCGCGATGTAGACCGCCACCAGCACTTGGTTGTGGAAGATCTCCGCGCCGGAGATGTCGCCGCACGCCGCCAGCAGCTTTTCCCTGGGGTCTTCCGTGTGCGTATAAGCTGTCGCTGGCATGAATTACACCTCGTCTAGTCGTTTGGCCGCCTCAGCGAGCCACTCAGTGAACTGATCAAGCGTGCGGATCTGGCCGACGTATTCTCGGTAGGTGGCGTAGTCCTCGGGCCCACCATCGGCGATGTTGTCGATGATCTCTTCGCGCTCAGCCGTGACGATGTCGCGAAGCGCCTGTTCGAGTTGCGCGGCCGACGCCATCAATCATCCTCGCCCTTCAGGGCGGAGGCCTTGACCGCCTTCCTGATCAGCTTCTCATCCTGGGGCTCGTCGGCGTGCGGCGCCCGGCCGCCCCTGGCGCGGGGAGGCATCATGCCTGGAGGCGGCATGCCCGGCGGCGGCATGCCTCCAGGCGGTGGCATGCCTCCTGCCGGCATGGGGATCGGCATCGCCATCGGCGCAGGCGCGCCGGGCGGCCCGCCGGCAGGCATTGGCATGGGCATACCGGGAGGAGGCCGCGGCGGGCCAGGCGGCGGACCCATCGGGCCTCCCGGCTGGGCATCCTGCGGGTGGCGCAGGCCGCCGGGCGCGATGACAATGTTCACCGACATCTTGCCCTTGCCGGCCTTGCCACCGCTGGCGCGGGCTACGGCGCCGCCGGCCGCCTTGCCGATCGGCGGCTCATCGAGCGCCTTGGCCCGCTTGTCGATCCAGGCCTTGGCCTTCACGGGGTTCTTGGCGCGCCCGACGCTCTGCTTGGCGTTCTTCAGATCCGCGGCGTTGCGGATCGGGAAGCCGCCGCCCGGCATGGTCTCGCCCTTCTTCTCGGCCTTCTCGCGCCCCGCCGCCGAGACGTTCCCCGAGGCGGTGCGGAAGCCGCCGCCCTTGGCCTTGTCGTCGCGCTGGTAGCCCTTGAGGACGGCGTGAATCATCCGCGCCTCCTTGCCGCCGATCTTCGGGCCGCGGCGGTTGGACTGGTCGATCGCCGACTGCACGGCGTCGCGGTTGTACCGGGGTGTGGCCGGCGGCTGTGCGGCGCGCGGGGGCGCGTCGTCGTCATCGCCCACCGAGCCGCCGTCCGCCTTGCCCTTGCGACAGGACGGGCAGCTGCAGCCCTCCGGGTGACCGTAGCGCTCGCGCGCCTTGGCGCGCCCGCCCTCGGCGAGCATCTGGGCGCGGTTGCCGGGGAAGTTGAAGCCCATGCGGCCCTGCCCGCCGATGCCGGCCGCGATCGTCGGGGCCAACGGGCCGCCCATCTGCCTGGCGCGGCGCCCCTCTTCCGACGCCGGCCGTCCCTCCGTCTCGACCACGCCCGAGGCGGTCTTCTTGCGCAGCGCGCGCGTCTCGGAAGGTCCGCCTTCGCGGGGCAGATAGCCGCCCTCGGCGCGGCCGGTGCGGCCACCCTTGTTCATGCCGCCGTTCGGGTATTCGCCCTCGCGCTCGGCGTTGGCTTCCTTCTGGTCGCGGTTGATGTAGGCGTCACCGAAGCCGCCGCCCTTGGCCCTGGGCGCGCGACCAGGCTGCGCACGCGCGTGCTCGCCCTCCGGCTCCAGTTCGGGTCGCACCGCGCCGCCGGCCTTGCGGGCCTGGCGGCTGATCGGGCGCATGCCGGTCTTCACCCCGGCGTAGAGGCTCTCGGCGGGCGTGAAGTCGGAACTGTCGACGCCCACGGCGTCCCGGCCGCCGCCCAGCCGCTCAGCCTTCTCGCGCAGCTTTTCGCGGTAGCCCTGGGCCGCGCTGGCGCCGACTTCAGACATGCTCGCCTCCTTGGTCGTTCGCCGACTTCAGGCCCGGCCTGAGGGCCTTGTCGGCGTAGGGATCGGCCGGCTCAGCCGTCAGCACCTGATGCGCCTCGGCCTCAGTGACCTCCGACCAGCTGACCGCGCCGGCCATCGCCGTCAGCAGCGCCTCCCGGCTTTCGAAGGTCGCCAGCACATGGATCTGCTCAGCCATCGTTCCCGTCCTCCACCTTGCTGGCGGCGATCTGCGCCTGCTTGAGATCCGCCGCCCGATCGAGCGCGCCCTCCTGGGCGTCGTGTTCGTGGCCCACCGCCGTGTCGACCGCGCCCGCGTGGTGGGCCAACAGCGCCTTGACGAGGTCCACCTGATCGGAGCGCTGCTCGGCCTGGCGGTCGGCGGCGCGGTCGGCCGACTGCTGATCCATCTCGCCGACCTTGGCGTGGGCGCCGAACCGGCGCGTCTCGGCGTCCATCATCTTGGCTTTGGCGTTCATCGCGTCGAGCGGGTTGGGTTCGCCCGCGCCCGCCTTGCCGAAGCCGCCCTGGGCGATCTTGGCCTGCGTCTCGGCCAGCTTGGCCTTGGCGGTCGCGGCCCTGGCGTTGGCGTCGGTGGTGCGCGCGTCGGCTTGCTGCTGCTTGGCCTTCATCTCGGCCTGCAGCTGCTGCAGCTGCGGCGGCGGCTGCGCCATCGCCGACGGCGGCACGAAGAACTGTTGGGGGTTGGCCACGCCCATGGTCTTGAGCGCGTAGGTGTCGACGGCGATCGGGTCGTAGAGGCTCTGGCTCTGGGCCTGCAGCTGCTTGATGCCCATCGCCTTCATCAGCCGCTGCAGCTGGCTGGAGGTGTTGGGGTCGGCCTGCGGCACCAGTTCGCAGGTGTCGAGCGCCTGGAGGAAGGTCTGCGCGTCCCAGTCGACGGTCATCTTCTTCTTCTCGCCGCGCAGGAAGTC
>DASXGB010000133.1:0-24458 GCA_036489325.1 Caulobacteraceae bacterium
GATTTAATCTTGTGAACAAAAGATTACATTAAGTTCAGGTAACAATATTTATTAGTTTTAATTTGTAGATAAGCTTCAAGCGGAGCAGGCTCCCGATTGTCCAGCCCCCAAGGAGGAACGGGAAATGCCTGCTCACCGCAATATTGCTGTCGTCATCGCGCTCGCCACCGGCGCCGCCGCGCTCACCACTGCGGCCTTCGCGTCCGGACCGAGGCTATCGGACTCGCAATACATCGCCGCCGCCCACTGCCAGGGTCTTTACAACGCCCATGTCCTCGGCACGGCGGACGCTTCCTCGATAAACGCCCTGATGAAGGCGGAAGGCGCCTATCGCACGCCGGACGTCCTCGACCGGGCGGAAGACGCCCGCAACCAGGCGATGTCCAAGGCCAGCCATTCTGGCCCGAGCGCGCGTTCCGATCTGGTCTCCGAGCGCGACGGCGCCTGCCAGACCTGGGCCAAGGCCGGCGACAACCAAACTGTCGGCCGCTGACAGGGCGGGGCCGTCCGGGCGGGTTACCCCCCGCTCGCCTGGACGGCCCCCGATCCTTCAATCTCGAAGTCTATGACCAGCGGCAGGTGATCGGAGGCCACCCGCGCGAGCGGCGAGACGCCGACGCGCAACGATCGCACCTTGATCCCGCTGCTGACGAAAACATGGTCGATGCGCAGCACCGGCAATCTCGCCGGGAAGGTCGCCGCCCGCGGCTCCCGCGCCGGTTTGAGGCGATGCGCATTGACGAGAGACGCCGCCAGGATCCGGTGGGCCAAAGTGCGCGCCGTGGCGTTGAAATCTCCCACCATGACCAGTGGATCGCGCCGCTCGGCCGCGCCCAGCCAGTCAGGACCGGTGAGGGCCCGGGCCTGGTTCTGCTGCTCTGCGGGCGCGAGGCCCAGGTGGGTGTTGATCACCTGCAGCTCGCGGCCCTCTCCCAGATCGATCGCCACCCACAGGGCGCCGCGCGGCTCGAGCTGCGGGATCCTGGCGTAGCCGGGCAGGGGGCCGGCCCGGATCAGCCGCTCCGGCAGCGCCGTCAGGACGGCGTCGCCATATTGTTCCTCCTCGACCCTCAGCGCGGCGTGGAAGCGCGAGGCCATGCCCAGGCGTCGGGCGAGCGCATGAGCCTGGTCCACCCGCCCGGTGCGGGCGCGGCCGACGTCGACCTCCTGCAGGGCGACGATGTCAGGAGTCTCGGCGGCGATCACCTCGGCCACGCGGCCCACGTCCATGCGCCGATCGAGCCCGACGCAGCGATGGACGTTGTAGGAGAGGATGCGAACCATCGTCCCTTCCTGGCGACGCTCGCCCCGACTTGGCAAGACCTCGCCGCGCCCCGTATGGTCGCCAGCTCCGTCGCGCCGGCTCGCGCGGCGGGATTTGGGAAGGGGTAAGGCCATGGATCTCGACTTCTCCGCTGAGGACAACGCCTTCCGCGAGGAGGCGCGCGGCTTCATCGCCGAGAACTATCCGGCCGCCCTGCGCGGGAAACAGGCGAGCGAGGACGCGCTCACCAAGGAGGACTATTTCTCCTGGCACCGGATCCTGGCCAAGAAGGGCTGGTCGGCGCCGTCCTGGCCGCTCGAGTGGGGCGGGACCGGCTGGACGCCGACTCAGAAGTACATCTGGTCTGAGGAGCAGGCGCGGGCCGACACCATCGCCATCCTGCCCTTCGGCGTCTCTATGCTGGCCCCGGTCCTGTGGACCTTCGGGACCGAGGAACAGAAACAGCGCTTCCTGCCGGGTATTCGCGACGGCCAGGTCTGGTGGTGCCAGGGCTACTCAGAGCCCGGCGCCGGCTCCGACCTCGCCTCGCTCAAGACCAAGGCCGAGCGCATCACAGGCGACGACGGCAAGGAATATTACCTCGTCAACGGCCAGAAGACCTGGACGACGCTGGCGCAGTTCGCCGACTGGGGCTTCTTCCTGGTCCGCACCGACCCCAATTCCAAGCCGCAGGCCGGCATCAGCTTCCTGCTGATCGACATGAAATCCCCGGGCGTGACGGTCCGGCCGATCATCACCCTGGAGGGCGGGCACGAGGTCAACGACGTCTTCCTCGATAACGTCAAGGTGCCGGTCGAGAACCGCATCTTCCATGAGAACCAGGGCTGGACCTGCGCCAAGGCGCTGCTGGCCCACGAGCGCTCCGGTATCGCCGGCGTCGCACGCTCCAAGCGCGGGCTGGAGCGCATCCGCGAGGTCTCGGCGACCGAGCGGGCCGACGACTCCGGGCCGCTGCTGGGCGACGCCTTCTTCCGCCGCAAGGTGGCCGAACTGGAGATCGACCTGACAGCCCTGGAGTTCACCGAGCTGCGCACCCTGGCCGGCGAGAGCTCAGGCAAGGGGCCGGGCCCGGAATCCTCGATCCTCAAGATCAAGGGCACCGAGATCCAGCAGCGCCTGACCGAGCTCGCCCTGGAGGCGGCCGGCCACTATGGCGCGCCCTATCTGCGCGGCTTGCCGCACAACATCGGCCCGATCGGGCCGGCCGAGGCGGCCGGCGTCGCCGGAGCCTACTTCAACACCCGCAAGACCTCGATCTACGGCGGCTCGAACGAGATCCAGCGCAACATCATCGCCAAGATGGTGCTGGGCCTCTAACCGCTTTCCAAGGACGGATCATGGATTTCAGCTTCACCGAAGAGCAGACCCTGCTGCGCGATACCGTCGCGGCCTACCTCGCCGACAACTACGACTTCGACAAACGCCGCGCAGCGGTAGCCTCGCCGGCCGGTTGGCGGCCGGAGGTGTGGAAGGCCCTGGCCGAGGAACTCGGCATCCTGGGCGCCTCGTTCAGCGAGGAACAGGGCGGTCTCGGCGGCGGAGCCACCGAGGTGATGGTGGTGGCCGAGGAGCTCGGCAAGGCTCTGGTGGTCGAGCCCTATCTTGGCACGGTGGTGATCGGCGGCGGCTTCCTGAAGCGCGCCGGCGGCCCGTTGGCGGACGAGCTGATCGGCCGGATCATCTCGGGCGAGGCCCGCTTCGCCTTCGCTTGGGCCGAGCCCCAGGCCCGTTATTGCCTGAACGACATCGCGCTCGAGGCGAAAAAAGACGGCGCCGGCTGGACGCTGAACGGCGCGAAGGCGGTGGTCGTGGGCGCGCCCTTCGCCACACACCTGATCGTCACCGCCCGCACCGGCGGGGCGCGCCGGGATGCCGGCGGCGTCTCTGTCTTCGTAGTCGAGAGGGGCGCCAAGGGCGTCAACGCCCGCGACTATCCGACCGTCGACGGCAATCGCGCCTCGGAGATCGAATTTGAGAACGTGTCGGTCGGCCCTGAGGCCCTGCTGGGGACGGCGGGCGAGGGCCTGCCGATGATCGAGGCGGTGGTCGACGAGGCCATCGCGGCGACCTGCGCCGAGGCCTGCGGGGTGCTCCGCAAGCTGCACGAGGGGACCTTGGAATACACCCGTCAGCGTAAGCAGTTCGGCGCGCCGATTGCCTCATTCCAGGTGCTGCAGCATCGCATGGTCGACATGTTCATGGCCTTCGAGCAGGCCGTGTCGATGACCTACATGGCCCACATCAAGCTGGCCGAACCGGTGGCGGAACGGGCCAAGGCGGTCTCGGCCGCCAAGGTCCAGATCGGCCGCGCCTGCCGCTTCGTCGGCCAGAACGCCATCCAGCTCCACGGCGGCATGGGCATGACCGACGAGATGGCCATCGGCCACTACTTCAAGCGCGCCACGATGATCGAGGGCCAGTTCGGCTCGGTCGACCATCATTTGGCCCGCTACGAGGCCCTCGCCTTCGCCAAGGCGGCGTGACCGAGGTGCGCCTGATCCAGGCGCCCTCGCCCAATTTCGACGCCCGGCGCGCGCCGCCGGACATGCTCATCCTGCACTATACGGGCATGAAGACCGGCGAGGCGGCGCTCGATCGGCTGCGCGATCCAGCGGCCAAGGTCAGCGCCCACTACTTGGTCGAGGAGGACGGCCGGATCTTCGCCCTGGTCGACGAGGCCCGGCGGGCCTGGCACGCCGGGGTCTCCTCCTGGCGTGGCGAGAGCGACACCAACGCCCGCTCGATCGGGGTGGAGATCGTCAACCCGGGGCACGAGCTCGGCTATCGGCCCTTTCCAGACAAGCAGATCAACGCCGTTCTTGAGCTGTTGGATGAGGTTCGGGGGCGCTGGACGATCGAGGACTCCCTGATCCTCGGCCACTCGGATGTGGCGCCGCGGCGCAAGCAGGACCCAGGCGAGTTCTTCCCCTGGAATCGGTTGGCTGAGGCAGGTCACGGCCTCTGGGCCGAGCCGGCGCCGGCGCCCGGGCCGCTCCTGACGCCCGGGGAGACCGGGCTCGGGGTGCTGGCCCTGCGGGGGGCCCTGCGCCGCCTCGGCTACGACGTCGCTGCCGACGGGGCCTACGACGAGGATCTCGCCACCGTCGTCGCCGCCTTCCAGCGGCACTGGCGGCCGGACCGCTGCGACGGCCTCGCCGACGGCGAGACCCGCGCCCGCCTCACCGCCGTCCTGCGCCTGGCCAGTACATGATCACCCCTGACCCCGATCTCTCAGGAGATCTCAGGATACAGACAGAAGATTTTGAATTGACGCCTCTTTATCATGGTGACGCCGGCGACCTCTTCGCCGAATTCTCGGACCCGGCGGTGGTCGAATTCATGGACATCGAGCCGCTCGAGACGGCGGACGAGGCGGCCTCGATCATCGACTGGGCGCAGAACCAGCGGGCGCTGGGGGCCGGGGTCCGCTGGGCGATCCGGCGGCGCGGCGAGGGAGCCTTCGCCGGCACCTGCGGCTTCAACTCCATCGTCGTCGAGCGCGGCCGCCGGGGCGAGATCGCCTATGACCTGACGCGCGCGTGGCAGGGGCGGGGCGTCATGGGCCAGGTGCTGCCGGCGATCATCGCCTTCGGCTGGGACCGGCTCGGCCTCCATCGCCAGGAGGCCATGGTGACGCCCGGCAACGCGCGGTCCTGCGCTCTGCTCGAGCGGCATGGCTTCACCCGCGAGGGCGTGCTCGCCGGCTACGGATTCTGGAAGGGACGGTTCTGGGACCAAATCGTCTATGGTAGAGTTGTCGACCACGCTTGAGGTTCAAACCGAGAGAACCCCCATGGCGGCCGTCCGCTCGTCACGCGACATCATCATCCAGACCCCGAACCTCGAAGACGCGCGAGCCTTCTACGAAGGCATCCTCGGATTTGCCGTCATGATGGACGAGCCGAAGATGATCGGGTTGGAGACCGGATCGATCCGCCTCTATGTCGAAGAACGCGAGGCGCATCCAGCGACGCTCGATTTCCTGAAGGCCGATTTCGAGGACCTGAAAGGGCGCCTGTTGGCGGCCGGCTGCCGCATTGAAGATGACGACCCCTCCCGACCCCGCTGCTACTTCGTCGATCCCTTCGGCCTCCACTTCAATATCGGCCGCGGCTAGGGCTTTTGGATGCGTGGCTTGACGCGCGGCGGCCCGGCCGCCACGCTCTGAGCGGATCAGACGGCCGGGCGGTCGCTCTCCGCCCCTTCAGGGCGGGGGGAGGAAAGTCCGGGCTCCACGGCGACAAGGCGGCGGGTAACGCCCGCCGGGGGTGACCCCAGGGATAGCGCCACAGAAAGCAAACCGCCTTCCGGCTCCGGCCGGGCGGCAAGGGTGAAAGGGTGGGGTAAGAGCCCACCGCGGCCCCGGTAACGGGGACGGCATGGCAAGCCCCGCCTGGAGCAAGACCGAATAGGGATGTCGCGTCCGGCCGCGAGGCCGGGCAGGGCCGTCGCTGGCCCAGGCGTCCGGGTAGGTCGCGAGAACCGTCCGGCGACGGGCGGTCCAGAGGAATGGCCGCCGCGCCAGGCCGGAGCGATCCGGTAGGGCGGCACAGAACCCGGCTTACAGGCCGTCTGATCCATTCGACCCCGGCCAGGTCACGGAGTTCCGCAGGCGCACGCCGCTGGCGTGGAGGCTCGAGCGCCACAGGGGCGCCAGCGGGGCCAGGCTGTCGACGACCCTGAGATCCACGCCGTGGGCGGCGAGCTCGGCCGGCAGGTCGGTAAGGCGGCTCGCGGCGAGCGGCGTGACCGCCTGGCGGGAGACCCACATGCCGGCGTCGCCCAGGTCCTCGAAGGTCTCGGGCGGCAGGCCGTAGCGCCAGATCACGCCCTGCCGCACGCGGTCGGCCCAGCCGGACTCGATGTAGGCGGCGAAGCGGGCCTCGCCCAGCCACTGGGCGCGCTCCTCCGCCAGGCTGTCCTCCCGCGCCCACAGGAGCACGCGCGGGCACTCGCGCGGGAACAGATAGAGCGGCTGGCGCGCCGCCTCGACCGCCCAGACGAGGGGGCCGTTCAGCCACGCGCGGCCCGGCGGCCGGCGCGAGGGAATTTCCACCGGCCGGGGCTCGAAGCGGGCGATGCCGCCCCGCTCGCTGAAGTGGAACAGGCGCGGCGAGGGGGCGATGGCATTACTCTGATGTTCTTGCAATGTTCTCGTCTTGACTGACTTCGACTGCGGCCATCCCAACACAGTTACCAGAATCTTACGATTTCGCGCCTCAGCGTCATTGTATCCCAATCAATCCCATGTTAACCCAATTTTGTCGCTCGGGAGGCTGACAAAAAGGGGTCGGGCGGGGTGTTCCATTCCACCTTCGAGAAGCAGCTTGACGCCAAGCGGCGCCTTCAGGTGCCGCAGGAGTTCCGCGCCGCGGCCGCCGGGCCGTTTGACGGCGTCTTCTGCTTCCGTTCCATCGAGCACGACTGCATTGAGGGCGGAGGCCAGGCCCTGTTTGACACCTACCTCGGGGTCATCGACGAGTTGCCGTTCGGCGATCCGCTGCGCACCGCGCTGGAGACCAGCGTGCTCGGCGGCATGAGCCGCCTAGCCTATGATACAGCCGGCCGGATCACCCTACCCGAGAGCCTGTGTGACGCGTTCGGCCTGACCGACTGGGTGGCCCTCGTGGGCATGGGCGAGCGCTTCCAGATCTGGCCCCGCGAGGCCTGGCGCGCTCACCGCGAACAACAGCTCAAGCTGGCGCGCGAGGGGCTGCCGGCCCTGCGCGCCCAGCAACGCGGCTTGGCGAGAAGCGCATGAGCGGCCACGCCAGCGTCCTCCTTTCCGAGGTCATGGAGGCGCTGCGCCCGGGCCCAGGTCTGACGATCGTCGACGGGACCTTCGGTGCGGGCGGCTACAGCCGCGCCTTCCTGGCGGCGGGCGCCAAGGTCGTCGCCTTCGACCGCGACCCGGCCGCGGCGGCCTGGACGGCGGACCTCGCCGATGGCGGCCAGTTCCGGCTGGTGGCGGCGCCCTTTTCGACCATGGGCGAACTCTTGGGCGAGGGGGCGTGCGACGGCGTCGCCCTGGATCTGGGGGTTTCTTCGATGCAGCTTGACGAGGCCGAACGGGGCTTTTCGCTGATGCGCGACGGGCCGCTCGACATGCGCATGTCCGGCGAAGGGCCGACGGCCGCGGACCTGGTCAACGGCGCGCCGCAAAACGAGTTGGCGCGCCTTTTCCGCCGCTTCGGCGAAGAACGTGAAGCGGGCCGCATCGCCGCCTGGCTGGTTCGCCGGCGCGTGGAGCGGCAGTTCGAGCGGACAGGCGACCTGGCGGCGGTCGTGGAACAGGCCGTTGGCGGGCGTCGCGGCGCGAAAATTCACCCCGCCACACGGGTTTTCCAGGCCCTTAGAATCGCGGTCAATGATGAACTTTCAGAGCTCGAGGCGGGTTTGGTGGCGGCCGAGCGGACACTGAAGGCGGGGGGACGTCTGGCGGTTGTGACCTTCCATTCACTGGAAGATCGGATCGTCAAAGCTTTCCTCGCCGAGCGCTCCGAGGCCGCCGTCAAAACCTCCAGGCACGCGCCCCAGCCGGCCGCTTCGCGGCCCAGCTTCAGGCTGATCCACAGGGGCGCGCGCACGCCGTCGCCGGCGGAGATCGCGGCCAATCCGCGGGCTCGTTCGGCGAAGCTTCGTGCGGCTGAACGGTCTTCGGCCCCGGTGTGGAGGCGTGCGGCGTGATCATTTCCGATATCTTCAACCGCCGGTTTCGCGGTTTTCGGGTGATCGACCTCGTCGCGCTTACCGTGCTGCTAGTGCTGGCGCTGGCCAGCTACGCCTTCAAGACCTTCGCCGAGGGCATGGGCGCCAACACCGCCGACGTGGAGACACAGATCGCCCAGGAAGACCGCCGGATACGCCTGTTGAAAGCCGAGATCGCGCACCTCGACGATCCCGGCCGGATCGAGCGCCTGTCCAGCCAATACCTCAGCCTCCAGGCGGCCGATCCGAAGCAGGAGACCACCGCGGAAGCCCTGCCTCAGGTGGCGCTGAAACCCATCACGCCCGCGCCGCCCAAGCCGGCCGCCCCTTCGGCCAGCACGGCGAGTCCGGCGACGCCCGACGCAACGTCCAAAACCAAGCCCGAGGCGCCCGCCAAGTCGGCGCCCCCGGCGAGCCCCGATCCAACCGTTCCCGCCGCGTCCAAGGCAGACGACACATGACCGCGATCCCCGAAGATTCGGAAGCCATCTGGCGCCCGGCGCCGGGCGCCGGCGGATTCTCGTGGTTTTGGTGGCTCGACCGCGCTTTCGAGCGCGCCAGATCCACTGGCAAGGCCGAGGACGACACGCGGCTGCGCATCTTCTTCGTCATGGTGGTGTTCGTGGCCGCGTTCGTCACCCTGGGCCTGGCGGCGACCCATGCGGCCCTGTTCTCAGGCCTCGACGCCAACAACCGCGGCGCCGGCCTGGCGCCGGAGGCGCGGGCCGATCTGGTCGACCGCAACGGCCAACTCCTGGCGGTCGATATCGTCCGCTACGGCATGTATATCAGCCCGCGCGAGGTCTATGACCCGGCCGCCACCAAAGCCGCCCTGCTGAGCGTCCTGCCAACCCTGTCGCTGGCCCATCTCGATACGGCCCTCACCGGCCCGCACAAGGAGTACTATGTCGCCGGCGGCATCGCCCCGGAGGTCAAGGACCGACTCCATGATCTCGCCCTGGCCGGCGTCACCTTCGCCGAGGAGCCAGCCCGCGAATATCCGCTGGGCGCCACCGGCGTCCACGTCATCGGCTTCACCGACAAGGGCGGCCGGGGCCTGGCCGGCATTGAAAAGGCGATGGATACCGACATCCGCGACGAGGCCGGCCATGAGCCGGTGCCACTTTCCATCGACCTGCGCGTGCAGGGCGCCTTGCAGGATGAACTCGAAGCCGCCGCGACGCATTTCGGCGTCAAGGACGCCGTCGGCATCGTCGTCAATGTCCACACCGGCGAAGTGCTGGGCATGGCCAGCTGGCCAGACGACGTCAATCCCAACGATCCTGGCAAGAGCAGCCCGGCCTCGATGGTCAATCACGCGGCGGCCACGGTCTATGAGCCGGGCTCGGTGTTCAAGGTGTTCACCCTGGCCATGGGCCTCGACGCCGGCACCACCCGCGTCGACGAGGTCTATGACGTCCACACGCCACTGATCCTGCCCGGCCAGATCATCCACGACTATGACAAGGGCGACGTGAACCTGCCGCTTTGGGAAGTGTTCACTCACTCATCGAACATCGGCGCGGCGCGCATGGCCTTGCAGTCCGGGGCGGCCAACATGGACCACTACTGGCACGCCTTCGGCCTCTACAAGAAAGCGCCCAGCGAGCTGATTGAATCAGCCCATCCGCTGCTGCCGGCCAGGCTCAGCCTCAACTCGGTCGCCACCATGGCCTTCGGCCATTCGATTTCGGTGACGCCCCTGATGATCGCCACCGGCATGAGCTCCATCCTCAACGGCGGGATTTATCGGCCGCTGACGTTCAAGAAGCTGGAGCCGGGCGATCAGCCGGCGCAGGGCCGGCGGGTGATCAAGGAATCCACCTCGCGCACCATGCTCAACCTGATGCGCCTCAATGCCGAAATCGGCACCGGCCGCAAAGCCAACGTGCCCGGGTATCGAGTCGGGGGCAAGACCGGCACGGCGACCAAACTGGTCAACGGCCGTTACAGCAACGGCAAGCTCAATCTTGCCTCCTTCGCCGCCATCTTCCCGACGGACGGCCCGCTCGATCAGGATCGCTATTACGTCCTGATCATGATGGACGAGCCCAAGGCCCTGCCCGAGACCGGCGGTTTCACCACCGGTGGCGAAGTGGCCGCGCCGATCGCCGGCAAGGTGATCGCCCGCATCGCCCCGTTCCTGAACCTGCACAGGATCATGACCACGGTGGCCGTCGATCCGCATGCGCCGGTCGACACCCAGGCCCTCACCGGACGCGATTGATGGCGCGACTGTCGACCCTGGTGCGGCGCGACTTGTCCGTGGATCCGGAGATCACCGGCGTCACGGCCGACAGCCGCCGCGTCCAGCCCGGATTCCTGTTCGCGGCCCTACCGGGATCCAACGCCGACGGCCGCCGCTTCGTGCCGGCGGCGATCAGCGCCGGCGCCGCCGCCATCCTGGGTGGTGAGGACCTGCCGGCGATCAAGGCCCCGGCGATCCGTGCGGTCGACCCACGCCGGGCCTACGCTCTGGCCGCCGCGGCTCTCTATGGCCGGGCGCCGAAAACGGTGGTGGCGGTCACCGGAACCAACGGCAAGACCTCGGTCGCCGCCTTCTGCCGCCAGATCTTCACGACGCTGGGCCACAAGTCGGCCAGCATGGGCACCCTGGGCGTGCGGGCCGGCGACACCCAGCTCACCCCGCCCGGATTGACCACGCCGGATGCCGGGGATGTCGCCCAGATGCTCGCGCGGCTCGCCGACATGGGCGTCACCCACCTGGCTCTGGAAGCCTCCTCACACGGCGTCGATCAGCGGCGCCTGGACGGGGTGAAGCTCACTGCCGCCGGCTTCCTCAATCTCACCCAGGATCACCTGGATTATCACCTGACCATGGAGGCCTATCGCGCCGCCAAGCTCCGGCTGTTCGAGACCCTTCTGCCCCGCAGCGGCGCGGCGGTGCTCAACGCCGACTCCGAGTCATTCCCGGTCTTTGCCGCGACCGCGCGCACCTTCGGCCAAAGGTTGATCACCGTTGGGGCCATGGGTCAGGGCCTGACCCTCCTCGCACGGCGCCCGGCGCCGAACGGCCAGCGGCTTCGCATCCGCGCCTGGGGCCGCCAGCACGAGGTGGTCCTGCCCTTGGCCGGCGCTTTTCAGGCCTCGAACGCGCTCGTCGCCGCGGGCCTCTGCATCGCCGCGGGCGAGGCGCCGGAAGAGGTCCTGGCCGCCCTGGAAGGTCTCCAGGGCGCCCCCGGCCGCCTGCAGAAGGTGGGGGAGGGAGCCAAGGGCGGCGTCGCCTATGTCGACTACGCCCACACTCCGGATGGCCTTCGCACCGTGCTATCCGCCCTGAGGCCGCACGCCAGCGGCCGACTGATCGTCGTTTTCGGCGCCGGCGGCGATCGCGATCGGGGAAAGCGGCCGCAGATGGGCGCCATCGCCGCGGACCTCGCCGACATCGCTATCGTCACCGACGACAACCCGCGCTCCGAAGCCCCTGAGGCGATCCGTGCGGAGATCATCGCTGGAGGCGACGGCCTGGAAGACGTCCCGGGCCGCGCCGAGGCCATCGCCTGCGCCGCCGGCCGGCTTCGGGCCGGCGACATCCTGGTGGTAGCCGGCAAGGGCCACGAACAGGGCCAGGACATCGGCGGCGTCATCCATCCCTTTGACGACGTGGCGGTCACGGCCGCGGCTCTCGGAGGCGCGCGTGTCTGAGCCGCTCTGGACCTCCGGCGAGATCGCGGCGGCCGTGCGCGGGCAGCTCAGCGGCGGTGATTTTGCCGCGACTGGCGTCGACATCGACAGCCGTGAGGTAGTTGAAGGCGATTTGTTCGTCGCCCTGGCGGGCGAGAGGGACGGTCACGACTTCATCGAGGCGGCGCTGGCCGCCGGCGCCGCCGGGTCTCTCGCAACGAAGCCCTCGCCCGGAAACACCATCCTGGTGGAAGACACCCTGGCCGCGCTCGGCGAGCTCGGCGCCGCGGCGCGCGAGCGGGCGAGCGGCGCCCGGCGAGGCGCAGTCACGGGCTCGGTCGGCAAGACCAGTGTCACCCAGGCCGTGCTGGCGGGCCTGAAACTGGCCGGCGACGGCCACGGCTCAGTCCGCTCGTTCAACAACCATATCGGCGTGCCCCTGACCCTGGCGCGGATGCCGAAATCGACGCGCCGGGCGATCTTCGAGATGGGCATGAACCATGCCGGTGAGATCGCGCCCCTCTCGAAGCTGGTGAGGCCGCACGTGGCGGCGGTCACCAATGTCGAGGCGGTTCATGTCAAGAACTTCCCCGACGGCGAAGCCGGCGTCGCCAGAGCCAAGGCCGAGATCTTCGAAGGCCTGGAGACCGGCGGGACGGCCATCCTCAACGCGGACAACGCCTGGACGGGCGAACTCGCCGCCACGGCCAGGGGCCGGGGCGGATCGGTCCGGACTTTCGGCCTGTCGGAGCGTGCAGACGCCCGCGTGACCCGCTTCGAGGTCACCGCCGAGGGCGCCGAAGTCGAAGCCCGCATCGACGGTGCGCCGATCGCCTATAGCCTGCGCCAGTCGGCGCCCCACTGGGGGCCGATGAGCCTCTGCGCCACCCTCATGCTCGAGGCGCTGGGCGTCGAGCGCTCCGTAGCTCTGAAGGCCCTGGCTGGCTTCGAGCCGCTCACCGGGCGCGGCGTCAGCCTCGACCTGCAAGGTCCTGGCGGTCCGTTCACGGTGATCGACGAAAGCTTCAACGCCAGTCCAGTGTCGGTGGCCGCCGCGCTCACGGCTCTGGGCGCCCGTCCGGCGCACGGGCGGCGGATCGCGGCCCTCACGGACATGCTGGAGTTGGGCGCCGACGCCCCGGCGCGCCATGCCGCTCTGGCCAGCCAGATCGAAGCCGCGGACGTCGATCGGGTGTTCCTCGCCGGGCCGCTGATGCGGTCGCTGTGGGACGGCCTGCCATGCGCCCGGCGGGGCGCTTGGGCGCCGACCGCGGCCGATCTCGCGCCAACCCTCGTCGAGGCGATCGGCGCCGGCGATGTGGTGATGATCAAGGGCTCGAAAGCGTCCAAGGCCAGTCTCCTGGTCAAGGCGCTGGTCTCGCACAGCGAGGCCGCCAGATGATCTTCTTCCTCTACCAGTTCCTGGCCGACCATCACCTCTACCTGCCGGGGCACAACCTGCTCCGCTTCCTGACCTTCCGAGGCGGCATGGCGGTGGCGACGTCGCAGTTCGTGGTCATGGCCATGGGCTCGCGCTTCATCCGCTGGATGCAGGCCCGACAGGGCCGGGGCCAGCCGATCCGCGAGGACGGGATCCAACGGCACGTCATCGAGAAGGCCGGCACTCCGACCATGGGCGGGTTGATGTTCCTGGCGGGGATCGCCGCCTCGACCCTGTTCTGGGCAGACCTGGCCAACATCTATGTCTGGGTGGTGCTGCTGGTGACCCTGGCCTTCGGCGGCCTGGGATTCCTCGACGACTACGCCAAGGTGACCAAGCAGACGACGGCTGGCATCTCCGGCCGGATGCGGCTCGCCGTCGAAGCCGCCATCGGCATTGCGGCGGTGTTCCTGATGATCCGCTTCGGCCAAGCCTCGCCTAATGAGGCCGGTCTTTCCACCTCGGTGGCCTTCCCGTTCCTGAAGCACGCCCTGTGGAATCTTGGCTGGTTCTATCTCGCCTTCGGCGCCTTCATCATCGTCGGCGCCACCAATGCGGTGAACTTCACCGATGGCCTCGATGGCCTGGCCACCGTGCCGGTAATGATCGCCGCCGCCACCTTCGGTCTGGTGGCCTATCTCGCCGGCAACTTCCGCTTCGCAGACTATCTGCAGATCGACTTCGTGCCGGGCGCCGGCGAGCTGGCGGTAGTCTGCGCCGCCATCGTCGGCTCAGGGCTTGGCTTCCTTTGGTACAACGCCCCGCCGGCCAGGATCTTCATGGGCGATTCCGGCGCCCTGGCCCTGGGCGGCGCCATCGGCGCCATCGCCGTCGCCACCAAGCACGAGATCGTGCTGGCCATCGTCGGTGGCCTCTTCGTCATCGAGACCATCTCGGTCATCATCCAGGTGGGCTGGTTCAAGCGCACGGGCAGGCGCGTGTTCCTGATGGCCCCGATCCACCACCACTTCGAGCGGCTCGGCTGGTCGGAGCCCACCATCGTGATCCGGTTCTGGATCGTGGCGGGCATGCTGGCCATGGTCGGCCTCGCCACCCTGAAGCTGCGGTGAGGACGCCATGATCCCCGTCGCATGCTTTGAGGGTCGTACGGTCGCGGTGTTCGGGCTGGCACGCAGCGGCCTCGCCGCCGCCAAGGCCCTGATCGCCGGCGGCGCCAAGCTCGCCTGCTGGGACGAGAACGAGGAAGCGCGCGCCGTCGCCGCCACCGAGGGCCTGGAGCTCGTCGATCTCGCCGAGGCGGACTGGTCAAGCTTCGCCGCCCTGGTGCTGGCGCCCGGCGTGCCGCTCACCCACCCGTCACCGCACTGGACGGTCCTTCGCGCCCAGGCGGCGGGTGTCGAGATCATCGGCGATATTGAGCTCTTCGCCCGGGCGGTGGCCATGGCGCCTGAGCACAAGCGCCCGCGGATCGTGGCCATCACCGGCACCAACGGCAAGTCGACCACCACCGCCCTGATCGGCCACGTGCTGAAGGCCGCCGGCCGCGACGCCCGCGTGGGCGGCAACATCGGCGTGGGCGTCCTGGACCTTCCCGATATGCACGGCGGGGCGATCTATGTGCTCGAGCTGTCGTCCTACCAGCTGGACCTGACATCCACCCTAAAGCCGGATGTCTCCATCCTGCTTAACATCAGCCCCGACCATCTCGAGCGGCATGGCGGCATGGAGGGCTATCTCGCCGCAAAGCGGCGCGTCCTGCTCAACCAGGGCAAGGGCGACACGGCGGTGATCGGCGTCGACGACGCCTTCGGCCAGCAGATCTGCACTGAGATCACCGCCGCCAACAAGCGCACCATCTGGCCGATCAGCGCCCGCAAGTCGATCGGTCGCGGCGTCTATGTCCTGCAGGGCCGGCTCTATGACGCCGTCGACGGACGGGTCTCGGAGGTGATCGACCTGACGCCGATCCGCTCTCTGCCGGGCCGCCACAACTGGCAGAACGCCGCCGCCGCCTACGCCGCGGCCCGAGCGTTGGGCGTCTCCACCGCCGACGCCGCCGAAGGCCTGCGGAGCTTCCCGGGCCTGGCTCACCGCATGGAGACCATCGGCGCCATCGGTAACGTCCGCTTCGTCAACGACTCCAAGGCGACGAATGCCGACGCGGCGCGCCAGGCAATGTCGAGCTATCCGAGGTTCTTCTGGATCGCCGGCGGCCGGCCCAAGGAGGGCGGCATAGCCGGCCTCGAAGATCTCTTCAGCGGCATCGCCCGTGCCTATCTGATCGGCGAGGCGGAAGGCGACTTCGCCAGGACCCTCGAGGGCCATGCCCCCTATGCCCGGGCCGGAACGCTGGACGCGGCCGTCCGCGCCGCCTTCGCCGATGCGCGCAAGGAGGAGGGCGAAGCCATCGTCCTCTTCTCGCCGGCGTGCGCCTCGTTCGATCAGTACGCCGACTTCGAGCAACGCGGCGAAGCCTTCCGCGCCGCCGTTCAAGCCCTCATCGCCCCTCCAAACCAGGCGCTCGCCGGATGACAGCCGAAGCCCAGCTCACCTCGCACACCTTCTCGCGCCTCGATCGCAGCCGCATGGGCGTCTGGTGGTGGACCACAGACCATATTCTCCTGGGCCTCACCGGCGCCCTGATGCTGGTTGGGGTGCTGCTGCAGTTCGGCACCAGCCCTGCGGCGGCCCATCGGCTGGGCATCGCCTGGCCGTTCCACTTCGCCGTGCGTCAATGCGTCTTCGCCGCGGGCGGCGCGGTCATCCTGATCTCGTCGGCCATGCTGACCCCCAAGGGCGTCCGGCGCACGGCCTTCATCCTCTATTTCGCCTCGATCGCGGCCATGTGCGCCCTGCCGCTGCTGGGCCACGCGGCCAAAGGCGCGACTCGCTGGGTCGAGATCTCCGGCTTCACCCTGCAGCCGTCTGAATTCATGAAGCCGGCGCTGGTGGTGCTGATCGCCTGGATGTTCTCCGAGGGCCAGAAGGGCGATGGCGTGCCTGGGGTCTCGATCGCGGTGGGGCTCTATGCCTTGGCGGCCTGCCTGCTCCTGGTTGAACCGGACATCGGCCAGACGGCCCTGATCACCGTCGCCTTCGGCGCCGCGTTCTGGATCGCCGGCGTGCCGCTCACCTGGGTGGCGGTCATGGGCGCGGCGGCCGTGGTGGGCCTTTGCAGCACCTATTTCCTGTTCCAGCACGTGGCCACCCGCGTGAAGGGCTTCATGGACAAGTCCGACACCTCCCAGATTCACCGCGCCGCCGAGGCCATCGCCGCCGGCCGGATGTGGGGCCGGGGGCCGGGCGAGGGGATCATGAAGACCCACGTGCCGGACATGCACACCGACTTCGCCTATTCGGCCGCGGCCGAGGAATACGGCCTGTGGCTGTCGCTGGTGATCATCGCCCTCTTCGCCACCCTGGTGATCCGCGGGCTCTACAAGGCCATGAAGCTCAACGACCCGTTCGAGCAGGTGGCCGCCTCGACCCTTTTCGTGCTGGTGGGCATGCAGGCCTTCATCAATGTGGCGGTGAACCTGGCCCTGGTGCCGACCAAGGGCATGACCCTGCCGTTCATCTCCTACGGCGGCTCCTCGACCCTGGCCATGGGCCTCACGCTTGGCCTGGCCCTGGCGCTCACCAGCCGCCGGCCGGGGGCCTACGCCGTCGCAGACAGTCTCGCCAAAGCCGGCTCTTTTGACTGAAACCCGGGCCCTCGCGGTCATCGCGGCGGGCGGAACCGGAGGCCACCTGTTTCCCGCCCAGGCGCTGGCCGAGGCCCTGATCGCCCGTGGCTGGCGCATTGCCTTGGCTACCGATCGCCGCACCGAGGGCCTCGCCGAGACCTTTCCGGCCGAGCAGCGGATGGCCATCGCCTCGGCGACGTTCGCCGGCGGCCCAGCCGCCAGGGTCAGGCAGTTCGCGGCCATCCTGCGTGGGATCATGGAGGCGCGCACATCCTTGAGGGCGTTGGGGCCGAAGGTCGTGGTCGGCTTCGGCGGCTATCCCTCGATACCGACGCTGATCGCGGCTCGCACCCTGGGGCTCAAGACCGTGATCCACGAGGCCAACGCGGTGATGGGCCGTGCCAACCGGCTGCTGGCGCCCGGTGTCACCGAGGTCGCCTGCGCCTTTCCCACCCTGATGAAGGCGGCGCCGACGGTGAAGGCCCGGGCCGTGGTGGTGGGAAGCCCGGTGCGCCCGGCGATCCGCGCCCTCGCCGGCCAGGGATACGCGCCGCCCGAGGCCGACGGACCGCTGCACCTCTTCGTCACCGGCGGTAGCCAGGGGGCCCGGATCCTGTCGACGACAGTTCCCGACGCGGTGGCCAGGCTGCCGGAAAACATTCGTTCCCGGCTCGAGGTCGTTCAGCAGACCCGGGCGGAGACCCTGGAGGCGGCCAAGGCGATCTATCGCGACGCAGGCGTCAAGGCCGAACTCGCGCCCTTCTTCGCCGACATGGCTGCCCGCTGGACCTGGGCGCACCTCGTGGTATCTCGCTCGGGCGCCTCGACGGTGAGCGAGATCGCCGTGGCTGGCCGGCCGGCGATCCTGGTGCCGCTGGGCGTGGCGCTTGACGACGACCAGGGCCAGAACGCACGCCTGCTCTCCGAGACGGGCGCAGCCGAGGTGTTCCGCGAGAGCGGCCTGACCGCGGAGGTTTTGGCCGGGGCCATGGCCGACCTGCTGGCCGATCCGCAACGACTGGCTCGCATGGCCGCGGCCGCCGCGACCGTCGCCAAGCCCGATGCTGCCGAACGCCTGGCCGATCTGGTGGAACGGGCGGCGGCCTGAGGGCTCGAAATTAAGGGCTGACGGTCTAGCCGCCGGGAGGCATACAACGAGGTTCAGTCAATACGCACGGGGGGGCCGAAACCCATGAGACGCTTCACCTTGCTCGCCGCCATAGCGTTGGGCGGTGTTGCCGATATCGCGCACGCCGACACCATCGTCATTGCCTGCGCCTCACCGACCGGAGGCGCCGAGGATCGGGTGATCCTGGACACGCGAGGCTTCGTGAAGGTGGCGACGGCACAGGGCGATCGCCGGTATCAGGCGCGGGTGACCGACGACGTGATCGACTAGTCGCCGATCGCCAGCCCTACGAGAGCACCGAGCATCGAATCGACCGCCGGACCGGAACTGACTACCTGACGATCTTCTCCTACAGGCTCAACCAACGGACGCACGCCAAGCGTGTCTGCAGAAAGGTGTCGACATCGTCCAACGCCTTCTAATGGGGCAGGCGCATCGAAATGCGCCCGGAACCGCCATTCGCGCCAGACGGCTCATCGGCGCGGCTCCCAGATCCAGAACACGCTTAGCCAGTGTTTGGTGCACTGCCATCGTATTGGGCCGAGCACCTGGCCGATCTGGTCGAATGGGCGGCCGCCTGAGGCTTTGGACTCCGAGGAGGCGGTGCAGGGTGATCGGCAAGGATAGAGGCGGAACCGGCGGATGAGCCCAGCGCGCACGCCACTCGCCCAGCGGCCCCAAGGCGCCGCCGGACGCGTCTTCGGCCTCCTGATGGAGGCGATTAATACCCCGGCCTATGGCTTCGCCCTGGACCTCTTGGATCTCAGGCCTGTCCATGACGTCCTCGAGATCGGTTTCGGGACCGGACGGATGATCGAGCTGATGCTGGCTCGCACGCAGGGGCGGGTCGTCGGCCTCGATCCGACCCCGACCATGCTGGCCTGGACAAGGTCGAGGGCGGCGGTGAAACGCGAGGCCAACCGGGTCCTGCTTTCACTCGGCGGCGACACTGACCTCGACGAGCCGCCGGCGAGCCTTGACCGGATCGTCGCCCTGCACTCGTTCCAGTTCTGGGCCGATCCGGCGGCAAGCGTCCGGCGACTGCGCGAATTGCTGCGGCCGGGCGGGCGCCTCGTGCTTGTCCTGCGCGACCACTCGCGCGGCGGCGCCGACTGGCTGCCCAATCCGCTGTCTCGCGGAACGGACGAGTTGGAGGCGACGCGGCGGCTCCTGGCCGAATCCGGCTTCGCGGCCCGCATCGAGCGGCGCGGCCGGATGGTGGGCGTGATCGGTGAGGTGCTCTAATCGGAGCCATCATGGCAGTTGCAATTGTCAAAATCGCTGCGTTCGCTTTCGCAGCCGCCTTGGCCAGCGAGACCACGGCTGAGCAACCCGGCTTCTACGCTCGCGCCGCCGTCCCGATCTGGGACAAGATCGCCGGCGCGCCTCCATCCGAGAGCCTCGATTTGGTCTCGCCTGATGGCAAGACCAGCGTTGCAGCCCACTACGACGAGGACAAAGGCGTCACTCTTCAGATCAGCGGCCGTTTAGGAGTCCATGAAGTCGATCTCGGGCCAGGCGTCGGATCCGAGCTGCTGTGGTCGCCCAATTCCGACGCCTTTGCGGTCACCACAAGCGACGATGGCGCGAACGGAAACTACCGGACGATTGTCGTCAGCTCGGAGGCTCGAGGCTTTGTAGTCAAAGACCTGACGCCCTTGGTCGAAGCCGCCTTCGGCCATCCCGTCAAATGTGGATCGCCCGAAGATCCGAATGTTGGCGCTTTTCGATGGACCGGTCCGGATGAGATCGTTGCCGCCGCCGAGATTGTATCTCACAGCAATTGCGACAGTTTCGGCACCTTTCGTGCGTACGCAATCGACCTACGAGCGATGCGCGTTGTCAAAACCTTTGACCAGATTGAAGCGAAGCGGAGGTTTTCGTCTTCACTAGGGGCTGAATTGAGAAGTGCGCCCGATGAATGTGTGCGCTCGCCGCGAAGGTGTTGGGTATCGACAAATCATCCGCGGGCGCCATCGAGAGGCGGAGCTCGGCAGGCGCCGTGAACGATGTGCGGAGGGGACGATGCGAAATCTGATCTTTGGCGTTGCCGTGGCCGCCTCCGTTTGGGCCATGACGTTCGGTCCCGCCATCGCGGCGGAGCCGGCCGGCCACATCACCGGCCTAGGCGGGGTCTTCGTGACCAGCAAAGACCCCAAGGCGCTGAGGGCCTGGTATCGGGACGTCCTGGGGATTCCGCTCGAGGCCTGGGGCGGCGCCAGTCTCAAGTACGACGCGCCCGGACATCCGTCGGTGATGGTGTGGAACGTCTTCCGTCAAGGCGGGACCTATCTGGCGCCCTCCCAGCGCGAGTTCATGCTCGATTTTGCGGTGGACGACCTCGACGCTTTTATCGCCCGCCTGAAGGCCAGGGACGTGACGATCCTGCAGCGCGACGACAGCGATCCCAGCGGCCACTTCGCCTGGATCCTCGATCCGGACGGGACGAAGATCGAACTCTGGCAACCGCTCAAGAGATAATCCTGAAGACCCAAGAGGAATTCATGCGAATCTATGACATTGCGCTCGTCATTATTCGGTCTTTCGCGGTTGTTGAATTTATCCGCGCAGCGGTTTCGGTCTTTTATACCGCGGTCCGCTTTGTCCTCGTGGCTGGAGTAGTGAATAGTCCAGGGGTCGCGAGGCTGGAATTCGCAAGGTGGCTTTCACCTTTTGAGATCCTTCTCGTCGGCGTCGCGTTGCTTGTTTTGAGCAAGCCGGCCGCCAGTTTCGCCGCCCGCTTTGCCCGAGGGTCGGATACAGCGAGCCACTTCTAAGGGGCCATCTGTCCGACGTTCAGTCGTCGGCCAAAACGAAGATGGTCTGGCCGGCGTGGTCCGGTAGTCTGGAGCGAGCGGAGGAGGGACGAGACATGCGCCGGCGGAGTCTGCTCAAGGGCGCGGCGGCGGCCGCCTTGGCTTTCGCTTCGTCGCCGGCGATGGCGCTGGCCGCGCCGCGACACCGGGCGCGTCCAGGGACCCCGGGCTGGCCGAGCGAGGCCGACTGGTCACGCCTGAAGGACGCGGTCGGGGGCCGCCTGGTCAAGCCCGAACCGATCGCCGCGGCGTGCGAAACGGACGCCAAGAGCGCGGCCTGCACGGCGCTCATCAAGAATCTCGGCAACCCCTATTATATCGGCGACCAGGCCGGGGGGACCCAGGTCTCCGGTTGGCTCGACGCCTGGACGCCGAAGGTCTCGGCCTTCGCCGTGAAAGCCCAATCCTCGGCCGACGTCGCCGCCGCCGTCAGTTTCGCCCGCCGGCATGATCTTCGGCTGGCCGTCAAGGGCGGGGCCCACAGCTACCAGGGCGGCTCCAACGCCCCGGACTCCCTGCTCGTCTGGACGCGCGCCATGAACCGGATCAAAGTTCATGACGCCTTCACGCCGGCCGGCGGGACCGGGCCGGGCGTCCCGGCCGTCTCGATCGGGGCCGGCGCCGTATGGGCCGACGCCTATGACGCGGTGACCACCAAGGCCGGACGCTATGTCCAAGGCGGCGGCTGCGCCACGGTTGGGGTGGCCGGCCTGGTCCTCGGCGGCGGCTTCGGCTCGTTCTCCAAGCGCTATGGCACGGGCGGGGCGAGCCTCATCGAGGCCGAGATCGTCACGGCCGACGGGCGCGTGCGGATCGTCAACGCCCATCGCGATCCGGACCTCTACTGGGCCCTGAAGGGGGCGGGACAGTGCGCCTTCGGAGTCGTCACTCGCGTAACGCTGAAAACTCATGAGCTCGGCGCCCGGGGCGGCGGGTTCAATCTGAAGGTCACGGCCAAGAGCGATGAGGCGTTCCGCAGACTGCTTGCCGCGTTCGTCGATGTCATCGCCGAGGGCCTGATCAACCCCCACTGGGGCGAAAGCGTGCAGGTCACCCGGTCCAACCGGCTCGAGGTCAACATGGTCTTCCTGGACCTCGACTCGAAGGAGGCGAGGGCCGCGTGGAAGCCGCTGACCGATCTGGTATCGGCCTCGCCCGCCGACTTCAAGCTCGAAGGGCCGCGCGCCCTCGCCCAGCCGATGCGCGACTGGTGGGACTTCGCCGCCATGCGCGCCGCCCGCGCGCCCTACGCCCGCTATGACACGCGCCCCGGCGCGCCGCCAAACCACGCCTGGTGGGACGGCGATTCCGACCAGGTGAGCATGTTCCTCTATGGCTATGACTCGCTGTGGCTGCCGGATAGTTTGCTGCAGGGATCGGAGCGTCCGCGCCTGGCCGACGCATTGTTTGCCGCCAGCCGCCATTTCGATGTCGGCCTGCACTTCAACAAGGGCCTGGCCGGCGCCCCGCCGGACGCGATCGCCGCGTCGCGGGACACGGCCACGAACCCCAAGGTGCTCAACGCCTTCGCCCTGGCGATCATCGCCGACGGCGGCTTTCCCGACTATCCCGGCTATCCGCAGTCGAACCTCGCCAAGGCGCATGACACCGCCCACCGGATCGACGCCGCCACGGCCGAGTTGAAGCGCCTGGCGCCGGAGGGAGGCTCGTACATCTCAGAGAGCAACTACTTCAACGCCGACTGGCGGCGGGCCTACTGGGGCCCGCACTACCCGAGACTCGCGGCGATCAAGTCGAAGTACGACCCCACCGACCTCTTCATCATGCACCACGGCGTGGGCTCGGAGGCCTGGAGCTCGGACGGGATGACGCGCGGAGGCCCCGATGTTTAGGCGCATTCTCCTGGCCTACGACGGATCGCTCGAAGGAGCGGTGGCCCTCAGAGAAGGCGCGCTGCTTGCGAAGAGATACGGCGCGAGCGTGTTCATCCTCTCAGTCATTCCAGAGAGCACAGGGGTGCACCTGGCCGAGAGCGTTCACGGCGGCGTAATCGCGCACCAGATGTCGACCTATGAGGAGGTGCTTCAGCGTGGAATCGCTCGCCTGAAGCAGATAGGTTTCGAGCCAACCGGCAAACTGGTGAAGGGCGAGCCGGCCAGGGAAATCGGCAGGTACGCACATGAAGTGCGCGCCGATCTTGTGGTCGTCGGCCACCGGCAAAAGTCCATGCTCGACAGATGGTGGTCGGGCGCCTCAGGGGCCTACATCAGCGACTATCTCCACTGCAGCCTGCTGATGGCGCGCAACGTCATCAGTGACGCGGAATTTGAAGCCGAGCTACGCGCCGCAGGGGCCTCGACTGGGGAAGATCAAGCCTAGCCCCGCGCGCGATCAGCGAACCGTTCGGCTCACCGCGGCCATGAACGCGGCCATCGAACCCCAGTCCGCGCCGTCGTCCGCGTGGGCCCAGGCGCTGTTGGCGACGACGACGAGGTCGTGTCTGGGATCGAGATAGATCTCCTGCCCGAAGACGCCTTCCGCGGCATAGCTTCCGTCCTGGCCGATCCACCAGAAATAGCCGTAGCCTACGCCGGGATAGCCGGTCGCGACGTGGGCGGTCGAGGCGTCCTTTACCCACCCCTCCGGCAGCACGCCCTGGCCGCCGCGCATGAAGAACAGGCCGAAACGCGCATAATCCCGCAGGGTCATCGAGATGCAGCAGCCGCCGTGCTCCATCCCGGCCCCGTCCAGCACCCACACGGCGTCCTGCTCCGCGCCGATCTTCGACCAGATCTTCTCGGATAGGTAATCGGCGAGATGCTTCTTGGTCGCGCGGGCGACAAGCAACCCCGCCAGATCCGTCTCGCCGGTGTCGTAGTGAAAGACCGTCCCCGGTTGGTGGGCGCGTGGCAGCTTGGCCATATAGGCCTCGATGGGGTCCACGCCATCGTGAGACGCGGACGAACTCGCGAACCGGGCCACATCCGATTTCGGGTCTGCGTAGTCCTCGTTCCACTTCACGCCCGAGCGCATGGTGATGAGGTCGCCAACCGTCGCGCCGTCATAGGCCGAGCCTGCGAGTTCCGGCATGTAGCGCGTCACAGGCGCGTCCAGCCCGGCGATGTATCCGTCGCGAATTGCCGCGCCGATCAGCGTCGAGGTGATCGACTTGGCGACCGAGAAGCTCGTCCAGCGGTCGGTGTCCTTGCGGCCCAGACCATAGCGTTCGAGCAGGATGCGTCCGTGCTGCACGACGATCAGGCCGGAGACGCGATTTCGCTCCATGAAGCGCGCGGCGTTCATTGTGGAGCCGTCAAAGGAGTAGGAGACGTCGAACGGCCCCGGATCGTGCGGCAAGCGGGCTTCCGCGGGTCCGCGCCTGGCGGGTCGGGTCGGGAAGATCTTCTCCATATTGCGATAACCAACGACCTGCTCGGCCGGCGTCCAGAACAGGACGCGATCGGGTGCGGGCAGGGTCGCCGCCGGCTCGGCGAAGGCAGCGCCCGTCAGCGCCCCAGCGACCAAGGCTCCTGCCAGAATCCATTTCATCATCGCCCCCCCTTTTTTCCGTTCATACGAACGGGAGGTCGGTCAGGCTAGAGGGGGTTCGTCAGTCATGGCCGGCGCGAGTGGAGCGGAGCGAGCAATTCGGTTAAGTCCGCCTCATGACCCGACGTCCCGCGCCGTTCGAGCTGGGCCCCGTGCATTTCATCGGCATCGGCGGCATCGGCATGAGCGGCATCGCCGAGATCATGCTGCGCCTGGGCTATCAGGTGCAGGGTTCGGACGCCAAGGCGGGGGCCAACACCGAGCGGCTGGAGAAGCT
>DASXGB010000148.1:0-5003 GCA_036489325.1 Caulobacteraceae bacterium
CGCCTGGACCCTCGGCGGCCACGGTGACGACATGGTGCCGATGGTTCGGCACTCGACGGTGGGGGGCTTGCCTCTGCCAGAGATCGTCCGCCAGGGCCTGCTGACCCAGGAGGCGCTGGACGGGATCGTCAAACGCACGCGTGGCGGCGGCGGCGAAATCGTCGCCCTGCTGAAGACCGGGTCGGCCTACTACGCCCCAGCCGAAAGCGCCATTTCGATGGCCAGGTCCTATCTGCGCGACGAAAAGCGCGTGCTGCCGTGCGCCGCCCACTTGGACGGTCAATACGGACTCAGCGACCTCTATGTCGGCGTGCCGACGGTGATCGGCGCCGGCGGCGCCGAGCGGGTGCTCGAGTTTCCATTTGACGAGGGTGAGAAGGCGATGTTCGCCAAGTCGGTCGAGTCGGTGCGCGGCCTCATCGCCGCCTGCAAGGAAATTGAGCCGGCGCTCGCCTGATATGGAGGGGATCGTTCTTGAAACGGAGCGCCTGACGCTCCGGCCGCCGACCCTGGCGGATTTCGACGCCTGGGCGGCTTTCGCTGCCGACGAGGAAGTCATGCGCACCCTGGGCGGCGTGCAGCCAAGGTCGGTGGCATGGCGGGGGATCGCGGGGGTGGCCGGGTCGTGGGCCCTCCAGGGCTTCGGCATGTTTTCGGTGGTCGATCGAACCAGCGGCCGCTGGCTCGGCCGCGTGGGCCCGCTTTGGCTGGAGGGCTGGCCCGGAACGGAGGTCGGCTGGGGGCTCGTCCGCGAGGCATGGGGTAAGGGAATCGCCACCGAGGCGGCCTCCGCCTGCATGGATTTCGCCGTCGACCAGCTAGGCTGGACCGAGATCGTCCATTGCATCGAGAGCGACAATGCCGCGTCGCAGAACGTGGCTCGACGCCTCGGCTCGGCCGTGCTGAGGACCGGCCGCCTGCCTCCACCCAACGAGTTGGAGCTCGATATCTGGGGCCAGAGCGCCGATCAGTGGCGGTCTGGGCGACGCGCCGGCCCCTGAGACCGCGAGCGGTCGCCATGGTGCGCTGAGCGCCGCCGTCGTGGCGGGCTCGTCTAGAACCAACCAGCGGCGCGGAGCGCCTTGGAATAGGCGCGACTGACGGGCGCGGCAGTGCCGTCGGGAAGATGCAGCAGGGCCCGGCCGTCATCCCGTTCGACACGCCTCACCGCATCGCGCGCGACCCACCAGGAGCGGTGCGTCCGCGCCCCTTCTATGCCCTCCAGTTCGGCGATGGCGTCGCCCAACCGCATCAGGATGAGGTCGGAGCCGAGCGAAGTGTGCAGCCGCAGGTAGTGATCTTCGGCCTCCACGGCCCACAGATCTGCGCCGACAAGCTTGGCCGGCAAGCGGTCACGGAACCGTGGCGGCGGCGCGTTCGGCGCCGCGGCGTGGGTCACGACCGGGTCCCGGTTGCGGATCAGGAACGACAGGGCGCAGAGCGCGGCTGTGGTTGCGATGGTCGACGGCCCCACCTTCCAGAGGAGGGCGAGATCGAAGGCGCACGGCACGATCACCGACTGCACAAAGGCCACAGCCAGGATCATCGGCGGCGACAAGGCGACCACGATCACTGACCATGAGAGAATCGGCCTCTTCGAGAACCAGTCGCTCGGCACGACGTAGGCGCCGAGCAGCACGCCGGCGGTGGCGCCCAGGGCCACGAGCGCCAACCAGTAGATCACGCGGGAGATTAGCGTGCTCCCACCCGCGCCGAAGCCGCCTGAGATTGCCAGGATTACGGCCACAACGCTGGCTGCGGCCAGGATGCGCAGCCAGGACGCGACGACTTGGCGAAACCGCGTTGCGCCAACCTGACTCTCGGTGGCGACGGAAGGGGGCCGAGGGCCCAAGGCCTGGCGATCAGTCATTCGGGAGCCGCACTATATCTTTGGCCGCGGTCCCGCGACAATTCGAATGGGGCGCGTGAGCGATCGGAGCCTTGCATCGTCGCCACCTTTCGTCATGTTCGGCGCCGCGGGGCGAAGGGCGAGAGGCCGCCAACATTAGCGATGGACGAGTTCATCTTTCACGACCCGACCGGGCGGCGGGCCAAGCGCGCGAATTTCGGCCTTGGCATGGTGATCGCGATCGCCGCCCTGATGGTCGCCGCCTTTTTCGCCACACTCGCATTTGCCCCGATGCTGCCGAGCCTGACCTTGAAGGATCCCCAGGTCCTGCAGGCCCTGCACGTCGAGACGGCCCATCGGCTTAAGCGGTCGCTCGAGTGGAGACGGGTGCCCAGGCCCGGCAAGGTCGCGACCGGCGGACGGGCGAGACCCCTGTCGATCGGCTTCTATGTCAGCTGGGACCAGGACTCGCGGACCTCCCTGCGGCGGCACATCAATCAGCTGGACGTGGTTTCGCCCCAGTGGCTGCTGCTCGACGGCTCGCTAGGCCGGGTGGCGGTGACCTCCGATCCCCAGGCCGAGGCGCTGATCGCCGGCGCCAAGACCCCGCCGTCGGTCCTGCCGATGGTCCACAACGCCCACAATGGCCTTAGTGACGGACCGCTGGCCAGTAATCTGCTGCTCAACCCCGCGGCTGAGAAGGCGCTGATCTCCAATCTCGTGGTCCTGGCGCAGCAGCGTGGCTACGCGGGCTACGTTTTCGATTTCGAGAACATCTCCCAGGCCGCGATCGACCGGTACCCCGAGTTCGTCGCCCAGGCGCGCGCGGCGTTGAAACCGATCGGACGCGAGGTCTGGGTGGCGACTCCGTTCAGCGACAACGCGTGGCCCTTGGCCAAGTTTGGCGCCGCCGCCGACGCCGTTGTCCTGATGGCTTATGACCAGCATTGGGGCGCTGGTGAACCAGGGCCGCCGGCTGGCCAGGAATGGTTCGAGCAGACGCTCGCCACGGACATGAAGATCCTCGACCCGCGGCGGACCGTCGTCTCGTTTGGAGCCTACGGGTACGACTGGACGCTGAAGGACAAGACCGGTCCGGCCAGCGCCGAATCGGTTGAATTCTATGACGCAACCCAGCTCGCGTTCGACTCCAACGCCAGCGTCAGTCTCGACGACAACGAGCTGAACCCGACCTTCGCCTTCGAGGATGACGACCAACGCAAACACATCGTCTGGTTCCTCGACGCGGCGACGTTGTTCAACGAGATCAAGGTCAGCGACCCCTATCGGCCGATGGGCTATGCCCTGTGGCGCATGGGGGCAGAGGATCCGGGCATCTGGAACTACCTGCACCAGCCCTATGGCTCGGCCAAGCCGACAGGCCTGGAGCGGATCGAGCCCAGTGTCGCGGTCGATTTTGACGGCACTGGCGAAGTCCTGCACGTCGCATCTTCGCCGCAGCCGGGCCTGCGTTCGATCGAGATCGACCCCGACACCGGACTGATCTCCGGCGAAGACTACAAGGTGATGCCCACCCAGTATGTGATCGACCGCTACGGGGCGCATCCCGGGTGGGTTGCGCTGACTTTCGACGACGGGCCGGACGGGAGGTGGACGCCGAAGATCCTCGATATCCTTAAGGAAAAGCAGGCGGTGGCGACCTTCTTCGTCATCGGCCAGAACATGCAGGCCAAGCCCGGGCTGGTTCAGCGCGAGGTGGCCGAGGGCATGATGGTGGGTAACCACACCTGGACCCACCCCAACATTGCCGACACGCCGCTGGCGCAGACCGACCTTGAGATCAACACGACCCAGCGTCTGTTTGCGGTGCTCACCGGCAGATCGATGCGGTTCTTCCGGCCGCCCTATTTCGGAGATGCCGAACCTTCGACGCCGGCGGAAGTCGAACCCCTGCTTGTGGCCCAGAGGCTGGGCTATCTCATCGTGGGCCTGCGTATCGACCCTGACGACTGGAAGAAGCTGCCGGCCGACGAAGTCATACAGAAAACCATGTCGCGCCTTGCCGACACGGGCCCTACGGCCGGTCAGGTGGTGCTGCTGCACGACGCTGGAGGTGATCGAAGTCAGACGGTCAAGGCCCTGCCAGGACTGATCGACGCCATTCGCGCGCGTGGCCTCAAACTTGTCACCATCGACCAGTTGGCGGGGATGAGTCGGGTCAATGCCTTGCCGCCCACATCGCGCAGCTCGTGGGAACTCTTCCTCGATCGGCTGGGCTTCAGCTTCTTCCGCTACATCAATGCCGGCATGCAGGCGCTTTTCACCATCGCCATCGTGCTTGGCGTTGCCCGCCTTGCATTCCTCGCCGTCCTATCGCTTTGGCACCGGCTCCGGGAATCGGGGCGCGAGCCGCCGCTGCTGGACCGCGACCTCGGGCCGCTGATCAGCGTGCTCATCCCGTGCTTCAACGAACAGAAGGTGATTGTCGCTTCGGTCGAACGGATACTCAATTCCGAATGGTCGCATCTGGAGGTGCTGGTGGTCGACGATGGCTCGACCGATGGCACGGCGGCCGCCGTCCGAGAAGCCTACAGCGCCGAATCAAGGGTGACGCTTCTGACGTTCGAAAACGGCGGCAAGGCGCGGGCGCTCAATCGCGGCCTTAAGCTTTGCCGAGGCGAGGTTGTCGTGGCGCTCGACGCCGACACCCTGTTTCCACCCAACACCTTACCGCGTCTGGCGCGATGGTTTGTCGACCCGAAAGTGGGCGCAGTGGCAGGGAACGCCATCGTTGGAAATCGGCTCAACCTCGTCACCCGATGGCAAGGCCTGGAGTACGTCACCGCCCAGAACCTCGAAAGGCGCGCGCTCGCGGCCCTGGGCGCGGTGACGGTGGTGCCGGGCGCGGTCGGTGCGTGGCGCAGAGAGACCCTGGAACAGCTCGGTGGCTACCCGGCCGACACCCTGGCCGAGGACCAGGACCTGACCCTCGCTTGCCAAAGCGCCGGCTGGCGCGTGGAGTTCGACTCTTCGGCCCGTGCCTACACCGAAGCGCCGGACACGGTTGCGGGCCTGCTCAACCAGCGGTTCCGTTGGTCGTTCGGCACTCTGCAATGCCTTTGGAAGCACCGCGGCGACCTCTTCAACACACGCAGGCCAGTCCTGGGCTTCATCGCCCTGCCGCAAATCTGGC
>DASXGB010000242.1:0-4189 GCA_036489325.1 Caulobacteraceae bacterium
CGCCTGCGCCCGCACCTGCCGTTCGACATCGACGGCGTGGTCTACAAGGTCGACCGGCTGGACTGGCAGACACGCCTGGGGTTCGTCTCGCGCTCGCCGCGCTGGGCGGTGGCCCGCAAGTTCCCGGCGCAGCAGGCGCGGACCATCCTCGAGGCCATCGACATCCAGATCGGCCGGACCGGGGCGGTGACGCCGGTGGCCCGTCTGACGCCGGTCACGGTCGGCGGTGTGGTGGTGGTCAACGCCACGCTGCACAACGCCGACGAGATCGCCCGCAAGGACATCCGCATCGGCGACACGGTGATCCTGCAGCGGGCCGGGGACGTCATTCCTCAGATCACGTCGGTGGTCCTGGACGAGCGGCCGGCCGACTCGGTCCCCTTCGCCTTTCCGACCCATTGTCCCTGTCACCTGGCGACGCCCCTGGTGCGCGAGACCACCGCGTCGGGGGCCGAAACCGTGGTCCGCCGCTGTTCGGGCGAACTGGCGTGCCCGTTCCAGCGCGTCGAACACCTCAAGCATTTCGTCTCCCGCCGGGCCTTCGACATCGAGGGCCTGGGTGAAAAGCAGCTCGCCGCCTTCTACGAGGAGGGCCTGATCCGCGAGCCGGCCGATATCTTCAGCCTCGGCCGCAACGAGGCGGCGCTGACGGCGCTGAAGGAGCGGGGCGGCTATGGCGAGACCTCAGTCGCCAATCTGGTCGCCGCCATCGACGCGCGGCGAACGATCTCGCTGGAGCGCTTCATCAATGCGCTCGGCATGCGCCATGTGGGCGAGCAGACCGCGTCCATCCTGGCCCGCAGCTACGGCGACGCAGAGAGCTTTCTGGCGGCCATGGACAAGGTCGCAGCCGGCGATGCCGAGGCTATCGCCGATCTCGACGCCCTCGAGGGGATCGGCGAGGCGGTGATCCGCGCGGTCAGCGCCTATTTCTCCGAGCCGCACAACCGCCGCCTGGTGGACGACCTCGTGGCGGCGCTGACCATCGAAGACGCGGCCCAGCCGACCCGAGACAGCCCCGTGGCCGGCAAGACGGTGGTGTTCACCGGCTCGCTCGAGCGCATGACCCGCGACGAGGCCAAGGCGCGGGCGGAGAGCCTCGGGGCCAAGGTCGCCTCCTCGGTATCGCGCAAGACCGACCTGGTGGTGGCCGGCCCCGGCGCCGGCTCCAAACTCAAGACCGCGACCGATCTCGGCGTCGAGGTGCTGACGGAAGACGAATGGCTGGCGCTGATCGGCGCGTCGGCGTGATGCGCCGAGCCGCGGCCTGATCTAATCTCGCAGCGGACGAGGAGGCCGAGGCTTGCGGGAACTTGAAGTCGTCGGGGTGGCGGCCCTCGCGGGGGTGGCCGGAAAGAAGAAGGCGCCGCCGCCGGAGGGCGCAGTCTGCACCAATTGCGGGACGCAACTTCACGGCGCCTTCTGCTCCGCCTGTGGCCAGAACGCCGACCTGCACAAGCGCTCCATCGGCCGACTGTTCATCGAGGGGATCGAGAGCGTTTTCCACCTGGACGGGCGGATCGCCCGCACCCTGCCGGATCTGTTCTTTCGCCCGGGGCGGCTCAGCCGTGACATGCTGGAGGGCCGCGTCGCCCGGCATATTCCGCCGTTCCGGATGTTCCTGGTGTCGCTGCTGATCTGGGTGTTCGCGGCGGAATACGCCGCCCACGAGAGCACGCTCGCCTTCACCACCGCCTCACAGGTCAAGCAGTCGATGCTGCAGACGCCGGCGGGCCGGGCCAAGGCGGCGGCTCAGATGCGGACCGAGGCGACCTCAGAACTCACCTCCGACCTCAAGGATGCGGTCACCGATCGCGACGCGGACCTGCGCGATCCGGACGAGAACAAGCCCAAGGTCCTGGCCCGGTACCAGGAGCAGGTCGCCCACGCCCAGGTCCGGTTCAAGGCCGACATGGCCAACGCCGACCGGCTCGCCAAGGGCGGTCCGACGGTGTTCGTGGCCGACGCCGCCACCGGCCAGGACGCTGAGACCCAGGCCTGGTGGGCCAAGAAGGCCGCCAGCGCGGGCAACCCGACGGTGGCCTGGTCCCAAGCCTGGTGGATGGAGCGGATGAAGAAGGCCCGCGAAAATCCCGAGTACTATCTCTCGGTGATGTTCACCTGGGGCCACCGGGTGGCCTTCCTGCTGCTGCCGATCGTCGGCCTGTCGCTGGCGGCGGTCTATTTCTACAAGCGGCGGTTCTTCATCTACGACCACATGGTCACGGCGATGAACTTCCTGTCGTTCCTGTTCCTCGCAAATGCGCCAGGCTTCCTGATGCCGGAGCAGGCCGCCGGCATCTGGATCACCGTCGTCGGCGTGTGGACGCCGATCAACCTCTACCAGACCCTGCGCGGGGGCTACGGCTCGAGCCGGATCGGGGCGGCGATCAAGGCGCTCAGCGTGTGGATGGTCTCGTTCATCGCCTTCTTCATCCTGGTTGTCGGCCTCTTCACCTTCACGCTCACCCAGCTGTAGGGACGGTCAGGCCAGCAAGGCCCTGGCTCCCTCCCAAGCCTCGCGCACGATCTGGCCGGCGGGCGCGGCGCGGGCGAGGCCCGCCGACTGGCCGGCCCAGGCCTGGATGCGGTCGAGATCCCCGGCGCCGGCCCGGCGCATGGCGGCGGTGAGGCCGCGCTGGACAGGGTAGGGGGCCGGCGCGGGCGCATCCGGCGCGGTGGCCGCCAGGACGTAGGCCGTGGCGAGGCTGCGCCCGGCCCGGCCGCTGAAGACGCGGCTGACCAGGGTGTCCTCCGGCGCGGCGCGGGCGAGGCCATCGGCCCAAGCCGGGTCGATCCCGGCTTCAGGTGAGCGCAACAGGCCGGTGCCGATCGCAACCGCATGAGCGCCGAGCGCCAGGGCCGCGGCGACGCCACGCCCGTCGGCGATGCCGCCCG
Organism: Caulobacteraceae bacterium; assembly: GCA_036489325.1. Classification (GTDB taxonomy): domain Bacteria; phylum Pseudomonadota; class Alphaproteobacteria; order Caulobacterales; family Caulobacteraceae; genus Acaudatibacter. The sequence continues at coordinate 2,899 of DASXGB010000242.1, forward strand.
CGGCCACGACCGGCGTCCTCACCGCGTCGGCGATGGCCGGCAGCAGGGCCATGAGTCCGGCCTGGCGCCGCTCGTCGTCCCAGGCGTCGAAGGCGCCGCGGTGGCCGCCGGCCTCGCCGCCCTGGGCGACGATGACATCGGCGCCGGCATGTTCGGCGGCGCGCGCCTCGGAGAGAGTCGAGACATGAGCGAACCAGGGGATGCGGCGCGCTTTCAACTCGTCGATCAGCCAGGGCGGGAAGAGGCCCATCACCGAGGAGATGGCGTTCGGCCGCGCCGCCAGCATCGCCCGGGCCTGATCCTCGAACGGCGCCGGCGTGGCGTCGCCGGCCTCGGGCGGTACGGGCGGACCCCAGGCGCCCAGGAAAGCGCGCACCCTTTCCTCGTGATGCGGGACGCGGTCAGGCGGAGGGTCATGCACCCAGGCGTTGAGCTGGAAGGGGCCGCCCGACATCGTTCGGAAGTCGGCCGCCCACTGGTCGATCTGGGCGGGCGACATAACCACGACACCGCAGGCGCCCAGGCCCCCGGCCTCGGTCACCGCCGCGGCAAGGGCGGGCGGGGAGGCGCCGCCCATGGGCGCCATCAGGATCGGGATCTTCAGGCCATACCGCTCGCAAAAGGCCCGGGCGCGCTCGACAGGTTTCATGGGCTGTCTCCCTCAGGCCTGAAGATGTAGGCGCAGCGGCTGGAGCGGGCCATAGTCGCCGGGGTTTGGGATGGGAGTGGGCGCATGTGGGCGAGGCTGGCGCTTGTCTTCGTGCTCGTGGCGGCGATCGGCGAGGGCGCCTCTCTGGTCGCCCGATACGGCGCCGACGTGAACCATTTCGACTTTTCCGGACCCTGCGCCTTCCGGTCCACCGATCATTGGGGCTGGCTGGAGTCCACGACCGACCAGGCGAATGCGAAGACCCTGCGCGTGCTCTTCGTCGGCGACAGCCTGACCTATGTGAATGACCTACCGGGCATGGTGGTCCGGGTGGCGAACTCCGATCGCTCCACGCCGGTGCGCTTCGAGGTTCGCTCGGTGACCGCGCCGGACGCCAGCCTTTCCAACCTCTGGGACCAAGGTTGCGGCGTCAGTCGTCTCAAGTCCGATCACTATGACGTGGCCGTGCTCCAGGAGCACAGCTACTTCTGGTTTCCGGACACGGCCGAACAGGCCCGCGAAGCCGCCGGCCGATGGATCTCGGCGTCGAGGACCTACGGCGCGAGGCCTATCTACTTCGAGCCATGGATGGATCCTGGCGACACCTATTCAAATACCGGGGACGCGCTGCAAGCGGCGCAG
>DASXGB010000336.1:0-22754 GCA_036489325.1 Caulobacteraceae bacterium
CAAGTCGTCGTTCCAAATCCAGCGATTGTTCCGCTTCCTTGTCCCCAAGTTATCTTACCAGTTTGTGTTGAAGTATATTGCCATCGATCAACGGTATACCCATTCGCCGTCCCGCTCGCCCCAGCATTCCTTTGGTCAATCACCATCCCCCCATTGATGATCTTGTTGCGATTACGAAACCCATCGACATATTGCCTCGGCGCAGCCTGGAGCGCCGCCGTCGGATTGCCTGGGAGGACAATCGGCCCCACCATGGTCCCGCCTGAGAGGGGCAATCGCGACGTGTCAGATGCATGTACGTGATCGGCGCGGGCAAAAGTCGCCCCGGTCCCAACTGCAGCCGTTCCATCCATGAGCGGAACTGTGCTCGAGGCGGCAGGGGCGGCCGGAACGACGGACCAGGCCGAACTCTCGCGCCCGTAGAGTTGCCCATCGGTGGGGGCCTCTGGAACCGGACCGGGCGGTCCTGTTGGTCCCTGCGGTCCCGCGGCGCCGGTTGCTCCGGTTGCGCCGGCCGGCCCGACGGGGCCAATGCCGCCCTGCGGCCCCTGCGGTCCCTGCGGGCCTGGGACCGTACTGGCGGGGCCGGGCGGCCCCTGGACCCCTGGCGGTCCCGGCGTCCCCTGTGGGCCCTGTGTGCCGTCGGTGGCGGTCTTGAGCTGCGTGTCGATGATGTCGAGATCGGCGTTGATCTTATCGCCCCAGGTGTCATCGCTGGCCGCGATGTCGGGCTTCGTCAGGTTGTAGTTTGCGGTGAACGAGTCAGACACGGGCTCTTCGCCTCCACGTCCGACGCGCCGCCGGCTTGACGATGGTCATCTGCACCTCGCCCCAGTCCGCGCCGCCAACGATGGCGCAGCGCCCGTATGGCCCCAGTCCGTAGGGGCCTAAGCCATAGGGCCGGCGACAGATCGTGAGGGGCTTCCAGCCAGCATCGCCGAGGCAGGGATCAGATGACCAGGGGGGCCCCACGCCGGGATCAGGCGTCCAGTTCGCCTCGCCGCTGCAAGGATCGGGGTTCCAGAGCTCCGTCATCAGCCGAACGTCCTCAGGCGAGAGCGGGTGACGCGCGAGCCGGAAGCCTTGGCCCCGAGATGGGCGGTGTTGAGCTTCTGGATCATGTCCTCGGCGAGCTGCTTCAGATTGGCGGCCTGCTGCTCTTCGCCGACGGCGTGCAGATCGGCGTGCATCAGCGAGGCGAACAGATAAAGCTGCGGATATTTGGTGTAGATCCAGCTATCCTGCGTGTCGGAGAACACCGGGACCTCGCCGTAATAGACCAGCTTATATTCGGTCCCGTCCGGCACGACCGGCGTACCGCCGAAGAACATGGTCGTGCCGACGAGGGTGTAATACATCCAAGTGTAGCTGTCCTGCTGATTGAAAAACTCGTCCCTCGATTTGTATCTCGCGGTGAGGAAACCGTCGGCCCCGCTCGTATTGGCCACCCTGACGAGATCCATCGCCAGCCAGTCGTCGGGCAACTCGGCGCAGCGCGAGGTGATGATCCCGTCGTCGAACTGGATCATCTGGGCGACGCGCAGTTCCGAGTTAAATTTGGCTTCCGCCATTTTAACAAAACTGGTAATGAGCGCGTCGCTCCAATCGGTCCTATTACTCCACTCTGCTATCTGTAATTTCAAATCTGAGTAGTCAGACATGGGCGTCTTCCGCGATCTCACAGGGCAACGTTTCGGCCGCCTGACCGTTGAAAATTTCGCCTACATGCAGGCCACCAACGCCCGCTGGAGGTGCCTTTGCGACTGCGGAAAAACAGTCATCGTCATCGGCAACAACCTCAGGCGCAGGCATACGGTCAGTTGTGGCTGTCAGCATGACGAGGCTGTGAGGCGGGTGCGTCACGGCCATGCGCGCACGCGGTGGGGGAAAATCTCGCCAACCTATTGGTCGTGGGCGACCATGAAGCAACGGGCTTTCAACCCCAAGGCCCGCCAAGCCAAGTGGTATAGCCAGCGCGGGGTTACCGTCTGTGATCGCTGGCTGTCCTTTGACAATTTCCTCGCCGACATGGGCGAACGCCCAGCCGGAACCACCCTCGACCGCTGGCCAGACAACAGCGGCAACTACGAGCCCGGCAATTGCCGCTGGGCGACATGGAAGGAACAGGCCAACAATCGGCGTCATTTCAGTTCACTCCCGATGATACGAACCGTCGGCAGACCGAACAGCAGGGCGACCAGCATATAAAGAGCAACGAGCGCCACCACCGCGAGATAGAGCCGCTCGATATCCGACGGGACTGGCCACTGGAGCAAAGCGAGAACCCAGCGGACCACCGCGCCGATCAGGACCAGGATCACGATGACGAGCCCGATGTTGATCAAGCCCAACAACAAACCCGCGATGCTCATGGCTTATCCTCTGGCGGCGGCTGATTGAAATAGAACGCCACGATAGCCGATGCCGCGGCGATCAGCGCGCCAAGCAGAAGGTCGAGGCTCTTTTCCGCATCGGCCCCGCCAGCCAGCTCGTAGAGGACCGCGCCCAGGAAGCAGACAATAACCAGGATCGCGATGAAGTCGCGCGTCGGCAGGCGGAACCGCTCGCCCATCCGCCATGCCCGATAGGCCTCGAGCGCGACGAAGGCGCTGATCATCAAGAGAGCGGCGACCGCAACCGGCCCCCAGGCGAACAGGCGCAGCGGCGCCCCGCCTTCCATCAAGGCACGCGGGCGACATAGAGCCCCTCTTTGAACTGACGATGTTCGCCGCGGCGGCGCGGCATGATCTCGGACGGCTTATTGAACATCAGCAATGCTTGGGCGGCGCCGTCGAGGTCCCCGGCATTGAGACGCTTCAAGGCCGTGCTTTTCCGAAAGGCGCTGGCCCCGACGTTAAAGATGAACGAAGCGAGCGCGTCGAATTGGTGCTGTTCCAGCTCGCCGGCGACCGCGCCGATGACCTCCTCGCGGAACGTCTGGCAATCACGTCTGAAGATCTCTTCGGCCTCCTCGGCGCTGATCGTCATGCCTCTGACCACCTGGGGCGGGCCGGCGGCCGAGGTATGGCCGAGGCCGATCGTCCAAATGCCGCGCGTGTCGGCATAGGCTTTGAGCCTGAGGCCCTCGCGCTCGTGCAGGACGCGATAGCCCTCCTCGCTGAGGCGCATGTCCTTTGGAGCTGGCATCAGATCACCCCCTGCGGCGGCGAGTTCAGCGTCATCCCGATTGTGCGCGGCGGCGGCCATGGCGCTGGCGTCGCGGATGGGGCAACGGCGCGGGGATCATTGCCCGAGAAGGGCGGCATGCTGGGCTGATGCAAGCTGAAGGTGTTCCAGGGCGCCGATGCCGGCTGGATCGCAGTCGGCTGATCTCCGTAGAGAAATTCTTGCGCAGTCATGGGCGGCGGCTGCGGGAGACTTGCTATTGACCCTGGATCGTCGAACGGCTGGCCGCGCATTTCGCGTAAGGGGATCGAGGCATACGGACTGCCTTCGCGCACGCGATTGACCAGGCTGATATCGTCGTTATGGGCATTTAGGACAGCGTCGAGAAACTTGTTGTTTTGCGCCGATCCGAACGGCGGCATAACCCTTGCCTGATCGGGCGTCAGGTTAGCCAGTCCATCGATGAAATCAGCGTTGCCGGGGTTATCTTGCTTCAACTGAGAAAGCTTCCGCCACGCGCCTGGCGCCCATCCGGTCGCAAAAGCGGGAGCGACGGCGAACGGAGCGACGCGCGCGGTCCCCTCGACGATCTTCTTCGTCAGCGGCCCGGCGCCGCCCTCGGTTCTAGGCGACTGGAGCATCGCGGTGACGTCGTTGCCCAGCAGCTCCGGGTTGGGCAGACCGATCTTGTTAGCGGCCCAGGCGGCGCCCTGGCCAGCCCAGTTCGAGCCCAGCTCCTGGGCGTTGGCGAAGGCCTCGAACGGGTGCAGCGCGCCCTGCGCGATGTCATAGTTGAACCGCTGCAAGGGGGCGGCGGCGCCGCCAATGACGACGCGCGGATCGACCGGAAACAGCTCCTGGCCCAGGCCACGGCCAGGCGGCGGCTTCGGCCGCCTGGGAGAACCGGGCAGGTTATTGAAGATGCTGTCGGCGTCGCCGTTGGCCATGATCCTCCTTTTCAGATATTATCGCCGGCTGTCGCCAGGCCGCGCCGGATAAAGTCCGCCAGTCCGGGCCCAGGGGCTATCGAATTGGGAAATTGTCGCATGATCTGGTTCTGGAACAACCGTTCGACATCGCCGGGCTGCGGATTGAGCGGCTGATCAGGCGGCACCTGCGCTCTCAATTCATCGAGTCTCGAAAACTGTCCCGGCGCCTGGATTTGACCCTCCGCATAGGAAGGCTGACTGCGGATGTAATCCTGCGCGCTCTGCGGTATCCAGCTTGGCCATAGTCCAGGCGTTGGCGTGTAAGGCCGCGCTGGCTGCTGCGGCAGCGAGTTCAACGTCATTCCAGGCGGCCAGCCAGGCATCAGACTTTACCCCGCCAGATGCGAAAGGGCGCGGCCTCGCTGGAGTTGAGCCAGCGCGCCCAGTCGGCCTCGTCCCATTGCTGGATGACCGCCCGCTCGTAGACCTCTACGGGTATGCGGGCGAGGAGCTTATTGACGCCGTCGTTGGGCGCCTCCCGATCGCGCTCGACCGAGGCCAGGATCTCGTCGAGCGCCTGCTCAGTGTGGACGACGACGTCATCGGGGCGCTCATCGTCGGTGATCAGCGTCCGGCGGACCCCGTCGGCGTCCTGGTACGTCCACCGATGTTCACTCACGTCTCGATCCCCATGCCCTGGGCGATCTCCTGAAGAAGACGCTCGATGCGGCCGATGCGCTCCTCAAGCCGGGTCAGAATGACGGCGATTTCTTCTGGGGTCATTGGAGCCTCCGATAGTATTCGCCGAAGGCTTCTCTGGCCGCCGCCTCATAAGCCACTGAGGCTTCCTCAGGCGTCGCGAAGTAACCGAGATGCAGGTATCGATCCCCAGCCCTGATTGTCGCGCGCCAAGCTGGCAGGTCGCCTCTGCCTTGCTTAAAGGTGACGCCCTTGAAGCCGGACCTGTTGGTTGTCCGCCTTCCGCTGTTGACCACGTTCTGCGAGCGGGTCGCCTCGCGCAGGTTCGCCCAGCGGTTGTTGGTCCGGTCGAGGTCGATATGGTCGATATCGTCCTTCGGCCAATGGCCAGTCATCCACAGCCAAGCGAGCCGCGCGACGAGATATTTCCTAAGACCGACTTGAACACGCAGATAACCGCTCTTCGGCTCCTTCGCGCCCGCAAACCAGCCGCGTGGACGGTGAGGTCCGCGCTCTCGGTATTGCCAAAGTCCCGAATATGGGTCATAGATAAAAAGGCGGCGCACCGCCTCCGCTGTCAAGTCGTTCTTAGGTGTAGTCATGTATCACTTCTTAATGCCGTTGAAAAGAATGTGAGCCAGCGGGTTTCTCATCTCTAGACCCCACTCACATACTATCATTCTGGTTTCAGCATCGCCAATTCTTGCCATCAAAAACTGACGAAATGCTCTGAAGAAGGCGACGGCAGCATAGTCTGGATCAAGCAGTAACCCGACATCGACTGGTATCCATCGACTTGGGGCAACCTTCACCCTGCCGAAGTCAGTCGCGATGACATCTATGGTAGAGACCACTTCTGTTTTTCCGACAAGGACCTGGGTCGTGCTGCGGCCGGTGAACGAGCTGATGGTCCGCTTCGGCCCCGGCGGCACTATCCACATGCTTGGGCTTCCGCCGTTGGTATAGGCCTGTTGCATGGCGTCACCGAGCATGGCCTCGGTAATAGTGACTTGCGAGCCGGCGGCGACCGCCGCGAAGGCGTCGGTGGCGAGGACCGGCAGGCCGGTGGTGACGGTGCCGGGGGCGATGGCGGCGTTGACGGCGCTATTCTTGTCCACCGCCCGCCCCAGCCAGTGCGAGAACGCCTCGGTGGTGCGCGGCGTCGTCGTCTGGGCGACGTCGCCGTCGTTTCGCGGCTGCCTGGAGCAGAGGATCGACTCCATGTCGCTTTTCAGGACTTTGGCGGCGAGGGCCATCTGGTGAGCCATCTCGCTCCCCTTCCCCGCCGCATCGCTCTCTTCCTGGCTCCCCGATACTGTTGCGTCTCGTTCGGAGATTTGTGTACAGTTGTTTCTACGTATGGTCGGCTGAGACAGGCTATTAGTGAGCTGGAAACCTTCATACTGCGCGTTTGCCAAGTTCACCAGCGGCAGAAATTCTGTCTGCCAGTCGAAGATACGGTTCTTGACATTGCGTCTACGGATCGCTGACATCACTGGAGTGTCGAAAGGGTCGATATTGTAGATGGCGTTACTCAGGTCTTCTCGGTTTGCTGTCGCGTTATACGTAGTGAAAGCGTTCGTTACTTTAGCCACGGTTCTGTTCCTTTCGGGCAAAGAGGGATTGTCTCCAGCAATGCTGGACAATGCGCTCTAGCCCGAACGGCTAGACTATGGGGCTCTGGCCTCAGCCAGCGGGTCTCCGGTTGAACCCGGACTTGTTCATTGGGCGCTCCTAGCGCCTGAGGAACTGCGCCATCACCAGCGCAGCGTCGTCGACGCGGCCGGTGGCCGCGAGACGTTTCTGGGCGTCGTTCATCGAGCGGGCGGCGCTATTGCCGATCCGCGGGGCCGAGCCCGGCATGAGCGCGCCGTTGCGTTCCGGCTGGACCGGGATCGGACGATTGCGCATCATGTTGTCGTATTTTGCCGCCTTGTGCAAAACAGAAAGCATCCGCTCGTCGTAGGTGGTGCCGATCTCGTCCTCGCTGAACCCGGCCTCGGTGGCGGTGCGGCGCATGTAGGAAATGGCCCGGTCGACGCTCTGCTGATCGGAAAGCTTGTTCTTCGACTTGAACTTTTCGAACTCGGCCGTGGCGTAGTTGGCGGCGCGCTGGGCGTTGGCCTGCCAGGCCTCGTGCTGCACCTGGGCCCGGCGCTGGCGGATCAAGTTGATGGTGCCGTAGACCGACTTGTAATTGGCCTCGAGCCGATGCGCGCCGGCCGGATCGGTCTGGTAGAGCTGGTCCCAGTTCGGCTCAGGCGGGATCAGGGCGGCGATCTCCTGCTCCTGCTGCTGGCAGAGCTGGATGTAGGCGTCGCGCGCCTGAGCCGCCTCGGCGCCGCGCTGATCGATGGCGCGCGCCACCTCGATCACCTGGCGCATGCGAGAGTTGAAGGTCTCTTCTCTCTGGTAGCCCCTGAGCGCCTCGGTGAGGGTGACCTCGTGCTTCTGGCCGTCTACCTCGATTTCGTACCGGGGGCCGGCGTCTTCGACTGGTTCCGGTTCGGGACCGGCCCCAGTGTCTGATTTTTCGAGGTCTTGACCGGCATCGTCGGCTTCGGTCCCGACGCGCTCTGGCGGCTGACCATCGGCTGGCTCGTCATCGCCTTGGCGGCGGGCGGCCTGTCGGGAGCGCGTGGGCTCGTCCGATACGGGCCTCCTCCCGCGATCTTCATCCCCTTCTTCAGACCTGCCATCGGCGACTCTCCTCTCCTGGTCGACCAGGCGAGCGTCCGGCCCGCCGTCGGAAGTATCGCCGGTCAGCGGGTCGCCCTCGACCTCGCGCGGCTGAAAGATCGGCTCCGGTTTGCCGCTCGTCGAGACGAACCGGCCCGCCTGGTCGCGCTGCCGGCTGGCTTGCGGGATCTCTACCGCGAACGCCTCGCGAGCCTCGTCGAGCCCTTCGGGGGGCATCTTATGTCCTCCCCTCAGGCATGACGGGCCTTCTCGGCCGCGGTGCGGGCGTCCTGGCGGTAGTTCTCGATCTCGGCGGAAAGTTCGTCGCGGATGGCGCCGAGCGCCCTGAGCTTCGCGTTCAGCTCGTCCTGCTTCGGCCCGGCATGGGGCTGGAGCATCACCTCGGCAAACCAGAGCTGGCGCAACCGCAGGTAGGCGTGGTTGAACGCCTTGTCGGCAAGCAGAGCCCTGGCGGCGTCGCTGAGTTCGCGCCGCTCGCTCAGGTTCTCGATGTTGTCCGTACTGCCGAGGGCCGACATGGTATTCATGGCGGCGCTCGAGGTGTTGGCCGGATGCCAACACTTGCGGCGCCTCAATGAATACTGCCTTTCCTGTGGCTACGGCAAGCCCCCTCCATTTCCGCTGTCCGGCGGCGCGGTCGCCTTGGCCATGTCGACTACTACTTGCGCCATGTCGACCGCGTGATCGAGCGCCAGGCCAGTCTCTTCGACCCGGATCTTGTCGGCCTCGTAGGCTTGCTGCGCCGCCAGTTTGTCCCTTCTGAACGCTTCGTCCTGGGCCTGCTTCTGGGCGGCGAATTGCTGGTCGCCCATCGACTTGGAGGTCTGCATCTTGACCCGCTCGTAGTTCGCCTTGGCGGCTATAGTCATCGCGTCCGGTTCTTTCGGCGCAGTCATGATCTGCTGCAGGACTTGCGGGGATGGCGTCTTGAAGTAACGACTGACGTTCTTGATATTGGCCAGTTCCAGCATGTCGGTGATCGTATTGAGCATCTCCGGTATTCCCACCACCGGGTTCATCGGCCCGAACTGTGCAAATACCGCCTGCTGGTCCTGCTTGATCTGCTGCAGGGTCATCATCCTGACCGTGTCCGAGCCCTTGCCGAGCGTCGGGTTGACCTCGACGCTCATGTCGGCGTCGAACATCGAGGTGTGGTAGGTCTGCCACTGGCCGTTGACCCGAAGGGTCCGCGACTGGTTTTCGCACTCGACAATTTCGTTAAAGAGCCCATGAAACAGATCGCGGTAGCCGGTCTCGGCGAGCACCCTGGCGACCAGTTCGGTGCGCTCCTGCTGGCCGGAAATCACCGCCTCGACGCCGATCATCGTACTCGACTGCAGCGCCTTGGGATCGAGCCCCTTGGCGGCGTCGGAGAGGCCGGTGCGGCGCTGCAGGACCGCATCGAGGTACTCGAGCACCGGCAGGGCCGCCTGGCCGACGAATGGCGTGGCGGCGAATTGCACTGCGTTGCCTGGGTCGCCCCTGGTCCTGATCACCGCGCCGAGATCGTCGTTCAGCGCGTCGTCCAAATTGGTGATCAGCTCGTTCACCACCGTCTTGGGATTGATGCTCTCGGCCAGGCTGTCCAGCACGCCCCTGGTCATATTGGTCTTGATCCGCTGGACGTCGGTGGTCAGATCGGCGATCGAGTCGCCCACCAGGGTGTGCGAGATCGGGTCGCAGGAAAAGAGGGCGAATTTTATCCGGTTGGCGGGCTGATCGGCGACGATCTGGTGCGCCTCGCCCATGGTGCAGACGTAGCGCAGTTCCGCGATCCCATCGCCGTCGCTGTCGATGCGGATATACCACTCGCCGTAGAGCACCCCGTCGCCGACCCTGGTCGACATGCCCCGCCCAGGATTGCGGATCATCGACTCCATGGTGAAATTATGAACGTCCTGGGTCTGCAGGAAATTGGCGCAGAGGTCCCTGTCGTAACCCATGGCGGTCAGTTCATCGATCGAGACGATCCGCTCATGGCCGACGATCCGCGATTTGGCGAAGGTTCTGGCGTAGCGATCGAGCCGCATCTCTTCCGGCGGCACGCCCTCGATCCTGGTCAGGGGCTTATTTTCCTGTCCCTCGATGGTGACGTCGATGCCGCCGGTATCGGGGTTCTGTTTCAAGCTGCCGGGCAGCACCTTGGCGGTGGGGTCCTCGCCGAGCAAGGTCTGGAGCTGCTCCATCGTAATATTAACGAATTGCTTTCTTTTGGTCGCCTTGGTATTGTCGGTCCACCACTTGATATAGCCAGTCTTGACCGTCAACGCATCCTTGAATGCGCCATATAATGTCAAAAAACCGGGATTATCCTGCCAGAATACATAGTTGACGTAATTGGTCGCCTGTTCCGCCATCGGGTCGTCGGCCGGCGAGCGCGGCACCAGCGAAATGACGTTCTCCGACGCGGCGAAGATCCTGATGAGAGAGGGCAGCATCATCAGGACCGCATCGCGCACGTCGGTCGAGACGAAGCTTGATTTCGACACCGCGCCGCCGGGGCCTAGGATCTGCTCGAAAGTCGCGTTGGGATCCTCGATGATCAAGGTGTCGGAATAGGGCGTGCCGTCGGGGTTGAGGCTGGGCAGGAGCCCATAATAATATTTCTGCGCCTCGTCCCGTTTCGGCGCGAGCACGCTATTCTCGTAGTCACGTGCATCGGTAATGAGCGCGTGGATGAACTGGGTATAGGTATCGGGATCGCCGGGATCGTAGGACGTCGGCGTGTCCGAGCCGTCCTTGAAGGTGAAGAGGCGTTCGATGGCCACTTGCCAACAGCTCCAGGAAGGACCGACCGGCGGTCTGCCGGTCCCTTGGAGCTGACCGATCTGGCGACCTTAGCTGTTTGACATCGTGAAGGCTAGACGGGCTTCGCGGGCGGCGCGGACGAACTCGGCCGCGACCTGGGGGACGATGGCGTTGCCGAAGCCCCGCAGGCGACCCACTCGGCCGGGTACCCCATGAGCCAGTATTGACCGTTCATCAACGTCCCCTCCAGGAATAAGCCCCGCCGCGATCAGGCTCCTGAGCCAGCGAACGGCGAACGGGTCGATCTCATTATAATAGTCCATCCGGGATGCGGACCCCTCAAGCTTCGGCGAGAAGCCTGTCCGCCAGGCGATGCAGCTCCAGCGGCTGCAGGAGCTTGACCGGCGGTTCGCCAGTCGCCTGATTAAAGGCCGTCTCCGCTGCCCGAAGGCTGGCCTCGTTCTCCTCCACCTCCAGCCAGACGTTGATCAGGACGCCGAGAGTGATCATCTCCCGGAAGGACAATTTCGTGTTTTTTCTCAAATCAGCCCCCTGATCCGCCTTCTGATCGCGCCGCGCCTCAGCATCGAGGCCGACAGGCCCGAGACGAGATGAAACCCAACCGCGGCGGTCTGGAAGGCGTCGGCGCCGTGGCTGTGCGGGCCCGGTCCATGCACCGGCTGGCCCATCGCGCTCTTATGGTAGCCGCGCAGCATCGCCAGGCCGGTCTTGCATCGCTTCTCGTCGAACCAGCTCGAGCCCAGGAGGCTGCGGGCGGCCTGGATCGCGTCATCCTTCATCTTGATCCGCGGCACGGTAATGACCGGCTCGTTCTTCGGGATCAATTCGTCCAAGGTGGCTCGCCGTGACCTCCCGGACGAGATCTCGCGCGCCTCGATGTCGTGCGGCAGGAGGTGGCAGCGATAGTCGTAGCCGCCTTCGGCCTTCTTCTCCCGCAAGACCCGGGCCCAGTGGTCGAGCCCATGGCCGACGCCCATGGCATAATCGATAAAGTGCAGTTCCTTGCCGATCGTCTGCCACCACCAGATGCTGCAATAATCGTGCACCCCGAGGTCCCAGGCGGTCACCACCGGCTGGCTGAGGTCGGCCGGCACCGGGCAGACCCGGCCTTGCAGGCTCAAGGCGTTCAGCCCCTCGGCGAAATAGGCGCCCTCGACCGGAGCGTCGAACGAGCACTCCATCTCGCGCGCGTACTCGTCGGCGCTCATGTCCTGGGTCAATTCGCGCGCCTCGGAGTAGGAGAGCGCCTCCTCAGCCGTCTCGGAGAGCGGGATCAGAAAAACATCCCACCTCTCGTCCTCCATCGCTCTCAATCTCAGCGCGTTGAAATGGTCATCGCCATTCGAGGTCCCCGACACAATGGCGAAACCATGATAGTCGGCCAGGCAAGGTCGGACCACAGTCGAAAACACCGTCTTCTGCAAAAGAGGATATTCGTCGAGCACAATCCCGTCGAAATACATGCCCCTCATCCGTTCATAGGCGCTCATGCCGCCGTACAGCTTGATGATCGCGCCATTGTGCGGCAGCACAATCGACAACTCCGCTTCCCGGAACTGCACGCCGTCGATCGGCGCGGTGTACTGCTTGAGATAACTCCAGACCAGATCTTTGGCTTGCTCAAAACTTGGACCGACATAACCATAGCGGGGCGGCGGCCATTGCCGGCCGTTGAGATAGGCCGCCCTGATCAGATGGTTGGCCAAGGCGACCGTCTTGCCGGCTCTTCTATGGGCGCAGACGAACATCAGCCGCTTTTCAGATGCGTGCAGGGCAATGAAGTGCCGCCGCGGCCGGTAGGGGATGGTGAGCGGCGCATCGGCGGCGTTGTCGTTGACGAAGGTCACCCGACGAACTCCCCTGGCGGCCTCGGGATCTGACGGCCGTCGTTGGGCGCCCAGAGGTGCAGGCAGCAGGGATGCGCGTTGATATGGTCAGTCGGCGGCACGTGCAACTGCATCGCCGTCTCGTCGTCTCTGAAGAAGGCCCGCTTCACGTGCTCCATCTCGGCCCAGTTGGGCGTCCTGTGCTTCAGCGAGACCGAGACATGGTCCCAGCCATGGCCGGTCGAGGCGACGCAGATGAGAAAGACGCCGGTCCTCGGACAGGGCAGTTCGAAGCAGCCCGCGGGTATGGTCGCCGAACCAGCCGTATCTTTCCAGGACCAGCTTGTCGCGCAGACGACAGGCGTCGAGGTCAGTCAAGTCCTTCATGCGGCGAGGTTCGCCGACTTGGCCGTGCGCAGCCTCACAGCGGGCTCTCGTAAGTCTTGGCGGGGCTTCGTATCCGGAAGCGGGCTCGTCTTCGTCACGCGGCCTCGGCGTCGCGCTTGGCTTTGTCGATTGCGGCCCTCAGTTCATCCTTGGCCGCCTTCACGTTCCGCATGCGCAATGGCGGACGCTTCGAATATGTTTTGTCTGGGCGTCCCTCGGCGGCGCGCTTCTGGCGCGCGGCGTTGATCTGCTGTTTGCGCTCAGGCGTCAGCTTCGCCACCTCCGACACGCCTTCGAGCGGGAAGGTCAGCGTGATCGGCGTCTTCAGTTTCCCCTCGTCGAAGTCCTGAATGGCGCGTGACGCCTTCCGGTTCACCTTGAAGTGCAGGTAATGGCCAGAGACGGTGACAGTCAGGCCGTCATGCCTGGAGCAGGCATAGCTCGCGTCTGAAAGAATACGGCGAACCGCCATCGAGATGGCGCAGCTCAAGGGATGGCCGCGGTTCTTGTCACGACAATCGTCGGCCGTGACGGTGACCTTCAGGGGACGAGTGAACAGGCCGTCGCTTCCCAGTGTCGAGAGGCGTTCTTGCGCCTCTGCGCTATTCAACATCAGTCGCAATTTCTCAGGCATGGTTCATCTCCTCCAGGGCTTGTTTAACTTGGGTGCGCTCCTCGACGGTCATGTTGCGGCACATGCCAATGACGATCTTCACGGCGTGCGAGACAGGGTCACCATGTCCATCACCTTCACTCTCGCTTTGTGATTTGCTCCCGGCCCTGGAAGTCGCTTTGGCCTCCCGCCATCGCTTTCTCTCGTCTGCGATCCGCTCGTCCCAAATCTTTTGCTGGATCAGCGGCGCCGTGCAGGGACCGAGGCGGTCATGGCTCTCGGCGAGCCTGATGCAGGCGTAGCAATCCCCCATGCTGCGTTGGACGTTGATCTCGCACCATGTCGCGAAAGCCGTTCCCGGCTCTTCCTCTCTGAGGAGATCGCGCGCCTCGATCAGGATGAGGCCGAAAGCGACGCGGGCGTTCATCGCGCCTGTCCAGGCCTTGTCCTCCCGTTGTTCGGCCCGCTCCATCTCGGCGAGCGCGGCCTTGATCTCTTCGGCTTTCTGTTCGAGCGGCGACCGGGGCGGTTCCCTTGCTGGGGTTTGAAGAGCGACAACATTCATTTCGTCTTCTCCTTCTCCTTCTCATTCATCCTCGATCTCGCCCTCGATCAATGGCGGCTCTTTCGGCGAGCCCGGCGGGAGCCAGGTCAGGGTCAGCGCGCCGCGCCCTTGCGGGACCTTCAATTCCAGGTCGCCCGCGTGATGGAAGCCCCTCCGCTGGCCCGCCCGGCTCTTCACGAACACCTTGGCGGCGGCGATCTGGTTACTGAGATGCCCGTCGTCGGCGAGGCCCTTGAACAGGACCTCGACCGACTGGTCGACCGCGCGGGCCACCACCTCGTCCATCGCGCGCCTCAAGCTGGGCGTCGACATGATGAAGGCCCTGAGCTCCTCGCTGTCGGCCTTCACCTTCCTGGCGACCGCCTTGACGCTGCCATTCATCGCCAGGATCAACGGCCTCAATTCGTCGGGATCGAAACGGGTCATTCGAGAGCTCATGAGGGCGCAAGGCCAATAAATCGGCTCATCACCTCGCTGAGATCGGCCTGATGCATGTTGCAGTCGTGAAGAGCGAGTTGGCACTGGCCGAGGCCGCCGATCTGCCCGGCTCCTGGCGCCTGTGCGAGCTGCTGCTGCGCCATCGCCCGGTTGAGGTCGGCCTGATGCTGGCAGCGGTGCGAGGCCAGGAGGAGCCGGGCAATCTCGGCGTTGGCGTCCTGAATGGCCTCACGCAGCACCTTGACGTACTGGCGTTCGGCCTTGAGTTCGCCCTCCAGTTCCGCGATCCGGTCAATCAGATGGACTTGCGACCGCCTGAGCTTCTCGACCTCGACCGATGTTCCCGAAGTTCCCGACGGGAAATCCGGGACGTCCGCCAAAGTCCGCCGATTTCCGCCCGCGTCCGCCCAGGTCCGTCTATTTCCGTCTGCGAACCGCTTCGCTGCCGGCAGAACCGCCATCAATGCGCCAATCAACGACATCGCCCGTTCTCCTCTCTTCATATATCAGGCAAGCACCCGGATGACCTCGGCCAGGGTATGGGGCTTCGGATCGACGCCGCCGCAGTCGACCAGGTTCCATCTGCCGTCTTCGGTCAGCGAGGGCGGAATGAGCGCCGCAGCCTTCATCCTGGACCAGCGGATGAGGCCGATGATCCGATCCCTGGCCCGCCGCTCGAGAAAGGCCCTCAAGTCAGGATCGCGATGGGCGTCAGGATAGTCGGGGTCAACCCAGATCTGCACCACCTCAAAGGTCTCGGGCTCGTGCCCGTCCGAGGAAATGGTGACATAATCGGGCATGATGTCGATCACGTAATGAACCCGATCCGGCCGGCTCATCCCGTCAGTGTCGTCCTCAATGAGCCAGCGGCAGGACCACATCGAGCACTCGGGCGAAGCCCGCAAGAGAAAGGAATAGACGGCACAACCTTTATGATGCCTTTGATGAGGGCAGCGCTCGCCGGCAAACTTCGGCACCGACTCAACCGGCAGCAATTTGCAGCAGAGCTGGCAGTCGCCACATCGTCTAGCCAATTCACTCATCCATCAGTGTGAGAAACAGCGGTCCATCGGCAAGACGCCGCTTCATGTCGACCTGGTATTCCTTCTCGCGCTCGATGAGGATGGCGTTGAAGCCTTGGGTGTGGGCGGCCTCGCCGGTCGTCCCGCTGCCGGCGAATGGATCGAGCGCCGTCCCGCCGGAAGGCGATGTCGCCGCCGTCCCATGCCTTGCCCATGAAGCCGGTCCCGATAACGGAACGGCCAGCCGGACTGTCCAGGTTGAGCGACGCAAACCCTGTGCCGCCTTTCTTGCCAGCGGTCAGGTGGTACGGCGGGTCGGTCACTACCGCATCGATGCTCGCTTCCGCCATGCTCGCCATCACCTCAAGGCAGTCGCCATGCAGAAAGGAGACGCTCACCTGCCGCAGACCCGCTGCTCGATCCGCATGAGCAGCCGAAGCGCAAACCTCAGATGCCGCATGAACCGCTCCCGCGACCCATGGTCGACCCCGGCCGCCGCGGCCCGAAACGCCATCAGAGCGTCGTCGAGCGCCGCAAAAGCCATGTTCAACTCGGCCAGGGTGACGGCGTCAGCGCCGGTCATTGCCGATCCTCGCTGACGGATGCCGCGACGCCGCGATGGTGACCTTCAGTTCCCTGGGGTACGGAGCCTGGCCTAAAAAGGCCTTGTAGACGTAAAGGCCTCCCCGCCCGGAAACAATTGGCGCCGCGCCCCTCTCAATATATTTCACCATGCTTCTGGTTTCGCGCTCCAGAGCCAGCGTCAGCCTGAGTTCCATTGCCCCTCCTCCTCCATCCCGGCCTCGGCCGCCTCATGACCCAGCCGGAATGCCTCCCGCAGCGCCCCCAGGATCACCAGCGCCGCCCCCAGACGGTCATGCTCGTCATCGAGGCCAAGCTTCAGCGCCGCCTCAATCGCCATCCCGTCCAGTTCCTCCGCCATCCGAGGCGTCATCGCTCAAGCCCAGGCGCCAGCCAGAAATAATATGACGCAGACGATGAGAAATAGCGCCGCCAGAAGGTCAATCGCTTCCATCACACCACCCGCCGCAAGCCCTCACTCAGCCGCACCCTTCTCTTTCAGCCGCTCCCGCTTCCGCCGCATGTACTCCCGCATGTAATGGCGCCGATACGCCTTCTCATTGAACTTGCCGTCAATCCACCCAGGCCGGGAATTGCCCCCCTGAGAACAGCGATGCCTGACCCCCACAGCATAACTCTCGCCGCACTTCGCACACTTCACCAAGGTCAAAGGCCTTCCCTCCAGCGAGCGCGGCCAGTCATCGCTTCACAACCCAAACGCCTCACTCAACCACACCATGCGCGCCCTGGTCGTATCGCCATATTAGCAAGCTTATAATTGCCAAGGCTCACAATTGACGCTGTAAATGTCTAACAGATGGCATGTTAAATGGTTAACAACCGGGGTCCCAACATTTAACGGTTAACTGTCTAACCCTGTCAAGGGTCAAATGTCTAACAGTTCAACACGAAATTGTGGACAGCCTAAACTGACGCTTGCTTCCAATCAGCCTAAGTCGCTGAAATCTGGGTGGTTCTACCCAGATCGCGCCTTTTTGACACGAACCGTGTCAACATGACACCATCGGCCCCATGCCGAGGTTGACCCCATGGCTAACGCCCATGAAACGTCGCCATATGCCCCTCACCCCACACCAAATCCGCGCCGGCCGAGCCCTCCTCAACTGGTCCAGACCCAAACTCGCTAAAAAAACCGGCGTCTCCCTCTCAACCATCACCCGAGCCGAAACCGCCCCAGCCAGACCCGTAACCCTCCGAGCCATCCAGGCCGTCCTCGAACAAGAAGGCGTCGAATTCATCCCAAACGGCGCCAAACTCAGGCCTAAATGACCTTCCCCCGCCGCCGCCGCATGTAATCCCGCATGTATGCCCTAAGCCGCTCCCGGTTCCTCTCCTTCCACGGCTTCAGCCCCGGCGTCTTTGGGCGGCCCTTCCCAGCCCGCCATGATAACCCATCCGCTGCGCCCGCAGCCGGGGCAAATGTGGATAACTTCCTCGTCATGGAAATAGAGCCAGAACTTCCTTTCGGGGTTTCTGCCGCAATCACACTCGGCCTGATGGAGACGCCCGCGCATGTATGATCCTCCCACCCAAAATAACCCGCCCCACAGTCGGGACATCGAAGCTTGATCGCCATGTAAATACATTATTTACAGTAGCCGGTAAGTCAACACGCGCGGGGTCTGTGGTCTGGGAACGAGGCGGTTGGTAGGATGGGACCCTCCCTCCGGGAGCCCCCCCCGAACGACCTCCTATAGGGGGGTCATTTCTGGATCTCAGAACAGTGTAGGTGGGCCCCAAACATGGGTTGCGCACACAGCGTTAACGATTGATGATCGCCCAACGTCAACCAAACATCAATGAGTTACGCATCGCATTCCACACTGGCATTCGATACGCCGTGCAACACATTGATATCATTAGGTTGTATTCCCGCACGTGCGGGATTTGCCGCACGCTTTGGATAGACCGAAAGCAGATCGGCCGCGCTAGCCTGGCTCGCGGTTGCATCTCGGTTGCTCTTTGGTTGTGCTTGCCTACGCTGGATCGCCGGGCTGAGTGCGCCGAGTTGCTGCCGCCGCCTATGCGGCTGACCGACGTCGCCGATTTCTTCTGATTATCCGCCATCTTGACAGATTATGTGTATCTTGCACCTACCGCCAATTATAACGGCGATTGCACGTACCTCCGGCTAAGTTATTGGGATCGTTGAGAAATTTAGGATTAAATTTTCTGATTTTCCGGCTTGGCAAGGCGGGGCGCATGCCCCTAGCGCACGTATCTGTTATCATAGATTAATTATGTCTGAAGGCCGCGTTCTCTGGCTTGTTTGGTGTTGAGCATGAGTTTGGCTGCGGCGAGTCTGAGTTGTGGATCATTGCTATCCAGTGCGTTGAGGATAGTGATTTGGGCTTGGTCCAGGGCTTGCTCGAGACGTTCGCAGGATTGGGTTTTCCAGATTTGCTGCAGTTCCGGGATGACGGCGATGGCGTCTGAGCGCGGGCCGAAGGATTTGACTGTGGCGTCTTTGGTCAGGGTTAGGTTGCTTGCGAGCTGATTGAGCCTGAGCCTGATCATGGCGCGGCGCATGCTGTTGGTAAGTGTGTGGCTGCGTGCGACCAGCTTTGCTTTGCCATACCAGGTTCTGGGCGTCCTGAGCCTGAGCGGCTCTTTGGTCTCGAGTTTGGCGACGAGTCGATCGAGAGCCTGGTCTGTGGCTTGTCTCCTGGCGTAACGGCCGAGGCCGTATTGGCTGCGGTGCCTGACGTTAAATGCAGCGCAGCATTTCGCGCATCGCGCTGCATTCTCGACGAGGTACAGCGTTTGAGCCATCTTGGCGCATTTGGGGCAGATGAAGTAGCTCCAGCCGCCGCCGTACTTGAGCTTGGTGTGGGCGACGCCGATGAGCTTCTGCTTGCCGCCGGGGAACGGGATGACGGCGTGGCGCTTGGCCGGATCGATGACGCCGGCCGCGCGGAAGCGCGAGACGCGCACGCTTTCGAACTCGTCGAAGAAGCGTCGGCTATCTGCGTCGATGAGGCGTTCCATGGCTATTGAGAGCATAGCAGAACCGTGCGCTTGGTGAAAGCGGATCGGGCGATTTATAGGAGGCGATAATGAGCAGAACCGGCGAGCTGGAGCTGACGGTCGAGACCTTGATCGAGCTGGACGAGCCCGAGGCGCTTCTGGAAACCATGAAGCGCGCTGCAGCCCTCAGGAAGGGCGCCAGATGGGCAAAGCTTGCGGAGGCGCTATCCACCGCCCAGGATCAATATGCCCAGCTCCTGGGCCAACCTGAGCCATCTGAGGCTACGCCTGAGAACGAAGCAGACAAACCCGACAGGAGCGAGTAAGCTTCGGCTTGTGTCCCGCCCAGGGACCCTCGCATCGTGTGTGTGATGAAGACTGAGGCCGGGTTCATTCCCACCCGGCCTTTTTTCGTGCTAGTAAACCCGGTCAGCATCCATGAGGAACTGACATGGCCACGACGCCGCATACCCCTTCCAAACCCACGACGCCGCCCCCTGCTGCGCCTCCAGCCGAGCCCGAGGCCGGCCTTGCGCCAGGCGCGGTTCCGCCGCGATGGGAGCCGCCGCCTCCCGAGGCCAAGCCTGCCCCTGACTGGAGCCCTGAGCCTTCGCTCGATCCGCGCTCCGAAAAAGCGCCCGAGGGCGTCTATGCCGACAGCATGCCGATCGCGGTCGAGCAGCGGGCGCGTTCCGCCTGGATCGAGGCGCACGGGCTGGAGAAATGGGACGAGGCCGTCGACGAGCGTCCCGCGGCCGAGCGGCCGAAGTTCGAGAAGGCCGCGCTGGCTGGGGGCGGCGCATTTGTCAAGAGCGGCGAGAAGAAGCAGGTGCCTGGAGTCGCCCCGCCAACCAAGCGGGAGTGACGCCGATGCCGATGACGATCACCGACTTTTCCGGCCAGGTGGCGTTGCGCTGCAAGCAGGCCTACGGCGGAATGAGCGCGAGCGCGATCAATGGCGTGCTTTCCTCGATGGCGACCTCGGTCGCCGCCGACACGGTGAGCCAGCCGGTGCGGCTGATGGAGCCGGCGGCAGCCAATCATCCCGGCAAGAAGCAAGCCTCCACGCCGAGCGCCCAGCTCAGTCTCGAGATCGCGCTGGTGGTCAACAAGGGCTATGGCGGCCATGCGCTAACTGCGGCGCAGATGGGCGCGGCCCTGTCGACGCTGGCGGGCGCGATGCCGCTGCCGCCGCAGGTGACCGCGGCTCCGGCAATAAGCGGCACGGTCACGGTTGGATCGACACTGACCGTCACCACCGGAACCTGGACCGGCGTTGCGCCGATCAGCTACAGCTACCAGTGGCTGCGCGCCAGCGCGCCGATCTTCGGCGCGACCGCCTCGACCTATGTCCTCACCGCCGCTGACCATACGTTCTTGATCGGCTGCATGATCAACGCCCAGAACCCGTATGGCGACACGCAGGCCGGCGCGGCCCCGGTTGGTCCGGTGCCTTAACGGAGCGGCTTCATGGCTTACACCGACATCAACGACGTTTTGCCCTGGCTGCGCGGCGGCCAGCCTCAGCCGGGAGCGCCGCCAGGACCGCCTGCGCCCGGATCGGCCGGCATGGGCTGGCTGCAGTATCTCTCTTCGATGTTCGGCCCGCAGGCGGTGCAGCAGGCCGCGATGCAGCAGGCGCAGTCCAGCATCGGCGATGCAATCGCCGGAACACTGGGGGCAAATCAGGCGACAGGCGCGCCGATGCAGCTCCCCGGCAATGCGCCAGCCGCGCCAGTCGGCACGGTCATGCCTCAGACCGACGGCCCCGATCCCCTGGGCCGGAACGCCTCGGTGCAGCCGGTAAGCCGTTTCGCCAACGCCCAGCCGGCCGGACCCCTGACCGGCGCCAGCGACATCCCGCCTGGCCCGATGGTGGGCAATGGCCAGCCCGGCTATGTCGGCAGCGGCGCAATGGGCTTCCCACGCAATCCTCCAGCGCCACCGAGTCAGTATGTCGGGACAGGCGCGATGGCCTTCCCGCGCAATCCAGGACCCAGTGTCGGCAACGCTGGCGGCACGCCGATCGATGCCAACGCCCCTGCCGCCAACGTCCAGCCAGTCAGCGCGCGAACGCCTGCCGTCAATCCGCGCAGCGTCGGCGGCCAGAGCATGGAGGGCGTGACCGCCAACAGCGATCGCTTCATTCCGATCCAGTATCAGACCGGCGGCGGCATGGCAGGGCGCAATGCGCCGATTTACACCGCCGCGAATTTCGGCGGGCCTCAGACTGCGGCGATGCTGGCGCCGCAGGGCTACATGCGCCAGCCGGTGCCTGGGCCGATGGCGCGGGGCGGCGGCATGCGCCCCGGCCAGTTCCCGTATGGCAAGTCCACAACTCCTGGCGGGCCGTTCATGCCATTTGACATCACCGGGTATCCCGTGGCGGGCGTCAACGCGCCGCTTGGCAAAGATCCGCTCCAGCTTAGTGGCGCCCAGCTCGCCAGCGCGGTCCATCGACCAGATTGGACGCGAACCATAGCTGGTGGCCGCTGGACATGAGGTTTTGAACATGCCGAAGATCCTCGACAGAGCGGTGAGCAAGATCAAGGCGCGGGGCGGCGTGAGCAACCCCTGGGCCGTAGCGGTCAGCGCCATGCAAAAGTCGGGAAATCTCAAGGCCGGCACTCTGCAAGCGACCAAGCAGGGCGTGAAGCGCGGCGCGATGACCGAGACGCAGCGCCAGGCTAATCCGCCCAAGGCCAAGTAGGTCCGCGCGTGCTTTAGCGCGCCCGCGTGACAGCCTTGAACACACAGTGAATGAGAAAGTCGCAGACCGAGCCCATCTGCTCGATCTCCCTCGCCGCCTTCGCCGGACTGATCGTCCCCTTTTCGATCCAGCGCGGATAACAGCGCTGACGGAAGGCCAGTTCGCGCTTGCAGCAGCCCAGCAGGTCATTCAGATCGACCTCATGCCACTCCATCGCCGGGTCGCTGATCCTGACCGTTGTCGTTCGAAGATTTGGTTCCGGCCACGTCTTGACCATCCCTTCGCCTCCCCATCGATCTCAGGGCCTCAGCGCTCAATCTCACCGGCTGACGCACGTAGCGCTCTTTGAGGCGGATGAGGTGCGCCAGAGTTTCCATGACCGTCCGCTCGTCGGGCGTTTTCATCATCCGTCTTTCCCTCCAAATACACGTTGTATGTCTGGATCATCGCAATGCAGCACAGGCGCAATTGCTCGAGGTGGCCGCGGACGGTCGCCTGGTCGCCGCGAAACGCCGCCTCCGACAATGAACGCACGTAGCTCTCGGCCATGCTCGCGGTCTCCACGATCGCCTCGAATGCGCCATCGCGCAGGACCGAGCGGACCTCAGGCATGGGTCAAAGCCACGGCGGCTCGAGACCGTCATAAAGCGGCCCCAGCGCCTTTACGTCCACGCCAACCGTCGGGAGCCCGCGCGAAGACGGCTTGTGAGTCACGCGCCTTTGCCGCTTCCGCCACCGTTTTCGCGGCGCGCCCCAGAGGGACAACTGTCGCGACCTCAAAGCCGTCTCATCCTTGTTCCAGGGACAGGTATGCGGGCTGGCGTTGTCCTCACCGCAGTATTGGCATTTCGCCATCACCGCACGCGCATCTTGCCGTAATCGTCCAATGACTTCGGGGGCGGCGACTCCTGCCATGGCGGCGCCGCCGCAACGATCTCACGCCGGTCCTCGTTCCAGCCCTCGAAGACCTCCAGTTCATCTCTCATCTCAGCCAACAGGCGCCGCACCTCGTCCTTGGTCATGCGATCGAGAACCGTCTTCGGAATGTTCAAAAACATCTTCTGGGTTCCTATATTTTCGCCTCGCGCGACTCTGATCACTAGCCACCAGATCGGTGGCCAACGGCCACCGAAACTCCCCTGCTGCGGGCAGAGCACGACATAGCCCCGGCGGTTAGCCAGGGTTGTCGCGCTGCCCGACTGCATTTCCCTGCATTCGAGCCCTTGGCCAGCCGGGTTACGCCACCAAGGTTTCCCGCTACTGTTTCGGAGGGATTGCCGCCCCCCGCTCTGCCTGGCGCTCCGGGATTTCGCACCACGCTGTCGGTTGCAGAGGCCCCACGGTACCGACTTGTTGACCAGATCGCCCCGCTGTCTCACAAACCGACGGCGACTGATTGG
>DASXGB010000055.1:0-3081 GCA_036489325.1 Caulobacteraceae bacterium
GGACGGAAGACGGCGATCGCCAAGGCCAAGGCCTTCGTCGACGAGCGGCTCAATGGCGAGGATGGCCTGGGCGCCATCTTCCCGGCCATGGCCAACGCGGTGATGATGTACGACGCCCTTGGCCTCCCGGACGACGATCCCCATCGTATCACGGCCCGTGGCTCGATAGAGAAGCTCCTCGTGGTCAGGCCAGGCGAAGCCTATTGCCAGCCCTGTCTTTCGCCGGTGTGGGACACGGCTCTGGCCGCCCACGCCCTTCTGGAGTGCGGCGATGAGGCGAGCGTGGCCGCGGCCGAACGGAGCCTCGCCTGGCTCGAGCCGTTGCAGGTGCTGGATGTCGCCGGCGACTGGGCGGACCAACGGCCGAATGTCCGGCCCGGCGGTTGGGCCTTCCAGTACCGCAATGATCACTATCCCGACCTCGACGACACGGCCGTCGTGGTGATGGCCATGGACCGCGCGGGTTCTGTCAATCGGGAAGGGATCTCCCGCGGCCGGGAGTGGATCGAGGGGCTGCAAAGCCATGACGGCGGCTGGGCCTCTTTCGACGCCGACAACACCTATCACTACCTCAACAATATCCCTTTCGCCGATCACGGCGCCCTCCTTGATCCGCCTACGGCCGATCTTACGGCGCGCTGTATCAGTATGCTGGCGCAGTTGGGGGAGTCACCCGACAGCCCGCGGATGAAAGCCGCTCTCACCTGGCTCGAACGTGAGCAGCTGGCGGACGGCAGCTGGTTCGGCCGCTGGGGCGTGAACTACGTCTATGGAACATGGTCTGTGCTCTGTGCGCTGAACGCCGCCGGCCTTCCCGTCGAGGCGCCGATGGCGTGCAGGGCCGCCGACTGGCTCGTCGCCATCCAGAACGACGACGGCGGCTGGGGCGAAGGCTGCGACAGTTACAGGCTCGACTACCGTGGCCACGAGGCGGCGCCGTCGGCGGCCTCGCAGACCGCATGGGCGCTCCTGGGCCTGATCGCCGCCGGCCGTATTGAACATCCGGCGGTTCAACGGGGAATAGAGTGGTTGGCGCATAACCAGGACGAGCAGGGCGAGTGGCCGGAAGACGGTTACACCGGCGGCGGTTTTCCGCGGGTCTTCTACCTCCGCTACCACGGCTATGCGAAGTTCTTCCCGCTGTGGGCCATGGCCCGCTACCGAAACCTGAGGCTCGCCAACAGCCGCCGCCCCCAGTTCGGAATTTGACCCCCTCTCTCGTCGCTGTCGTAGGGATGCGACGCGAGGCCCGCATCGTGGGCTCGCAAGCGACCGTTTGCCAACGTGGACAAGGCCTTGACGAAGCGCTGCGGCAGGGCGGATCGGCGGTGATCAGTTTCGGCCTGTGCGGCGCGCTCGACCCCAGCCTGAAGGTCGGCGATCTGGTGATCGGCGAAGCGGTGACCGACGGGGAACGTCGCTACGACTGTGACGCACCCTGGACCGCGGCTCTTGGTGACACGCTTCCGCATGCGCGGCAGGGCCTCTTCTGGGCCGACGGAGAGATGATCACCGGCGTCGAGGAGAAAATGCGCCGGCTGCAGACCACAGGCGCGGTCGCGGTCGACATGGAGTCCCACATCGCCGCCAGGGCGGCGGCCGACCACGGTGTGCCGTTCGCGATCGTCAGAGCGGTGTCCGACAGCGCCATGACCGCCCTCCCGCCAGCGGCGAAGGCAGCCTTCGCCCCGGATGGTCGGATCGACGTGGCCGCGATGGCCAAGCAGGTCATGTTCGGCCGCCTCAGCGACCTGTGGGACCTCATTCCCCTGGCGCGCGACGCCGGCCTGGCGTTTCGGGCGCTGCAGACGGTGATGCCGGCGACGTCGCGGGTCAGGCTCTGAGCTTCAGGCCGCGGTCGGCCAGGATCTCACGCGCGGCGTTGTGCCCCGGCGCGCCGGTGACGCCGCCACCGGGATGGGTTCCGGCCCCGCACAGATAAAGCCCCGGGAGCGCTCCACGATAGTCGCCCTGGCCGAGAAACGGTCGCGCCGACCAAAGCTGATCGAGGGTCATGGCGCCGTGCATGATGTCGCCGCCGGCGAGGCCGAACTTTCGCTCGAGATCCAGCGGCGAGAGGATCATCCGGCCTACGACCGACGCCTTGAAGCCCGGCGCCCATTGATCGACCGTGTCGATGATGAGATCGGCGGCCTCTTCGCGGCAATCGTCCCAGCTGCGCCCGTCGGGAAGGGTCGGGGCGAACTGCTGGCAGAACAGACTGGCGACGTGGCCGCCGGCCGGCGCCAGGGTGTCGTCCACGGTGCTCGGAATGAGCATCTCGACGATGGGCTGGCGCGACCAGCCGTGAATCCTGGCATCAAGGAAGGCGCGATCCATGTAGTCGAGCGTCGGCGCGAGGATGATGCCGCTCTTCAGATGCTCGCCGTCGCCCGGAAGGCAGGTGAAGTCAGGCAGCCGGGAGAGGGCCACATTCATGCGGAAGGTGCCGGAGCCGACCTTGTAGCCGCTCACGCGGCGGGCGAATCCGGCCGGCAGGTCGGCTGCGTCCACCAGACGCTCATAAAGGACCTTCGGGCCGACGTTGGAAACCACGGCGCGGCCGATGACTTCCTCGCCGCCCTCGAGCCGGACACCGACGGCGCGCCCCTTTTCGGTGATGACGCGCTCCGCAGGCGCTTCCAGGGCGATGTCGGCTCCGGCCTCCTCGCAGGCGGCGCGCATGGCCTGGGTGATGGCGCCCATGCCGCCGATGGCGTGGCCCCAGGCGCCCTTCTTACCGTTCACCTCGCCAAAGACGTGGTGCAGCAGGACGTAGGCGGAGCCCGGCGTGTCGGGACTGGCGTAATTGCCGACCACGGCGTCGAAGCCGAACCCCGCCTTGACCGCCTCGCTTTCGAACCAGGCGTCGAGGAAGGTGCGCGCGCTCTTGGCGAAGAGGTCGAGGATGTCGCGCTGGCGCTCCAGCGGGGCGGTCATCATCGGCCAGCCCTGGGCGGCGGCGGCCATGAGCGCCTTGAGGCCCCCACCGGCATTGGGCGGCGTCTTCATGGCCAGACTGCGCAGCACGTCGGCGACAGCCTCGAGTGAGGCGTAGTAGGCCGGCAGGGCCTCGGCGTC
>DASXGB010000066.1:0-8735 GCA_036489325.1 Caulobacteraceae bacterium
TGCGGCGCACCCAGATAGAAGGCGGTCACGTAGCGAAGATGCCTGGCCGCTTCCGCATCGTCCGGCCACAGGTTCTCCTCACGCTGGAGAGCGTCGTTGGCCTCGTCAGCCGCGCCGGCCTCGACAAAGTCGTTTGCGCCCCCTGCAATAACGACTTCGGACATTGGTTCGAGTTGGATCGATCGGGTGATGAGGGCCACCCCCTCGTTGGTGCGTCCGACCGTGATCATCAGTTCGCCAAGTGCATTGAAAGTCACGTGCAGGTTAGGGTCGAGATCCTTGGCCTTTCGCAATTCCCGTTCCTGCTGAGCGTAGCTGAGCGGGCCCCCCACCAACAATTGACGCGCGATGTGCAGGAGCGCGGAATTCGGTCTCAGCTCCGCGGCCTTTGCTGTTGAGAGCCTGGCAAGAAGAACGAGCGCCGGTCGATCGCTCGGAGGCGCCTGCTGCGCCCCGAAGACGGCTGTAATCGCGATGGCCGCCTGCAGATCACCGTCATCCGGATGTCTGCGCGCCAGAGCCTGTACCAGGCCTAACGTATCCGGCATGTCAAACCGGTCGATCGCATCGTTGGCGCGCGCCACAAGGGTATAATCCGAAGGCGAAAGCTTGCCGGAAAGGTCGTTGGTGAGCTTGCTCGGATCGAGAGCGTGGGCGATGCGCCCGGCGATCTCGGCGGCGACGTCGATCTTGGGATCGGCCGGAGCTGGCGTATCGAAGGAGTAGACCACGACGCCGTGGCGCGCGTCGACCAGTTCGCTGGTTACGGTCCGTCCGGACCCCTTCTGGACAATGCGTCCACCGACCTGAAAATCCGCCGCAGACGACGAGTTCGTCCGCGCCCCGTTCTGGGCGGGTCGTATCACCACAAGGTTGTAGCGGCTTGCCGCGTCCAAAACTTCGCCGGTCAAAGTCGCCGCATAGGCTTTCGCGGTCGGGCTCCCGTCCGCCGGCTGGAACGGCGTTACAGAGATCGTGGGGTAGAGGACGGCTTGCGATCCCTGCGCCGGCCGGACGACGAACCACCAGGCGCCAAGAAAGGCCGCCGCCAACGCCATGATCGCGGCGGCCGCCAACGGCCAACGCCGCCGCTCAGGAGCAGCTCGGACCTCCGGTTCGGCTTCGCGAGCGCGGGGATTGATTCGATAGCCGACGCCCGGAATGGTTTCGATGGCGAACGGCGGCTCGGGCCACGCCGCCGCCAACTTGCGAAGCTGGCCGATGCAGCGGCCGATGGCGTCCTCGCTGACCGAGAGGCCGTCCCAGCAGCGGCCGATCAGTTCGTTTTGAGAAACCACTTCATTGGGCGAGCGGGCCAGCGCCACAAGCACCTGCATCACCCGCCGCTGCAGGAAATGCTTGGCGCTCGCGCCGGCGACCTCGCGACGCGACGGACGCACGCCGAGGACGCCCAGGGCGAAGTCCGGCTCGCGGGCGAGGTCGATCCTGCCCGGCGAGGGGATGTCATGCGCAAGCTTGTCCATCGCCCCCGTCGACGCCTCGAACCCTGCACCCTTGGCTATAGCACGCGGTGGCGATGCGGGGAGACCGCAATTCCGGCGGCGGTCGGCCCCGCAAAACGCAACAGGTCGGGCAAAGATCGGGGCCTGATCGGGGAGAAATCGGAGCCGTTCCGGCGGCGACGCGGCGATACTCGCGTCAGGCGCTGGGGAGGTCCACGCGTCGGAAACGCAAGGAGATTCTTAAAATGCGTCATGCGTTCAAAGCGACGCTCATCGGTCTGGGCGCCCTCGGCGCTCTGGCCACTGCGCCCGCCGCCTGGGCCGGTTGCGGTCAGCCGTCAATTCAGCCGGCGACCTACCAGGTCGGCTCTGACGACGCCCAGCTGATCCGGGCTTCGACGGTTACGCCGGCGAACCTGGGGGCTCAGGGCATCGTCGGCCTGTGGTCATTCAATTTCGTGCCGACAGCCGGCCCGGGCGATTGGGGCTACCAGCAATGGCACTCGGACGGCACCGAGATCATGAACAGCGGCGGCCACTCTCCCGCCTCCGGGAACTTCTGTCTGGGGACGTGGCGGCAGAGCGGGCCGAACACTTACCACCTGAAGCACTTCCCGCTCGCCTACAATCCGGCGACGGGGGCGGTGATGTTCAAGATCATCGTCACGGAGGACGTCACCATCGACGCCACTGGGAACAACTTCTCCGGCCGCCAGACACTGCAGTTCTATGATCCCACCGGAACGACGCTCGAGATGACCCAGACCGGCGCCGTCACCGGTAAACGCGTCCTTCCCAACTAAGGTCCTTCAGCAAAGGGGGTCCTGCGGCCCCGGTCCCGCATGCCGCCTGCGGAGCCGGGGCTGCAACGCCCCATTTAGGATTGTCATGCGGCGCGGTCGAACCCTGCCTGGATTTGTGGCGCTGATCCTGATTTCGGCGCCTCTGCCTTCGACTGCACAGATCACCCTGCCGACCGCGCCGGTCGGCCCAGCAGCCCCGATGGTGGCGCAAAGTTGGGGCCTGCCAGGCGCCAGCTCACCCTTTCCCGCGCTGCCGACCGGTGTTCAGTCGGCGATCCCGGCCGGCCCCCAGGGCTTGATCCCCGGTTTCGGCGAGATCCTGGCGGTGGTTCCACTGCGCTATGCTGATGTCAGCGAGGTCGTCGGCCTGCTGACCGCCGATCAAAGCCTCAAGCCCAACGACACCTTTACGCCCGAGGAGCCAAACTTCGGGTCCGCCGGCGGGCAGACCTTTTACGGCAGCGGACTGCCAAGTTCGCCGGTGGCGGCCGCCTTCAACGCGAACGGGCTGCCGACCGACCCGGTAGGGAGGGACGTCAACGACTCGATCGGCGTCGACCGCCGGCTCAACGCCGTGGTCCTCAAGGGAACGCCGGAGCGGGTGGCGGCGATCAAGGCGGCCATAGCCAGCCTCGATCAGCCGGTGACCAGCGTCGTGCTGGAGACGGTGTTCGTGGAACTGACCGAGACCGGGGCGCGCAACCTTGGCCTCGACTTCAACAACGCCAACAACCAGATCGCCACCGCGACCTATGTGCTCACAAGCGGCTTTCCGGGCGTTGCGAATACGCCGCGGGATGGCGGGGTCAGCGTCAACATGCAGGCGGCCCTCTACGCCCAGATCGCCAAGGGCCAGGGGAAGATCGTCTCCAAGCCGCGGATAGCCGCCCAGAGCGGCGGCACGGCCAAGATCGTCACTGGCGACGCCTTGCCGATCCTCACCTCAATCGCCCTCTCGGGCGTCAACGCCGTCCAGCAGCAGGTGCAGTACGTCAACGTCGGGGTGACGCTGCAGATCGCGCCCAGGGTCAGCGACGATGGAATGGTCACCTCGCACGTGTTCGCGGTGATCTCCTCGGTCACCGGCTTCTCACAGGGCTATCCGACGATCAGCCAGCGCGAGGCCTCGACGTCAGCCACCGTGCGCGACGGCGAGAGCTTCGTGATCGGGGGCCTCTCCCAGGAAACCGATCTCAAGCATCACAGCAAGCTGCCGATCCTGGGCGATGTTCCGGTGCTCAGTTCCATCATCAACACCGAGAATTCGACCAAGTCCAAGACCGACCTGTACGTCGTGATCACGCCGCATATCGTCCGAGGGCAGGTCCCGCCGGACATGGCCCCGCCGCCGGAGGCTCTTCCTGACTCTTCACCGAAGGGCCACCGACGCTAGACGCCGGCCCGCTAAGATCCTCGGGCCTCGTAGGTCAGGATCAGGTCCCTGGCGCGAGGTTGGCGGCGGGCAAAGTTGCCGGTAACGCTCACCTCGGCGAAGCCACCGCCTCTAGCGCCATGACCAGTTCCTCCAGGCCCCAGAAGCGCTGCGCCATCGGCTCGAGTTGCGTTTCGATCAGGCGATTGTCGCGCCAGCGCTCGCAGCGGATCTGGCTTTCGCTTCAGCTTGCGCCCGCGCGGTGGTTCATCGCCTGCCGCACCCTCTCGTCGATCGAGGCTTCGATGGCTGAGTCGGGGCCGACATCGCCCACCTGCTCTTCGGCCAGGGTCTGGCCGATACCCGCCGGGCTGAACCGGCGCTGATCCTCAGGAAGCAAAGCGGGATCAAGTCGCGCGGCGACAGCACGGGTCAGAGGATGGTCAGGAGCGCTGTCGGCCTGGCGCAGTCGCCCGGCCAGGCCGTCGCCGAATGTGCGGTCGAAGCGCGCCGCCAGCTGCTCGAAGGTGATATCGACGAGGCTTGAGGCGAAAGTGTCGACGAAGGCGACGGCAGCCGGAGAGCCGGCGGACAGGCCGGCGAAGGTGTCAGCCGTGGCGCCGGCGAGCGCGGCCAGAGCGGTGTCGAAGCGGCCTTTCTCCAGCGCGGCCTCTCGTTCGGCCGCCAGGACGGCGGGTCGGTCGGCGAATGGCCTTGGGAGGTCCGCCGGCGGTCCCGGATTGATGCGATCGATGTCGGTCCCCGCCCGCGCAGCCTGGCCGACCGCGGTGGCATAGTCCCAACCGAGTTGATCTGCCGCGGCGACCGCATTGTCGCCCTGGCGCGATCTGAGGGCCTCGATCGCCGACCTGATCGACGGCTCATAGGCTCCGCGGATCGCGGGAGCGTTAGCCCTAACCGATCGCGTCATCTCTTCCAAAAGGAGGGTCTGGGTGCGGGTCTGGTCGAGCCAGGCCAGATCGGAATCCAGGCGGCTGGCGTAGAGGCTGGGCGACCATTGGCCGATCGTGACCTGCGAGAAAATGGTGGTGGTGATCAGGCCAAGCACAAAGGCCTGGGCGAGGCCGACCGCAATGCGCGCCCGGCGCTTCATTTGCGCGGCCCGCAGGCTCGTCAGGGCGAATCCTGCGATCACGGCGCAGCAGACCAGGACGCAGACGATCAGGCGGGGCCCCTGAAACCAGGTCTGGGTGCGTTCCTGAAGCCTCAGGACGGCGTCCTCGTAGACATCGAACGGGGCCCACAACGACGGCAGATAGCTAGCGTCGCCGTGCCCGCCGAGATCGGCCGCAAGATTGTAGACAATCAGGAACACAGCGTGGGGCAGGAGGCCGATCGCGAAAGCGAGCGGCGTCAGCGCCAGCCAGCGATTCCGGCCCTCGGCGGTGACGGCGATGAGGGCCGCCAGGATCAGTGCGGCGACGATGAGGATGGCGGGCAGGCTGGCGAGGGCCAAGGCCTGGCCCAGCAGCCACATCACCACCACCAAGGCCACGATGGCGACCAGTCCGACGATCGCGAAGAACCGAATCGCCGCCAGTCTGCGCTTCAGGCCGTAATCGGCCTGTCTGCCAAGCGCGTCGTTGTCAGCATATTCGCTGCGCCGGCGCCCCTCCTCGACTTCCATGGCGTTGTTGTCCCCCCTTTTCGTCCACAGTCTTTCGGCCAGAACGACCGCCACCTTACTACCGATTGGGGCTTTTGGCGCGCTCGCCGCTCTGGCCGCGGCAGGCGAGTCAGGCTAAGCGCGCCCAAGGGGGTATGCCATGCAGGACAAGGAACTCCACGCGCTTCTGCTTCGCGCTGTCGCCGGCGAGAGCTGTTCGCGCGATGTCGGCGAAATCCGTGACCTTACGGTCGTGGTCGAGGCGGTCGATGAGGCGGACGCCCACGAACGCGTGCTTTGGGCCCTGGCAAGGCGTGGATGGATATCGGCGGAGCTGAGGCGCCACACGATCGCCGACGACGATCCAACGCTGGACCCAGCCCTGCGCCAGGCGGTGATCGCCGCGCGAAGGCACGGCGAGCACGTCCTCGTTTACGAGCCCTAGGGCCCGATCCGTCATCCGGCCTGCCGACTCCAACGCGGCCATTCCTGGTGCTAAGCTGCGCGCAAACCCCGTCGGGAGGGCGGCCATGAAAATCAGACAGCTGGGGCACGTGGTGCTCCGGGTCACGGACCTTGGCCGAGCCGAGCGTTTCTACAACGGGCTGCTGGGCCTGCCGATCGTGACTCGCTTTGACCAGGACGGAATGAGGATGACCTTCTTCACCCTGGGCAACCACCACGACTTTGCGGTGATGGAGGTCTCGGGCGAAGGCAGCAGCGCCGCAGAGAGCGCCGTCGGCCTTCACCATGTGGCCTTCAAGATCGGCGACAGTCTGGATGAGCTGCGCGAGGCCAAGGCCCATTTGGAGGCCGGCGGCGTGGTGGTGAATCCGATCAATCACGAGGTGACCCAGTCGCTGTATTTTTCCGATCCCGACGGCAATGGCGTGGAGGTCTATGTCGATGGATCCGACGTCTGGAAGCGGGAGCCAGACCGGGTAGCCCAGCTGTATCCGTTGGAACTCTGAGGATGGGGCGACCCCTATGTCCGCCGCTTCAACCCACGACGTCAGGGGAGGTGACGAATGAGCATTGAAATCACCATGCTCGTCTGGTCGGTGGCGCTGTTGTTGCTGCTGATCGTAATCCAGGCCACCGCTGCTGTTCGCGCCCAGGGCGTCAGCGCCATGGCGGGCAACCGCGATGACCTGCCGCCGCCCTCGGCTTTCCAGGCCAGGACCAAACGCCTGGTGGACAACCATCGCGAAGGTCTCACCCTGTTTGCGCCACTCATCATCGCCGCGGCCCTTGCCCACATCTCCAACAATTGGACTGTTCTGGGGGCGCAGCTGTTCTTCTACTCGCGGGTGATCCACGCCGTGCTTTATGTGATGGGTGTTCCCTGGGTGAGGGCGCTAGCGTGGGGCGCGGGCATGGTCGGCACGATCATGGTTCTGGTGACGGTGCTGCGCGTCGGCTGAGACGTCCGACCGGTCTAGCTCCGCCCCGGGAAAGGATCGCATCACGAACGGATAAGCCCGCGCAGCTTGATCTCTGACGCGCTCGAAAATCCGAGGATTGATTTCGGGCCGGTGATACCCGATCCCTCCGAAAGGGGACCTCTCGCCGGCAGACTCGGGAATCCAACTCAGCTTGGACGAGCGGGGTGCGACACCTGCGACCCATTCGCGCTCTAGCACGAACGAGTCTTGACCTTGGGCAGGGCCTGTGGTCGCCCTGACCGATCAGGGGGAAGACAATGCGCCGCCTTCTCACATGGATCTTTGGCGCGGCAGGCGTGCTCGCCGTGCTGGGCTTGATTGTTGTCGTCGGCTACCAGCTGCAGCTGCGCAGCAACGCGATCCGTCCGGCCCATCCGGTCGGCGTTCAGCAGGTGAGCGTCCCCGACCCGCCCGGGCCGCCGCTCGCCGTCGCTGTCTGGTATCCGACCGACGCGACGCCGAAGTTCATCCAGGCCGGCCTCACCGCTCAATGGGCGGCGCCGAACGGTCCAGTCGAAGGTCACGGCCTGCCCCTGGTTGTGATCTCGCACGGCAACGGGGGCGGACCTCTCAGCCACGCCGACACCGCCATGGCCCTGGCCTCAGCCGGCTTTGTTGTCGCCGCGCCCATGCACACCGGCGACAACTACGCCGACCAGAGCGAGGTCGGGGGTGTGCAATGGCTGACCGACAGGCCCAAGCACATCTCGACTACCATCGACTACATGCTGTCCGCGTGGCCCGGCCACGGCGTCATCGATCCGACGCGCGTCGGCGTGTTCGGATTCTCGGCTGGGGGCTACACGGCGCTCACGCTCATCGGCGGCGAGCCCGACCTGAAGCAGATCGCGGTCCATTGCGCGCAGCAGCCGGAGTTTGTCTGCCGTCTGTGGAATCCGGGGAACGCCTCCCTGCCGCTTCCGGCCAACTTCTACCGCGACGCGCGCATCAAGGCGGCCGTGGTCGCCGCCCCGGGCTTCGGCTTCGCCTTTACGCCCGACAGTCTGGCGGCGGTGAAGACGCCGGTGCAGCTATGGGACGGCGCGGCCGACACCACCGTGCCACTCGCGACGAACACCGATCTGGTGGCCAAGGAACTCGGCCCATTCACCGATGTGCATGTCGAGCCCGGCGCGGGCCATTTCGCGTTCCTGGCGCCCTGCGGGCCGATCGGGCCACCGAAACTCTGCTGGGACAAGCTCGGTTTTGATCGCCGGGCCTTCCACCAAAGATTCAATGATGCGGTCGTGAGGTTCTTCCAGGAGCGGCTCAAGGCGGGCTCCTGAACAGTCGATTATCACTTTTGATCCGGATCGAGGCCGCTCATCTCGGCGGCGTAACGGTGAAGCCCAGCTGATGCATCAGGGAAAAGCCGTCGGCGCTGGCCCAGTTCTCGCGAATGCGGCCGCCGCGGAATCGGAAGATGTTCTCGTAGGGGATGGTCACTGATTTCCCGCTCACCTTGACCCCATGGAACTCACTCGAGAACGTCCCGCGCCAGGTCGCGCGGACCGCCACCAGATCGCCCTCGGCCAGGATGAGGTCGATGACGACCTTGCGGTTCTTCAGCGCATCGCACATCGGGCAAGCCGATTTGAGGTCCTGGGGCGGATCATATCGCCGGGCGGTATCGCCCGACGGGCTGTGGAAGATGAGATCGGGCGCCATGATCCGGTTGATCGACGCAAGATCACCGGCGTTGAAGGCCGCGAACAGGGCCCGCACCTGGGCCGTATTGGCCTCGGGCGTGTCCTTCGGCGCCGGCTCCGCCGGAGGAAGGGATGGCTCCGCCAGCGCGGTCCCGGCGGCTAAGGCAAGAGTGACGACAAGACCCGAAATCCACTTGGCCATGGCTCGCTCCTCATTTGATGAGCAGCTTGAGCGCCGGTCCGTGGGAACTCAACCAGAATGGGGTGGCTCCGCTTCAAGGCCGCTGTGAGGACGGCCCGCCAACGGCCGCTCTCGCCCTTATTGATGACGGTCGGCCCCGCGATCGGCGGCCGGACGTCCGGAACCACCCCACAT
>DASXGB010000144.1:0-6832 GCA_036489325.1 Caulobacteraceae bacterium
ACCGGCGTGCCGGCGGTGGTCGACCTCGCCGCCATGCGCGATGCGCTGGGCAAACTCGGAGGCGATCCTAATAAGATCAATCCGCTCAATCCGGTGGACCTCGTCATCGACCACTCCGTGATGGTCGATTATTTCGGCACGGCCAAGAGCTTCGGCGAGAACGTCGCCCGCGAATACGAACGCAACATGGAGCGCTACCGCTTCCTGCGCTGGGGCGCGCAGGCGTTCAACAACTTCCGCGTGGTGCCGCCGGGCACCGGTATCTGTCACCAGGTCAACCTTGAGCACCTGGCCCAGACGGTGTGGAGCGCGCCGCAGCCGGGCAAGGCTCCCGACCTCGCCTATCCCGACACCCTGGTGGGCACTGACAGCCACACCACCATGGTCAACGGCCTCTCGGTGCTGGGCTGGGGCGTCGGCGGCATCGAGGCCGAGGCGGCCATGCTCGGCCAGCCGATTCCGATGCTGATCCCCGAAGTGATCGGTTTCCACGTCACCGGCGCCCTGCCGGAAGGCGCGACGGCGACCGACCTGGTGCTGACCATCACCCAGATGCTGCGCAGGAAGGGCGTGGTCGGGAAGTTCGTCGAATACTACGGCGAGGGCCTGGCCCATCTTACCGTCGAGGACCAGGCGACGATCGCCAACATGGCCCCCGAATATGGCGCCACCTGCGGCTTCTTCCCGATCACACAATCCACTTTGGCCTATCTCGTCGCCACCGGCCGCCCGCCCGAGCGCGTGGCGCTCGTCGAGGCCTATGCCAAGGCCCAGGGGTTGTGGGTCGAGCCCGGCGCCGAGCATCCGACGTTCACCGACACCCTCGAGCTCGACCTCTCGACGGTCGCCCCTTCGCTCGCCGGCCCCAAGCGGCCGCAGGACCGGGTGCTGCTCTCCGAGGCGGCCGGCGCCTTCCGGACCGCCCTTGCCGGCGAGTTCGACAAGGATGAGGCGATGCTGGCCAAGCGCACCAGGGTCGAGGGCGAGGGCCATGACATCGGCGAAGGCGACGTGGTGATCGCCGCCATCACCTCTTGCACCAACACCTCCAATCCCAGCGTGCTGATCGCTGCCGGCCTCCTGGCCCGCAACGCCATCGACAAGGGGCTGAAGGTCAAGCCGTGGGTGAAGACCTCTCTCGCCCCTGGCTCTCAGGTGGTCACCGACTATCTCACCAAGGCGGGCCTCACCAAGCCGCTGGACCAGCTGGGCTTCAATCTCGTCGGCTACGGCTGCACCACCTGTATCGGCAACTCCGGTCCCCTGGCCGAGCCGATCTCCAAGGCGGTGCAGGCCGGCGACCTGGTGGCCGTCTCGGTCCTCTCCGGCAATCGCAACTTCGAGGGCCGGGTCAATCCCGAAGTCCGCGCCAATTACCTGGCCTCGCCGCCGCTGGTAGTGGCCTACGCCCTGGCCGGTTCGATGTTGACCGACATCACCACCGAGCCGCTGGGTCAGGGCAAGAATGGCAAGGATGTATTCCTCAAGGACATCTGGCCGACCAACGAGGATGTGGCCCAGATCCAGCATGACGTGGTCGAGCAGGCGATGTTCGCCAAGCGCTACAAGGACGTCTTCAAGGGCGACAAGGCCTGGCAGGGGATCGAGGTCGGCGGCGGCCAGACCTACGCCTGGGAGATGGGCTCCACCTATGTCCAGAACCCGCCCTACTTCGAGGGCCTGACCATGGCGCCCGAGCCGGTCACCGACGTGGTCGAGGCGCGGATCCTCGGCATCTTCGGAGACTCGATCACCACCGACCACATCAGCCCGGCCGGCTCGATCCGCAAAAGCTCCCCCGCCGGCGAGTATCTGTCGCAGCATCAGGTGAGCCAGGGGGAATTCAACTCATACGGCTCGCGGCGGGGCAACCACGAGGTGATGATGCGGGGCACCTTCGCCAATATCCGCATCCGTAACCGCATCACCCCGGACATCGAGGGCGGCGTCACCCGCCACTTCCCGTCCGGAGAGGTGATGTCGATCTACGACGCGGCGATGCGCTACAAGGCCGAGGGGCGTGGCTGTGTGGTCATCGCCGGCAAGGAATACGGTACCGGCTCGTCGCGGGACTGGGCGGCCAAGGGCACCCGGCTGCTCGGCGTCCGCGCCGTCCTCGCCGAGAGCTTCGAGCGCATCCACCGCTCGAATCTGGTCGGCATGGGCGTCCTGCCCCTGCAATTTCTGGTTGATGGCTGGAAACGCCTCAATCTCACCGGAGACGAGATCGTCACCATCCGTGACCTCGCCGACCTCGCGCCCCGGCGTCAGGTGATGGTCGAACTCTACCGCGCCTCGGACGGCAAGATTGCCCGCTTCCCCGCCCGCGTCCGGATCGATACCGCCACCGAGCTGGAGTATTTCCGCAACGGCGGCGTCCTCAACTACGTCCTGCGTAACCTCGCCAGGGACGCGGCCTGAAGCGTGTGTCGGCGGCGGGTCTGAGGGCCATCACGGCTTCGTGACCTGCCGTCGGCGGCGATCTTCGCTTAATTGCCCGCGCATGAAGACCCGCTCCTTCGCGTTTCTGGCCCTGGCGACCGCCGCGATGGCGGGCGGCGCTGCGGCGCGTACGCCCGTTATCGTCGAGCTTTACACGGCCCAGGGATGCGGTTCGTGCGACAGAGCCAATGCCTACGCCGCCTCGCTCGCCGACCGCGCCGGCGTCGTGGTCCTCACCTTCAACGTCGACTACTGGGACTACCTCGGCTGGAAGGACACCTTCGCCCAGCCGGAGTTTTCCGACCGCCAGCGGCAGTTCGACCTGCGCTTCGGCCTCAAGGATGTCTACACGCCCCAGATCATCGTCGAGGGCGAGGGGCAGGCCTCCGGTGACAATCCGGCCGACGTCGAGGCCCTGATCAAGGACACCCGCCGCGCGCCGGCCAAGGGACCGGAGATCATCCCCAGGGCCGACGGCACGGTGGCGATCAACGCTGGCGTTGGGGCCAGTCCGCGCCATCCGCTCACGGTCTGGCTGATCCGCTATGATCCGCGCCTCGAGAGCGTGCAGGTCAAGGAGGGGGACAATCGCGGCCAGACGGTCAGTCACCGCAACGTCGTGCGCCAGCTCGCGAGGCTTGGAGCCTGGGAGGGTCAGCGCAAGATCTATTCGCTGCCGGCCGAGCCAGCCGAAGGCCTGGCGACCCTGATCCTGGTGCAGGGCGAGAACGGCGGACGGATCGTGGCCGCCTATCGCCAAGCCGCCCACAGCCGCACCTGACCCCAAGAAGCAACAACCCCGCGATCCGGGGAGATCGCGGGGTCGAAGTCTCATGGACGCCGATGGAAAGCGTGTGCCGGCTGCCCGAGGCCCTCCAATCCTGGGGGGCTGGGGGGGCTGTTCAGGGTCCTGGACCAGCGAGCCTCGAAGCAGCCGACGCCCTGATATATCGAGGTCCAGCGGGGCGCGCGGGCGACGGAATTAAGGTCATTTTAAGACTGAAGATGACTTCGCGTTAAGAATAATTTCAGCGTGTTCGCAGCGCCACCAAAGAGCCGCAATAGGTTCCAAGCGTCCGGGAGAGTCGTGAGATGAGCGAGAGGAAGGACGCCACCGACGCCACCCGGGCCGCCCACGCCAGGCTCGAACTGCCGCCGGAGGACGAGACCGAGCGGGCCAACGCCGAGCGCGGATTCATCGCCACCATTCCCGACGCGGCGATCGGCGGGGCCTGGAGCATGGCGCCCTACGCGTTCCTGGGCGGCGAGCGGCCGGACACAGTCAACCCCAGCCTCTGGCGCCAGGCGCGCCTCAACGCCCTTCACGGCCTCTTCGAGGTGGCGCGCGGCGTCTACCAGGTGCGCGGCTTCGATATTTCCAACATCACCTTCATCGAGGGCGAGCGCGGCTTCATTGTCATCGACCCCCTGACATCGGCCGAGCCGGCGGCGGCGGCGCTGGCCCTGATGCGGGCCCATCGCGGCGACAAGCCGGTGACAGCGGTGATCTACACCCACAGCCACGTCGACCATTACGGCGGCGTGCGCGGCATCCTTTCCGAGGCCGACATCGCCGCTGGCGCGCCGATCATCGCCCCCGAAGGCTTCCTCGAGGCGGCGGTGAGTGAGAACGTCCTCCTCGGCAATGTCATGAACCGACGGGCCACCTACATGTACGGCGCCCTGCTGCCTCGGGACGCCAAGGGCCATGTCGACAGCGGCCTGGGCAAGGCCGTCTCCTTCGGCCAGGTCGCCTTGGTGGCGCCCAATCTCTCGATCCGGGAAACGGGCGAGCGGCACGTCGTCGACGGCATCGAAATCCGCTTCCAGGTGACGCCCGACACCGAGGCGCCGGCGGAGATGAACTTCTTCTTTCCGGGCTTCGGCGCCCTGTGCATGGCCGAGAACTGCACATGCCATCTGCACAATCTCTACACCCCGCGGGGCGCCCAGGTGCGGGACGCCAGGAACTGGAGCCGCTACATCGACGAGGCAAAGAGTCACTTCGCGGCCGACACCGAGGTTCTCTTCGCCAGCCATCACTGGCCAAGGTGGGGCTCCGACGAGGCGGCCAGGTTCCTCGTGCTGCAGCGCGACCTCTACAAGTTCATCCACGACCAGACCCTGCGCCTGGCCAACCACGGCCTGGGTCCCCTGGAGATCGCCGAGCAACTGAAGCTGCCGCCGACGCTGGCTGCGGAGTGGACGACGCGGGGCTACTACGGGACCCTCAACCACAACGCCAAGGCGGTCTATCAGCGCTACCTCGGCTGGTTCGACGGCAACCCGGCCAACCTGCACAAGCATCCGCCGGAGGAGGCCGGGCGACGCTACGTGGCCCTTGCCGGCGGGACCGAGGCGGTGTTGACGGCCGGCGCCCGGGGCTTCGCCGAGGGCGACTACCGCTGGACGGCCGAGCTCGCCAGCCACCTGGTCTTTGCCGAGCCGGACAATGACGCTGGCCGCGAGCTGCTGGCCGCCGCTCTCGAGCAGATGGGCTATCAGGCCGAATCCGGCCCGTGGCGCGATTTCTATCTCACCGGCGCGATGGAGGCGCGCGAGCCCAAGCCGGCGTCCGCGACGCCGCGCCAAGGGGCTATCGCCCAACTCTTTTCCCTAAGCGGCGATGATCTGCTGCACGCCCTCTCGGTGCGGCTGAACGGAGACGCGGCGGGGATAGAGACCTTCACCTTCGTCCTTGGCTTCACAGACAGCGGCGAAACCTATGAGGTCGGCATCGAGAATGCCGTCCTGCACCACTGGAAGACGGATCGGCCGCCTGACGTCTCCCTGACGCGGGAAATCCTCGTCCGGCTTGTCCTCGGACAGACGACCCTCGGCGAAGCCAGCCTCGATGGGTCGTCCGGCCTGGCGCGCCTCCTACCGCTGCTCGATCGCTTCGACTTCTGGTTCAACATCGTCACCCCGTGAGCCTTTCCTGAGCCCTCCCGCCGCCTTCGGAGCGGTCATCCTGGCCGGGGGCGCCTCTTCCCGCATGGGCGCGGACAAGGCGCGGCTCGACTGGGACGGCGCGCGTGCCGTCGACCTCGTCGCCAAACTCGCACGGGCGGCCGGCGCGGCGTCGGTCGTGGTGGCGGGCGGCGACCTCGGCTGGCCCTTCGTCGACGACGGCGGTGCGGGCCCGGTGG
Source organism: Caulobacteraceae bacterium (assembly GCA_036489325.1). Classification (GTDB taxonomy): domain Bacteria; phylum Pseudomonadota; class Alphaproteobacteria; order Caulobacterales; family Caulobacteraceae; genus Acaudatibacter. The sequence goes on from DASXGB010000144.1 coordinate 5,592, forward strand.
GCGGCGTGCTGGCGGGCGTCCGGCGCCTGGCCGAAGACAGCGTAATGCGCGCCCTGGTGCTGGCGGTGGACGCCCCGACCCTGAAGGTCGGCGACATTGCGCCCCTCATCGCCGCGCCGTCGCCGGGCGCGGCCTACCAAGGGTTTCCCTTGCCTATGGCGATCGACATCGCCGACCTGCCCGCCGACGCCGAGGCGTCCTGGCCGCTGGAAAGGCTGATCGACCGCGCTGGCCTTCGCCGCCTCGCAGCGCCGGACGAGGCGCGCACGCGCCTCAGAGGCGCGAACACGCCTGCCGAGCAGGACGAGCTATTGAGGGCCTGGCGGGCAAGGCCCGCCTAAAGCGCGTTCCGCAAAAGTGGGAACTACGTTTGGGATCAGAACGCGCTCAATCCTAAGTTCTCGAGCACGATCCAGCGATCAGGCGATGCCGCCCGATCGCATCGTGCTCGAAGGGGATCAGCCGTCCAGCCGAAGGTTGGTGGCCGACGATTTTCCGCTGCGACGGTCCTGCTCGAGATCGTAGGAGATCGACTGGCCTTCCGACAGGCTGGAGAGGCCCGCCCGCTCGACCGCGGAGATGTGGACGAAGATGTCAGCGCCGCCGCCGGACGGCTGGATGAAGCCGAAGCCCTTGGTCGGGTTGAACCATTTGACCACGCCCGAACCGGCGCCGATCGCCTCGCGCGACGGCCCGTGGCCATCGGAGGGACCGCGCCGCTCGAAACTGCGCGGCGGCCCCGACCTTGGCGGCCTGGGCGGCACGTCGGTCTTGCCGGTGACCTCGAGGCTCACCGCCGCCGGCTTGCCGGAGCGCCGGTCAGGCTCGATCTCGTAGTTGACCATGTCGCCTTCGTTTAGACCGTCGAGGCCGGAGCGCTCGACCGCCGACACATGGACAAAAATGTCAGCGCCGCCCCCGTCGGGAGCGATGAAGCCAAAACCTTTGGCGCTGTTGAAAAACTTGACTACCCCGTTCGGCATGAGGACCCCGATCTAACCTTCGTCGATACAGATTAAACGGCAGGCGGAAGGCTGGCTAGTGTCTGTGGCCTCCCGAGCCAAGAACCGTGGCTGACGCGCCACAATCGCGCCATGTTTATTGGCCGGTTATTTGGTGAACTGCAAGGCGATATAGAACACGCCCTGTCCGGCCGACTTGTCGGCCTGGAGCGCCGGCCCGGCCGACGCCATCAGGGCGAAATGCTCGCTGAACTGCCAGACGGCGCCGGTCGCCACGGC
>DASXGB010000214.1:0-9382 GCA_036489325.1 Caulobacteraceae bacterium
GGCCTCATCCTATTTCTCCAGCGCCGAAAGCTTCGGCATGATCCGCGGCGGCCATATCGCCCTCTCGATCCTCGGCGGCATGCAGGTCTCACGTGACGGCGACCTCGCCAACTGGATGGTGCCCGGCAAGATGGTCAAGGGCATGGGCGGAGCCATGGACCTGGTCGCCGGCGTGCGCCGCGTGGTGGTGGTCATGGACCATGTGGAAAAATCCGGCGCGCCCAAGCTGCTCGACCGCTGCACCCTTCCGCTCACGGGAACCAAAGTGGTCGACCTGTTGATCACCGATCTTGGCGTCTTTGAAATCGATCGCCGCCACGGCGGCGCGAGGCTCGTCGAGCTCGCTGCGGACGTCACGGTCGAGGAGGTCAGAGCCAAGACGGAAGCGGCGTTCGAGGTCGCCCTCTGAACCCGGTTGCGTCCGGCCCGGTCCCGGCCGAGTGGTCGCCTCACAAGGCGATGTGGGTCGGCTTTCCGAGTCACGCGGAGATTTGGGAGGACGATCTCGCGCCGGCACAGGCGGAGGCCGCTGCTTTCGTCCGGGCGTTGGCTGGCCAGGGCGGCGAAAACGTCAAGCTCATGGTCCGTGGTCAGACGGCCAGGTCAGCGGCGGAGTCGCGCCTGGAAGGAGTCGCCGGCGTCGAGATCGTGGAGGCTGAGTTCGGCGATGTCTGGCTTCGCGACACAGGTCCGATCTTCACCGCCCATGGCGAGGCGGCGGCCTTCGCCTTCAACGGCTGGGGCGGCAAGTATATCTTGCCGGGGGATGACGCCGTCGCCGATACGATCAGCTGCGGCGGATCGCTCAAGCGCTTTTCCTTCGTGCTCGAGGGCGGCGCGCTCGACCATGACGGGGAAGGGACGGTGCTCACCACCCGTCAGTGCCTGCTCAATCCCAACCGCAACCTCGGCTGGCGACAGGGAGATGCAGAGCAGGCCCTGGGCGAGGCCCTGGGCGCGCGCAAGGTGCTGTGGTTGGACCAGGGCCTGATGAACGATCACACCGACGGTCACGTCGACAACCTGGCCAGGTTCGTCGCTCCGGGCGTTGTGGCCTGTCCGTTGAGCCTGGGCGAGGACGATCCCAATGCTGCCGTCTATGATGCAGTCGCGCAGGCCCTCTCGGCCATGACCGACGCCGCCGGGCGCCAGATCGACGTGGCGCGGATCCCTTCGCCGGGGCGGATCATGGGCGATGACCATCGCGTCCAGCCCGCCTCGCACATGAACTTCGTCATTGCCAACCAGGCGGTAATCGCGCCGATCTACAACCCCAATACCGGCGCCTGGCTGGCGCAAGCCCTGGAGGCGCTGTTTCCTGGCCGTACCGTCCTGACTCTGAATTCGCGCGCGCTGCTGACCGGCGGCGGCTCGTTCCACTGCATCACCCAGCAGGAGCCGGCGTGATGGTCCGCAAGCTGACGATCGCCGTGATCCAGGCCACTTTCGGCGAGGACCTCAACGCCAACCTGGCGACGATAGAGCGCCTGGCGCGTGAGGCGGCCCGGCAGGGCGCGCAGGTCATCCTGGCGCCGGAGCTGTTCCAGGGCCCCTATTTCTGCGTTCGCCAGGAGGAGCGCTGGTTCGCCGCCGCCCATCCCTGGCGCGAGCATCCGTGTGTGACGCGTCTGGCGCCGCTCGCCGCCGAGCTCGGTGTGGTGCTGCCGATCTCGATTTTCGAGCGCGAGGGGCCGCACTACTTCAACAGCCTGGTGATGGTCGACGCCGATGGGAGCCTCATGGGGGTCTATCGCAAGAGCCACATCCCGGACGGGCCCGGCTATCAGGAGAAATACTATTTCCGGCCCGGCGATACCGGTTTCCGGGTCTGGCCGACGCGCTTCGGACGGCTGGGTGTCGGCATCTGCTGGGACCAGTGGTACCCCGAGGCCGCCCGGGCCATGGCGCTCGCCGGCGCCGAGGCGCTGCTCTATCCCACTGCCATCGGCAGCGAGCCACATGATGCCAGTCTCGATACGGCCGTGCCATGGCGCCGGGCGATGCAGGGCCATGCCGTCTCAAACATCATTCCGGTGGCCGGGGCGAACCGCACCGGAGTTGAGCCCTGGCTTGACTATCCCGGCGGCGGACAGCGATTCTATGGGTCGAGTTTCGTGTGCGACCACCGCGGCGAACTGGTCGCCGACCTTTCTCGCGACGACGAGGGCGTCGGTCTCGCGACTTTCGACCTCGACTTCCTCGACACCCATCGCGCCGCCTGGGGCTTCTTCCGCGACCGCCGGCCAGATCTCTATGGCGCCCTGACCGCTCGCCGGCCGGATTGAAGTCACGCCGGCGCAACAGAAGGATCGTCTCCGCGTGACCCTGCAGCTCTTCGCACACCCGTTCTCGTCTTACAGCCAGAAGGTGCTGATCGCCCTCTACGAAAACGAGACTCCGTTCGAATACAGGATCCTCGATCCTGAACACCCGGAGAACGGGGCCGACCTTGCGAGGCTATGGCCGCCGGCGAAGTTCCCGCTGCTCCTCGATGATGGCCGCCCGCTCATGGAATCGAGCGCGATCATCGAATACCTGCAGCTAAGTTATCCCGGTCCTGTCCGCCTGATCCCCGAAGAGCCGGCCGCCGCACTCGAAGTGCGCCTGCTCGACCGCGTTTTCGACAATCACGTCATGGCCCTCATGCAGCGGGTAGTCGGCGACGCCCTCCGCCCGCCCGAACGCCGCGACCCCGTCGGGGTCGAGGAGACCAAGGCCGCGCTGGACATGGTCTATGGCTGGCTGGAGTCATTCCTGGTCGGGCGCCAATGGGCGTCGGGAAATTTCTCGCTCGCGGATTGCGCCGCTGCGCCCTCGCTCTTCTATGCTGACTGGGTCCGTCCCAACGACGGGCGTTTTCCGGCGCTGGCGGCCTACCGGGCCCGCCTGCTCGCGCGGCCGTCTTTCGCGCGAGCGGTCGAGGAGGCGCGGCCTTATCGGGCGTATTTTCCGCCGGGCGCGCCGGACCGCGATTAAAGGGCCCGCTTCAGCCCCGCCGCGGCGATGGCGTGGTCCCGGATGGCGGCTGGATCCGGCGCGCCGTTCGGAACAAGCCAGCTGCCGCCGACGCAGAGCACCTGAGCCATGGCCAGCCACTCGGACGCCGAGTCCTGCGTGATCCCGCCGGTCGGGCAGAAACGCGCCTGACCGAAGGGCGCCGAAAGCGCCGCCAGCGCCTTACGCCCTCCCACCGCCTCGGCCGGGAAGAACTTGAAGTGAATGAGGCCCAGGTCCAGCCCGCGCATGATGTCGCTGGCGCTTGAAATCCCTGGCAGGAAGGCGACATCGGCCGAGATCGCCGCGCGGGCCAGCGGTTCCGTCAGGCCGGGGCTGACGATGAACTTCGCCCCGGCCTTCAGGCTCGCCTCGAGATCGGTCGGGTTCAGAACCGAGCCGGCGCCGACCACGGCGCCCTCGACCATGGCCATTTCGGCCATGGCTTCCAGAGCAGCTGGCGTGCGCAGTGTCACCTCCAGAGCCCTCAGACCGCCGGCGACCAGGGCCTCGGCGATCGCGCGGGCGTGGGCGGCGTCGGCGATGGTCAGCACCGGGATCACCGGCGCGAGACGCATCACGGCTTCCGGACTGGCCATGGTCATAGCCCGGCGGCGTTGAGCAGGGCCGAAGCGCCGTGTTCGGCGCTGTCGGCGCCCTCGCGCATCAGGGCAAAGAGCTCGCGCCCGAGGCCGGGACCGGAAGCGGTCGCCGTCGCGGGCGCGCGGGCGTCCCATTCGGCGGCCTCGACCAGGGCGGAGAGTTCGCCACGATAGGCGCAGAGCCGCACGACATCGCCATCGCGAAGGCGAGCGATCGGTCCGCCATCGACCGACTCGGGCGTAACGTGAATGGCGGCTGGAACCTTGCCCGAGGCGCCCGACATCCGCCCGTCGGTGACCAACAGCACGACGTGCCCGCGGTCCTGCAGCACGCCCAATGTTGGTGTCAGCTTGTGCAGCTCGGGCATGCCATTGGCCCGGGGACCCTGGAAACGGACAACGACGGCGACATCGCGGTCCAGCTCGCCGGCCTTGAAGGCGGCGACGACCGCGTCCTGGTCGGCGAAGATCCGTGCCGGCGCCTCTAGGGTCCAGCGGCTGTCGTCTACCGCGCTGGTCTTGAAGATCGCCCGTCCGAGGTTGCCGGCGACAAGACGCATGCCACCTTCATGCCGGAAGGGATCGGCGGCAGAGCGAAGGATCTCCAGGTCGGCTGAGGCGGCCGGCGGGTCGTTCCAAACCAGAGTTTCATCCTCCAGCGCTGGCCGTTTCGTGAAGTCCGCCAGAGAGCCGGCGCCGGCGGTAAGCGCATCGGCGTGCAGCAGGCCGGCCTGCAGCAGGGTTGCGATGGCGAAGCCGGTCCCCCCGGCGGCTTCGAAGGCGTTCACGTCCCCGGCTCCATTGGGATAGACGCGCGCGATCAGAGGCGCGACAGCCGAGAGGGCGTCGAGATCCTGCCAGTCGATGATGATCCCTGCCGCCCGGGCGATGGCGGGCAGGTGGATGGCGTGGTTTGTCGAGCCGCCGGTGGCCAGGAGCGCCACCGCCGCGTTGACGATCGCCTTTTCGTCGACCACCCGACCGATCGGGCGGTAGTCGTTTCCGCTCCAGCCGATCTCGGCCACGCGATGAACGGCGGCGCGGGTGAGGGCCTGGCGCAGCTTCGCGCCCGGATTGACGAAGGCCGCGCCGGGAACGTGCAGGCCCATGGCCTCCATCATCACCTGGTTTGAGTTGGCCGTGCCGTAGAAGGTGCACGTGCCGGCGCCGTGATACGCCGCCGCCTCGGCCTCGAGCAGCTCCTCGCGGCTCACCTTGCCCTCGGCGAAGAGCTGGCGGACGCGCTGCTTTTCACGGTTGGCGATTCCCGAGGGCATCGGGCCAGCCGGAATCAGCAGCATCGGCAGGTGGCCGAAGCGAAGGGCGCCGATCAGCAGGCCGGGTACGATCTTGTCGCAGACGCCCAGCAGCAACGCGCCCTCGAACATGGCGTGCGTCAGAGCCACGGCTGTCGCGAGCGCGATGGCGTCGCGGCTGAAGAGCGACAGCTCCATACCCGCCTGGCCCTGGGTGACGCCGTCGCACATCGCCGGCACGCCGCCGGCCACCTGGGCCGTGGCGCCGACTTCACGGGCGTAGAGCTTGATCTGCTCCGGATAGCGCCCGAACGGCTGGTGGGCCGACAGCATGTCGTTGAAGGCGGTGACAATGCCAAGGTTGGTCGCGCGGCCGGCGCGGATCGTCGCCTTGTCGTCGCCGGCGGCGGCGAAAGCGTGGGCGAGATTGCTGCAGGACAGCATCGGCCGATCGCCGCCCCGCTCCCGCTCGGCTTCGATGAAGGCGAGGTAGGCCTCGCGGGTCTTGGCCGAGCGTGCGGCGATGCGCGCCGTCACCTTCGCGATCTCTGGGTGGAGTGCGGTCATCTCTCGTCAGGCGTCATGCGGACCGCCGGCCATAGACTGCGGTGGACCCAGGGGCAATGGGCGTAGCCGTGCGCCCGGCCTATTCCCTTTTCAGCAGCTTCTCGCTCAGCGTCGTCCCCCACCACGAGGCCCTGAAGTCCGCCTTGAGCGCCACCGGATCATAGGCCGGGCTCTCCACCCATTCGACAAAGGTCAGGCCCTTGGCCTCGCCCTCTTCAAGGTAGCGCTCGAAGATGTAGTCCAGTACGCCGGTGAGTCCGGCCTTGACGTGCAGGTAGCGCGGCGAGAGCTGCTCGATGGCCTGGCGGATCGGCTGGCCCTCGCGGAAGTGTTTGTAGAACACGGCCATGATCCCGGCCCGGTCGGCGCCGGACTTGCAGTGCATGAGGGCCGGATATTGCAGGTTCTCGAAAAGGTCGCGCGCGCCCAGCACCTTCTCCTTCGTAGGCACGTCGCGCGAGGCGATGACGAAGTCCACCAGTTCCAGGCCCAGCCGCCGGCAGGCGTCCACCTCCATGGCCCGGAAGCTGGTCTCGAAGCCGCCACGTAGATTGATGACCGTCTTGATCCCGCGCTCGGCCCAGGCCTTGAGTTGGAACGGCCACGGCTGGTTGGTGCGCACCAGTTCGTCGCTGATCCAATGGGCGTTGGAGAAGGCCAGGCGCAGATAGGCGTGGTCATGCCACAAGTGGTGCGCGGTCGTGTGCCAGCGCCCGCCCGCGGTCGTGAGATCGAACCTCGACAAGAGCGTACTTCTAATCCTGGCGCTTGAAAAAGGCGTCGGCGGCGGCGCGGGTCGCCTGTTTTCGGGCTAACTGAGCGCGGGCGCGCTCGATTTCCGCGGCCAGAGTTTCGATCCGCTCGGTCAGTTCCTCGGCGCCATAGAGCTCCAGGTCCTCGATGCAAAGTTCCTTCAGCGCCGCGCCGCGTTGACGGCGGACTTCAGCCGGCTCCTCGGTCATCGGCGGGACTCCTTTGCCTTTCGCCCGTTGAAAGCGCTATCTGAGGGAGCGTGCACGAATGCGCAAGTTTGGGGGAGTTGTATGTCGTCTGCGCCCATGATGACCGCGATTACGGTGGCCAACGGCGCGGGCCCACCCGAGGCCCTGCACACGGTCTCAATTCCGCGACCGGCGCCGCGCAACCGTCAGATCCTCATTCGCGTCCACGCCGCCGGCGTGAACCGGCCCGACCTCATTCAGCGCCTTGGCTTCTATCCGCCGCCCCCCGGCGCGCCTTCGACGCTAGGCCTTGAGGTCGCCGGCGAGGTGGTCCACGCGGCCGGTCGCTGGAAGGGCGGTGAAAAGGTCTGCGCCTTGCTGCCCGGAGGCGGTTACGCCCAGTTCGCCGCTTGTGACGCCCGTCACGCCCTGCCGGTGCCGAGCGGAATGAATTATGTCCAGGCTGCCAGCTTGCCGGAGACGGTGTTCACCGTCTGGGCCAATCTCTTCGAGTCGGGCGGCCTGAAAAAGAACGAGACGACCCTGATCCACGGGGCCAATTCGGGGATTGGCGTCACCGCCATCCAGATGGCCAAGGCGGCTGGAGCGCGAGTCATCGCCACGGCGCGCGGCGAGGAGAAGGCCCGCAAGGCCCTCGAACTTGGGGCCGACTTCGCTGTCGACGCCGACTCGACGGACTTCGTCGCCGCGGTCAAAGATGTCGGCGGCGCCGACGTCATCCTCGACATGGTGGGCGGTTCCTACTTCGCCAAGAACCTGGAGTGCCTGCACAACAACGGCAGGCTGGTCTACATCGCCGCCCAGGCCGGAAACGTCGTCGAATTGCCGATCCAGAAGATGATGCAGAAGCGGCTGACCATCAGCGGCTCGACCCTCAGACCCCGAACCGTGGACGAGAAGGCGCGCCTGGCGCACGAGATCGAGCGCGTGGTCTGGCCGTGGATCGAGAAAGGCCTGGTGAAGCCGGTGATCGATCGGGTCTTTCCACTGGCCGAAGCGGCCGGCGCCCACGCGTTTCTCGAAGGGCAGCCGCATCAAGGCAAGGTGGTCCTGGAGGTCGTGTAGGGCCCGGCCCGGTTTTACGATCGCAGGATTTCGCGCCTGCGAAGAAGATTGCTCTTGCATGTGCGAACGAACGCGGGCTTTTGGCCGCGGGCCACGCCCCCCCAACGGGGCGCAGCCCATCTGCAAGGATGGGAGACATCGCTATGACGACCCTCGCCAAGCCGGCCATGCGGCCGGCCCGGCCACACTTCTCTTCCGGCCCCTGCGCCAAGCGGCCAGGCTGGAATCCCGAAAAACTCTCCTCGGCGATCCTTGGACGCTCGCACCGTTCGAGCCCGGGCAAGGCGCGTCTGAAACTGGTCATCGACCAGATTCGCGAGGTGCTTCAGGTCCCGGCCGACTATCTGATCGGCATTACGCCGGGCTCAGACACCGGCGCGGTGGAGGCGGCCCTGTGGTCGTTGCTGGGCCCCCGCAAGGTGCAGGTCCTGGCCTTCGAGTCGTTCGGCAAGGACTGGGTGACCGACGTCGTCAAACAGCTGAGGCTCGAAGCGGAGGTGCTAGACGCGCCCTATGGCGCCTTGCCCGACCTTTCCAGAGTTAGCGGCGAGGCGGACCTCGTTTTCACCTGGAACGGGACGACCTCCGGCGTGCGGGTGCCGAACGGCGATTTCATCGCCGCCAATCGCAAGGGCCTGACCATCTGCGACGCTACCAGCGCCTGCTTTGCCCAGCCGCTGGCCTGGAACAAGCTCGATGCGACCACCTTCTCCTGGCAGAAGGCGCTGGGCGGAGAGGCGGCGCACGGCGTGTTGATCCTCTCGCCCCGCGCCGTAGTGCGGCTGGAAAGTCATACGCCAGCGTGGCCCATGCCCAAGCTCTTCCGGCTCACCAAAGCGGGTAAACTCAACGCCGAGATCTTCGAGGGCGCGACCATCAATACCCCCTCGATGCTGTGCGTCGAGGACTTCCTCGACGCCCTTCGCTGGGCCTCTCAGATCGGCGGCCTTGCCGAGCTTCGGGCGCGGGCGGACGGCAACCTCAAGGTGATCGAGGACTGGGTGGCCAAGACCGCGTGGGTCGATTTCCTGGCCCAGGATCCGGCATGCCGCTCCAACACGTCGGTGTGCCTCAAGGTGGTCGATCCGGCGGTGACAGGTCTTTCGGCCGACGGCCAAGCGGCCTTCGCCAAGCGCCTCGCGCAAATGCTGGAAAAGGAAGGCGTGGCCTTCGACATCGGCGGCTATCGCGACGCGCCGCCGGGCTTACGAATCTGGTGCGGCGCGACCGTGGAGCAGGAGGACCTTGAGGCCCTCACGCCCTGGCTCGAATGGGCCTTCGCCGAGAGCGCCGCCGAGCTGCTTCCGGCCTGATCGCCTCACGCGTGGTCGCCGCCGGCGCGACCACGCTCAAAACTCTTTTAAGGAAATCTCATGTCCCCCCGTGTTCTCATTTCCGATTCCCTGTCTCCGGCTGCTGTCGAGGTCTTCCGCCAGCGCGGCGTCGACGCCGATGTGAAGACGGGTCTTTCCAAGGATGAACTCATCGCCATCATCGGCGATTACGACGGCCTCGCCATCCGCTCGGCGACCAAGGTGACCCGCGAGGTGATCGCCAAGGCCAAGCGCCTCAAGGTCGTCGGCCGCGCCGGGATCGGCGTCGACAATGTCGATATCCCCGCCGCCACCGCCGCCGGCGTGGTGGTGATGAACACCCCGTTCGGCAACTCGATCACCACCGCCGAGCACGCCATCGCCATGATGTTCGCGCTGGCCCGCCAGCTGCCCGCCGCCGACGCCTCCACCCAGGCCGGCAAGTGGGAGAAGAACCGCTTCATGGGCGTCGAGCTTTACGCCAAGACGCTGGGCCTGATCGGGGCCGGCAATATCGGCTCCATCGTCGCCGACCGGGCCAACGGCCTGAAGATGAAGGTCGTCGCCTACGACCCGTTCCTGTCGCCCGACCGCGCCGTGGAGATCGGGGTGGAGAAGGTCGA